>NZ_JBBEXE010000005.1:0-336851 GCF_037645805.1 Leptobacterium meishanense
TCTCTTCTATCGCTCCTTCTAATTCCCTGATCTTTATTCGACTCTCCGTTAATTCAGATTTTATTTTCTTCTATCATTTTATCATGTTCGGACAATTACTCACAACTTAAACATGTTTTTATGATTAAATTGTTATTTAGTCAATATGTTTCACAACATCAATAATATAAGGATACAAGGCGGCGCATGAATGATGTTTATATTTATTGGTATTGTAGAAATTTGACAAGATTATTTCATACATATGGTTTGTTGTTAATAGTAAGCTATTCAAGTTTACTCCAGTCTATATTCAAAAATAATCTATTGTAGATAGTGCTTACATAGAAAAAACAGAAAAAGGGATGTTCGACAAAATACAGGTTTGTTTTACTTGCTTTTTTTATGAAAAAAGTTTTGAGAAGGCTAAAAAGACAAAATAAAGTATCCTATATTTTTTTTAGAAGATATAATTATTCGTCACGAAAATAAGAAATATTCCTTTTATATTTTTTCATAACACTTATGAGCTTATGATAATATGTTTCTGAAACTGGAATTCTTTTTTCTACACCAGATAATGACAGATAGTATTTGTTTGACTTTGTAAACAGTGCTTCTATGTTAAAAATGTTTACAATATATGATCGATGACATCTAAAAATGAAGTCCATAGAAACATTTGAATTTAGGTTATGAAGAGTTGACCTTATCAGGTACTTTTTTATTCTATGGTTATCCATATAATGTATTGCCGCATAATTGTCTTCTGATTCTATATATAAGATATTCTTAGGTACTACAGCTATCTTACTGTTTCTGTATTCTCCTGACAAAAACAGTAATTGATCCTTTTTTGATGAATCTTTATTCAAATACAAAATTTCCCTATAATTTAACCGTAATGAACGGTGGCGAAAATAAAACGTAGTCCCTATAATTGGAAATAAGACAATCGAAGAAAAATTAAACAGGTATAAAAGATAACTTACTAAGCTTATATCATGCCATCCTCCTCTATAATTGTAATACAAATAATTTATCGTCCCTGAAAAAATCAATGTCCACAATATCCATAATGGTATAAAAAGATTTAACCTTTTTACATTAATAAATGGCTTGATAATTCTTTCATTTATTAACAATGATATAAAAAGTACACCACCGAAAGAAAACATCCCAATAATCCAATTAAAATCTATATCATTCTCAGGTTTATAATTGTTAACCCCAAAAGGCTGATAGAATAATAAAAAAAGGGCTAAGAATACACTAGAAATAAGAATAATACTCCAACTGTATTCATTGGATTTAAAAAAGCTCAGATTACTATTTTCTTTATCTTCATTCACTTATATCGGATATAATAGTTATTATAAAATTATTAAAAATAAAAAAAGCCCCTCCTCAACCTAATAAAAATAGGATTTGGAAAAGCTCTCCATTGGTTTAACAATAAACCCGAGTAAAAATCTTTACTCGTAACAACACAACGTCTTAAATGCGGTCTGGACGGGACTCGAACCCGCGACCCCGTGCGTGACAGGCACGTATTCTAACCAACTGAACTACCAGACCATTCTAATAAAGAACGTGCTTACCATTAAGCAGGTGCAAATATACACTGCTATTTTAACTTCACAAATATTTTTATTTAAAATATTGAATGAACTCTAAACAAATTTTTGACGCTCTATTAAATATGTATTGAGTATTTTATTCATATCATTTGCAATGGCTACCTCTACATACTTAATACGATATTGGGCGCATTTTAATTTTAATCGTTCAAAAAAAGCAGCAGTCGTCTTTTCATAGCGCTCCTTAATATTATCAGCATAAAGATCTATGTGTTCACCCGTTTCAACATCAATAAATTGTTTTGGATCATTATCAAAGTCGAAATACAGTTCGTGCTGTCTATCCATAACATGAAAAAGGATAACCTCGTGCTTATTGTATTTTAAATGACGAAGCGCATCAAATAATTCATTTTCATTGGTTTCCGTTTGAAACATATCTGTAAACAAAAAAATTAAACTCCGTCTATGTATTTTTTCAGCTATTTGATGAAGGTACGTATATGTCTTCGTCTTTTTATGGCTTATTTTATTATATAAAAGCTGTTCTAGTGCGTTCAACAGTAATTGATGATGACGTTCACTCCCTTTCTCCGGAGCATAGAAATCATACGTGTCAGAATAAATACTCAATCCAACAGCATCGCGCTGTCGCTTCAGTAAATTCATCATAGCCGCCGCTGCTAATACAGCAAACCCTATTTTGTTTAGTTGGTTTATATATTGTTCTTTTAATTTGGGGTAGTGCATCGAAGAAGAGTTATCTACAATAAGATGACATCTCAAATTGGTTTCTTCTTCATAACGTTTCACATACAACCGGTCCGTTTTAGCAAAGAGTTTCCAGTCAATATGGCGAGTACTTTCTCCTTGATTGTATATTTTATGCTCAGCAAACTCTGAAGAAAACCCATGAAAAGGGCTTTTATGCATCCCGCTAACAAAGCCTTCCACTACCTGATTTGCAAGGAGCTCAAGGTTATTATATAATTGAATTTTATGAAGCTCTTCTTGTATTTTCATTTATAAAGGAAGCTTTTTTAATGGTTCTTAGTAAAAATAGAAAAGGTTTGGTCAATGACCAAACCTTTAACTTTTGTTAAGTTATGCCTTCTTTATAATAACGAATTTAATGCTTCTGCATACGTATTTTTAGGGGCCACACCAACTTGTCGTCCAACAATTTCTCCATTTTGAAATACTAAAACTGTCGGTATGTTCCTAACTCCATATTTTGCAGCATACTCCTGGTTAGCGTCTACATCTACTTTCCCTACAATAGCTTTGCTTTCGTATTCTTTGCTTAATTCTTCTATGATGGGACCAACCATTCGACATGGGCCACACCAAGCTGCCCAGAAATCAACCATTACCGGTTTATCACTTTTTAATACTACATCCTCAAATGTAGCGTCTGTTATTTCTAATGCCATTTTTTATTTTTTTAATTTATCGAATCTTTACACAAAATTAGTCAAATATTTCACCAAACCTTACAAGGCTTACATTGCTTTTGGTTATACTTCAATTAGGTTTTTTGATACTTTATAGAATCTTGATTAATTCAACTTATAAT
The DNA here is from genome assembly GCF_037645805.1 of Leptobacterium meishanense. NCBI lineage: Bacteria > Pseudomonadati > Bacteroidota > Flavobacteriia > Flavobacteriales > Flavobacteriaceae > Leptobacterium > Leptobacterium meishanense. The sequence continues at coordinate 3,136 of NZ_JBBEXE010000005.1, forward strand.
ACACCTCTTGCTTTTCAAGCTCACTCAACAATTCATTTGATATTTTCACTTTCTGTTTCCTGCTGGGCATATGAAGTTTTAATTCATTTGCTGTATCATATACTACAAAACTTAACGGATGTCCGCCTTTATGCAATCTGAAAAGTGATTTAAGGGAATCTATCCGTTTCTCTTGTAGCTTACTTACTTCTAGTTGTATTGTAAGTTTTTTGGCATAAGAGTCCATCACATCTTGTAGTATTTGTATATTATTGTATTGTATCCTTGGATCTCCTTTTCTACCTGTCTCCCTATTTTCCCACCCTTCACGAATATATGCTTTTATATGGACAAATGAATTGATCATCAAAAAATGACGGAATTTGAGGTATTCTTCTCCGAATATCCTAAACTCATGTGAGTCAGTATAATCTTCTATGATAAAAGTTGCCCAACCTTTTCCATTTTTAGCTACCCTATGCTGAACATCTGTTACAACACCTCCAAAAGAAATTTCATGATTAATATAGTTTTCCAAATTCTTAAATAATGAAACGCCTCCATTACAAAATGCATTCAGCTCTGTTTTAAAATCATCTAGTGGATGTCCTGATATATAAATGCCAACTACTTCTTTCTCACGACGTAGTTTCTCCATAGTCCCCCATTCTTCACAAGGTGGAACTTGTGGCTCTGGAATCTGTACCTCACTGGCATCTCCAAAAAGGCTTACCTGCGCTGAATTCTCATTTTCTTGATATTTTGCCCCATACCGAATGGCTTTTTCAAGAAATGAGATTCCATCACCATCATCATGAAAGTATTGTGCCCTGTGTGTCTCTGTAAATGAATCAAACCCACCTGCCAAGGCCAAATTCTCGAAGGCTTTTTTATTTGCTGCCCGCAAATCTATCCGTTTCGCTAAATCAAAAACAGATTTGTATTTCCCTTCTTTACGTTCTGCTACAATGGTTTCCACAGCACCTCTTCCTACACCCTTAATGGCCCCCATTCCAAAACGCACAGCCCCTTCTTTATTGACTGCAAATTTGTAAAAAGATTCATTTACATCGGGCCCTAGTACTTTGATCCCCATTCGCTTGCATTCTTCTAAGAAAAAAGACACTTGCTTTATGTCATTCATATTATTGGAAAGCACAGCCGCCATGAACTCTGCCGGATAATTAGCTTTTAAATACGCTGTTTGATATCCTATCCATGCGTAGCAGGTAGAGTGTGATTTATTAAATGCATATGATGCAAAAGCCTCCCAGTCTTTCCATATTTTTTCTAATTTCTCGGGATTATGTCCATTTTCAGTACCTCCTTTTATAAATGCCGGCTTCATCTTATCAAGGACTTCACGTTGCTTTTTCCCCATCGCTTTACGCAATACATCTGCTTCGCCCTTGGTAAATCCGGCTAATTTTTGCGAGAGTAACATCACCTGCTCCTGATATACCGTAATACCATACGTTTCTTTGAGGTATTCTTCCATTGCAGGAAGGTCATAGGTAATTTCTTCCTCTCCATGTTTTCTACGGATGAAACTGGGGATGTATTCTAAAGGCCCAGGCCTGTAGAGTGCATTCATAGCAATGAGATCTGCAAATGCTGTTGGCTTGAGCTCCTTCATGTATTTTTGCATTCCAGCAGATTCGTATTGGAATATTCCTACCGTTTCCCCTCTTTGGAAAAGTTCATATGTTTTCTCATCATCCAGTGGAAATTCATCTGCATTGAGCTCAATGCCATGATTGTATTTGATAATTTTAATGGTGTCTTTTATAAGCGTTAGTGTTTTTAATCCTAAAAAGTCCATCTTTAATAAGCCTGCGCTTTCTACTACAGCGTTGTCAAATTGTGTCACATACAATTCGGAGTCTTTAGCAGTAGCGACAGGCACAAAATTGGTAATGTCATCAGGTGTTATGATAACTCCACATGCATGGATTCCTGTATTTCTGAGTGACCCTTCCAAAACTTTTGCTTGATTGATGGTCTGCGCTTCTAAATCATCACCTTCTGCCAAGTTTTTAAGCTCGTTTACTTTTAACAGCTCTTCAGAACGAAGGATCTCTTTTAACTTTTGCGCATCAGAATTAAAAATTTTATCCAGCTTTAGGTTTGGGATTAGCTTTGCTATTCTATCGGCATCGCCTAGCGGAAGGTCGAGTACCCTCGCAGTATCTCGGATGGAAGATTTTGCCGCCATGGTTCCATAAGTAATAATCTGTGCTACTTGATTCGATCCGTATTTATTAATTACGTAATCCATCACCTTACTTCTTCCCTCATCGTCAAAATCGATGTCAATATCTGGTAAGCTGATACGGTCCGGATTCAAAAACCGCTCAAAAAGCAATTCATATGCAATAGGGTCTATATTCGTAATTCCTAAACAATATGCCACAGCAGAACCTGCTGCGGAACCTCTCCCCGGGCCTACAGAAACGCCCATAGCCCTAGCGGCAGCGATAAAATCTTGCACAATTAAAAAATATCCCGGATAGCCTGTGTTTTCAATTACCTGAAGCTCAAAGTCTAACCGTTCTTTAACCTCTCCTGTTAATTCATTATACCGCTTTTTAGCACCTTCATAAGTGAGGTGCTTCAGGTAATTGTTTTCACCCCGTTTCCCTCCATCATTTTTATCCTCCGGCACTTGAAATTCTTCAGGAATAGCAAACTTAGGCAGTAATACTTCTCTAGCTAGGTCAAACGACGCTACTTTAGCTACTATTTCCTGAATATTGGAAATGGCTTCCGGTAAATCATTAAAGAGTTCCTTCATAGCCCTTCCGTCTTTAAAATAATACTCTTGGTTGGGCAGTCCATAACGATAGCCACGGCCGCGGCCTATGGGGGTCGTTTGTTTTTCACCATCCTTTACACATAACAAAATATCATGGGCATTGGCATCTTCTTTATTAATGTAATAGGTATTGTTGGTCGCAACTATTTTAACTTGATGTTTTTCGGCAAACTGCACCAATACTTCATTCACTCGGTCTTCATCTTCCTGTCCATGCCTCATTAATTCAATGTACAGATCGTCTTTAAATTGTTCTTTCCACCACAATAGGGCTTCTTCGGCCTGTGCTTCACCTACATTTAATATTTTTCCTGGCACTTCTCCATACAAGTTTCCTGTAAGTACCATCAAACCCTCTTTATACTTTTCAATAATCTCTTTATCAATGCGAGGCACATAATAAAAGCCTTCTGTATAGCCTATTGATGACATTTTAGCCAAATTATGATAGCCTTGTTTGTTTTTTGCCAAAAACACAACCATATATCCATTGTCCTTTCGGGTTCGGTCTTTATGGTCTTCGCACACATAGAGTTCGCACCCTATAATGGGTTTAATAATTGTCTCGGAAGGGCTTGCCCCTTCTGCTATGGCATTTTCATTTTTTGCCTTTGCCGTTTTATTGTGCGTATGTACCGCTTTTACGAAATGAAAAGCTCCCATCATGTTTGCCACATCTGTCAATGCAACGGCAGGCATTTTTCCCTTTGCTGCCGCTGCAACAAGATCGGAAATACTAGACGTAGATTGTAGTACGGAGAACTGTGAGTGATTGTGCAAGTGTGCAAAATCAACTTCTTTGAGTTCTTCCACATTCTGATTTATCTCTTTTTGAGATAATTCGTTTCTCTCTTGATGTTTTTCAGCCTGCTTTCGTAATTTTTTAGAGGCTTCTTTTAAGTTGATATGCTTCAACCCTATTAATGCAATAGGTTGAGGGTTGGCTTGTGAGAATTTCTGGAAATAGTCAGCAGGCACATCCAATGCTTCTATGGTGTAATGCTTATTTCGGATAAGCTCAAAAAAACAACGGGCTGTTGCTTCTACATCGGCAGTTGCATTGTGTGCTTCTTCAAAACCATCTCCAAAAAGATGGTTGTGGAGCTCTGCCAATGTGGGCAATTTGAATTTTCCCCCTCTTCCTCCCGGAATCTGGCAAAGCTCAGCAGTGGCTTCTGTACATGTATCCAATACTGGCAATTCAGCTAGTTTGTTTTCGACTCCTTCCCTGTAAAATTCAGCGCCCATAACATTTAAGTCAAAACCAACATTCTGGCCTACTATAAATTTTGTTCTAGAGAGCACTTCTTTAAATTTTTCTATAACTATACTCAGTCCTTCTCCTTCACTTGTAGCCAATTCGGTCGAGATCCCATGTATTTTTTCTGCATCAAAGGGCACATTGAACCCATTAGGTCGAATCAAGTAATCTTGATGCTCAATTATATGACCCATTTCATCATGTAGCTGCCATGCTATTTGTACTGCCCGTGGCCAGTTGTCCACATCACTAACAGGTGCGTCCCATCGCTTTGGAAGCCCTGTTGTTTCTGTATCGAAGATTAAATACATTTCTTTCTTTGTTTTCTTAATTACTTCATCATCAGGGATAAAAATACATATATTTTTAAGGCATGAAAAATGGTTTTATAAAGAGTTATCAACCTACTTTCTTTTCTTTGTTTTCCCTCATTTATAAATGTTTCTAGCTTCAACGGATCAACAAGCCCATTAGGGCCTTATAAAATATGATCACTTTCCGTTTTTTTATCAGGAAAAGTTCTATATTTGCACCCGCTTTGCCCATTGGCAAACTAAAAACAATTAATAACCGGGGTCGGGAACCCCACAAATTAATACACTATGCCGGTAAAAATAAGATTACAAAGACACGGTAAAAAAGGAAAACCTTTTTATTGGATTGTAGCTGCGGATGCGCGCTCTAAAAGAGATGGTAAATTTCTAGAAAAACTAGGAACGTATAATCCAAATACCAATCCAGCACAAATTGACCTTAATGTAGATGGATCTGTAAAGTGGCTACAAAATGGTGCACAACCTACAGATACTGCCCGAAGGATTTTATCTTACAAAGGGGTTCTTTTAAAACACCATTTATTGGGTGGTGTTGCTAAAGGAGCGCTAACTGAAGTGCAAGCAGAAGAAAAATTTACCGCTTGGCTAGAAGAAAAAGCAAAAAGCGTTGCTTCTAAAGAAGATACCCTTGCTAAAGCAAAAGCAGATGCCAAAGCAAAAACGCTTGAAGCAGAAAAAGAAGTGAGCGAGAAGCGCAAAGCCACTGCTGTTGAAGCAGAAGCTCCAGCTGAAGAAACTCCTGAAGCTGTTGAAGAGGTAGCGGAAGAAAAAACCGCAGAGGCTACTACAGAAGAAGCCGTTGAAGTTGCTGCCCCTGAAGCAGAAGCCCCTGTTGAAGAGGCTGCTCCTGCTGAAGGAGAAGTAAAAGCGGAAGAAAACAAAGAAGAAGCTGCAGAATAATTTCTATTGAGGTGAAGAAGGAAGATTGCTTCTATCTCGGTAAAATTGTTAAAAAGTACAGCTATAAAGGAGAGGTTTTAGTGAAATTAGATACTGACGAACCTCAACAATATGAAAGCATGGAATCAGTATTTGTTGCATTAGGCAATAACCTGGTTCCATTTTTTATTGAAGCTGCCTCACTGCATAAATCTAATTTATTACGAATCAAGTTTGAAGGTGTAACCAATGAAGAAGAAGCGGATCATTTAATGAAGTCCGAACTGTACCTCCCCCTTGAATTTTTACCCAAGCTGTCCGGCAATAAATTCTATTTTCATGAAGTTATCGGTTTTGAAATAGAAGATATTCATTTCGGGAAAGTGGGCAGCATAACAGCAATCAACGACAGCACTGCACAAACCCTTTTTGAGATTGATAATGGTGGTAAAGCGCTCTTGCTTCCCATGAATGATGACATTATCAAAAAAGTAGACCGGACAAACAAAAAAATAATTGTAGAAGCTCCGGAAGGGTTGATTGATCTCTACTTGAATTAGTCACAATATGGCTGATATCTTTTCTTTTAAACAATTTCAAGTCCGGCAAGATAACTGCGCCATGAAAGTAGGCACCGATGGTGTATTGCTCGGAGCCTGGACTGGTTTAGAGCATTCTCCTGAAACGATCTTAGACATTGGGGCAGGGACGGGGTTGATTGCCTTGATGTTAGCACAAAGAAGCCCCAAAACATCAATTATAGATGCTGTTGAAATAGACGTTGCTGCTTATGAAGAGTGTGTGACTAATTTTGAGAACTCCCCTTGGAACGACCGGTTGTTTTGTTACCATGCTTCCCTGAGCGAGTTTGCTACTGAAATGGATGAAAAATACGATCTTATCATTTCCAACCCTCCTTTCTATACCGAAAATGTTCCTTCCGGAAATCTACAAAGGGACATGGCGCGCTCCACTACTTCACTCTCTTTTGAAGCACTCTTGAAAAATGTTTCCTTATTGCTTACTGATAATGGTTTTTTTAATGTCATCGTTCCTTATAAAGCGGAACCCTCTTTCATAAAAACTGCATTCAATTTTGGATTGTTCCCCAACAAAATACTGCATGTAAAAGGTTCTCCTTCATCCCCGATTAAAAGAAGTTTAATGGCCTTTTCCTTTATAGAGAAAGAAGCCTCCATTTCTGAAATGGCGATTGAAATAGAGCGCCATCGCTATACACAAGAATATAGCGCCCTTACCAACAGTTTTTATCTAAAAATGTAACTGTCACACTTTGTTTTGTTACATTTCGTAACTACCTTTGATGTCTAATTTCTCTTGTATGAAACCGGACCTTTTTGAAGCACCTGACTACTACCAATTGGATGATTTATTAACGGAAGAACACAAACTTGTTCGTGATGCTGCGCGACAGTGGGTGAAACGAGAGGTTTCTCCTATAATTGAAGACTATGCACAGCGAGCAACATTCCCTAAACAGATCATTAACGGATTGGCAGAGATCGGAGCCTTTGGTCCCTACATCCCTACGGAATATGGTGGTGCCGGGCTGGATCAGATCAGTTATGGGTTGATCATGCAAGAAATTGAACGGGGTGATAGTGGAGTACGTTCTACAGCATCCGTACAATCTTCTCTGGTAATGTACCCTATCTGGAAATACGGTACGGAAGCACAACGAAAAAAATACTTACCCAAACTGGTATCAGGGGAATTTATGGGCTGCTTTGGATTGACAGAGCCCGATCATGGTTCCAATCCTGGTGGAATGACCACTCATTTTAAAGACAAAGGTGATCACCTTTTACTGAATGGTGCCAAATTATGGATCTCCAACGCACCTTTTGCTGATATTGCCGTAGTATGGGCAAAAAATGAAGAAGGGCGCATTCACGGATTAGTAGTTGAACGGGGCATGGAAGGGTTCTCTACCCCAGAAACACACAACAAATGGTCACTCAGAGCCTCTGCTACTGGTGAACTTATTTTTGACAATGTAAAAGTCCCTAAAGAAAATCTGCTCTCCGGAAAAAGTGGATTGGGGGCACCACTTAGCTGCCTCGATTCTGCACGATACGGTATTGCCTGGGGTGCCATAGGAGCTGCGATGGACTGCTACGACACAGCATTGCGCTACGCAAAAGAACGTATACAATTTGATAAGCCTATTGCCGCTACCCAGCTACAGCAAAAAAAGCTGGCAGAAATGGTCACAGAAATTACCAAAGCTCAGCTCCTTGCCTGGCGTTTGGGCGTGTTACGGGAAGAAGGCAGGGCAACCTCCGCACAAATTTCCATGGCAAAGCGCAACAATGTGGAAATGGCCATTACCATTGCCCGGGAAGCTCGACAAGTATTGGGTGCAATGGGTATTACCGGCGAATACAGTATTATGCGCCATATGATGAACTTGGAAAGTGTTATTACCTATGAAGGCACGCATGATATCCACTTACTGATTACGGGCATGGATATTACCGGACATTCAGCATTTAAATAATTACTCTTCTTTTACCTGTTGAAACTTTCTATAAGAGTATAGTATGGGAACAATTACTAGTACACTGGTTATCCCAATAAACACATGGGAAGCTGTTTTTGTAGGCAAAACCAATGTAGTAAGAATAGAAAATAGTCCTCCGCCAACCCATAGCTTCCCTGCCATACGGTGTGTCGCTTTCCAAACGGTTTCATTTTCAAGTGTCCACGGAGTACGTATGCCTACAAAGTAATTTGCTTTGATGGATTGAAAGAAATTACCCAATATTACATATAGCAAACCAACTCCTAAAAATAGCCAATAAGGTGCAGAAACTTGTTGGTTATGAGAACTATAAATAATAAAAATAGCCAATGCAGACATTATTAACTGAAATATAAAACGAAGGTGATAAAATTTAGACCCCATTTGTCCTAATTTCTTTTTGGGGTCTATTTTGGGCACAAAATATAACAGCAGGTAAATTAGCGCAGTGATAAGACACACTACCATGATCAGCTCACTCTTATCTCCCCATCGATCGATTTCACCCTTTATATTCCAATGTAACGGAACCCGTTCAGGCAAGTGTTTCCACATAATGGCTAAATAACCCAATGGAATTATGGCAATTCCAATAAGTGGAAGTTCTTTTTTATAATTCATGTGTCTGATTTTAAATTAATTACCCACTGAAGGATTTCATCAAGAATACTTGTGTTTAAACTATAGATAATAAACTGTCCTTTTTTTTCAAAACTTACTAAACTTGCATTCTTTAAAATTTCTAAATGATGCGAAATGCTCGGTTTGGTCATCGCAAATTCTTCGGCTATTTCTCCTGCCGTTAAATCTTTTTCTTTTAGTAATTCTAAAATTTTTCTGCGCGTAGTATCGTTCAATGCCTTAAAAAAAGGTGTCACTATATTTAAATATTTAGACAAATATCTAAATAAATTTTTAAATACTAAAAAAACAAATATGCCTTCCATCTTATGCAACTTCTTTTAACCTCCACTACTATCTCCAAAATAGGCATAGCAGGAATAATCATAAATTAAGTATTTTTACCACAAAAAGTACTATTTTTATGCCAGTATAAGGAGGTTATACGGAATGTTCCTTATAACTACTAGTTGGGCATAATTTAAAAGAACGCCATTGATAGAAATTGAAAAGATAGATAAAGACCTCATTCTTAAATACTATTATTCAGATTATGGTCAAAACTATTGGGTTGATGATAAACTTCTTTCAAAAAAATCTTTTCTAATTAAAAAGGTATTTAACGTAAGGAAAGATATTCTAATTGAACGAAGAGAAGAAGACTTTGAAGAACCCGAATACTACTTCAAAATTGGTTCTCTCGAAGAAGATTATTACAAAATAGATAAATCTGTTTTAGGCCTTAAGAACAATTTTTACTTTCATAAAGATGTTCATTTAAGTGAGAAGTATTTTATTGCTAAATCAAAAATTTCTCTCTTATACCAAATTGACCGAAATATTTCTCAAGACATTTTTATCGGTGGAGAAAAAGAAGATATTTTACCCTACAAATCTTTTGTAGAATTAACTAAAATTTTCCCAACAACTCACGAAATCAATCTTTATAGACAAGCTAAAGTTACATCAATATTAAAGGAATATTTTGACAATATTCAAGATAAGGAATTGAGTTTTCACTCATATGTTGGCAAGAAAACACCAGTTTATAAAAGTAACTTAAGAAAAACATTTCAAGAGGCAGAAATCATAAAATATGAAACGTTACTTGAACGGTTACAAACAATGCTTAATAATGAAGTAAAATATAGTGAACCACAATGGCAAGAAGAAATTATTCAAATAATACTACTACTTTTCCCAAAGTATATTGCAGTTTTTGGCGAAGTAAGATTTAAAGATATTTACAACAATAAAATCCGACGTCTTGACTATGGACTTATAGATTTTATGGGGAATTTGGATTTGATAGAGATAAAAATTCCTTTCGAGAAAAGTATTGTGTCAGTTAGGCAATACAGAGAAAATCATATCCCAAATCGTGATTTATCTGGTGCAATTATGCAAATCGAGAAGTACATTTATTATTTAAACAAAACTGGCATAAACGGAGAAAAGAGTTTGACAAAAAAGTATAAAGACAAATTACCAGCAGATTTAGAAATCAAAATAACGAATCCGAATGGAATGATAATAATGGGACGTGACAAAAATCTTGATAAACAACAGTTAGCGGATTTTGAAATTATCAAACGGAAATACAAAAATATAATTGATATTTTTACTTATGATGACCTCTTAAGAAGAATGAAAATTATGATAGAACAATTAAAACGAATATAAAAACTATGCCCAACAATGGCTATAAGTAATTGCTTGTTCTCTATCATTTGTGAAAAATAAACAGCTTGACAAACAGAATATGTTTAAATCTTTGGTCAACTCCATGAAAAAAAAATTTCTCTCATTAACAACTTTAATGGCAAGCTGTTTGTTTGCCTTGCCATTATATACAAACGCACAAGCTTTTATAGATTTGGAATCGGGAGCTGTTTTTACGGGTTCTAACAACGTGCGTATTCCCGGTGATACCGGCACTTTATTTTCCTTAAAAAAGAATTTGGACACCTCTTCTACTGCTTTTATCCGCGTAAGCGCAGGCTACACCTTCCGTTCAAGACATACCATTTCGCTTCTATATGCTCCTTTAACTGTGAAATCGAACGGACTTATAAACACTCCCATTGATTTTGAAGGAGTCACTTTCTCCTCAAACACTACTATAGCTGCAAGTTACCGATTCAATTCCTATAGGCTTACTTATCGGTATGATATTATAAAAAACCGCTATTTGAATTTGGTTTTGGATTTACCGCAAAAATAAGGGATGCGGAAATTGCCCTTAAAAGCCCGGGGTTGGCAGCCTCAAAAACAAATATAGGGTTTGTGCCTATTATAAACTTCAGGCTATATTGGAAAATAGATGAAAAAACCGGACTACTGCTTTATGGAGATGCCTTGGCAGCCCCACAAGGAAGAGCAGAAGATGTATTGCTTGCCGGAACATATCAACTTTCAGAGGACCTGACTGTTCGTTTAGGGTACCGGATTCTTGAAGGTGGCGCCGATAATGATGAAGTGTTTAATTTTGCGTTGTTTCATTATGTCTCTACAGGGATTTTATATACTTTTTAACTGTTAAGGTAACGAAACCCAAAAAACCCTTTGTGCTATTTTTACAAAGGGTTTTTAGTTTAAAAAGTACTTCGGGTGGGAATCGAACCCACACTCCCGAAAGAACTGGATTTTGAATCCAGCGCGTCTACCAGTTCCGCCACCGAAGCATTATTTTAATGAATCTCTAACTGTTCTCAATTTTTCTTTTCCATATCTGATGCCCATCAGGTCAGCTAAGATCAGACTCAATAAGGGGGCAAATCTAAAAAATATATTTTAATCTTTCCAAAATTAGCCATTATTTCCTTCGGGTGTTCAAATAAATTTCTAAATTTGCACCTCGTTTACTGAAACCTATTAGAAATCAGTGACTAAATACAACAAAGGCATGCCATATTCTGTTCCGGAACCAAAAATATTTGCTTGCTCGCAAAGTGCTGTATTGGCTGAAAAGATTGCCAAAGCTTATGGTACGGATTTAGGTGAAGTGGCTTTCTCTAAATATAGTGATGGAGAGTTTCAGCCTTCTTTCGAAGAATCCGTACGAGGTTCACGGGTGTTCTTAATCGGATCTACACATCCAAGTACTGATAATTTAATGGAAATGCTGTTGATGTTGGATGCCGCTAAAAGGGCTTCGGCACGACATATTACTGCTGTAATGCCTTATTTTGGTTGGGCACGTCAAGACCGGAAAGACAAACCTAGGGTTCCCATAGGGGCAAAGTTGGTTGCTAAATTACTGGAGGCTGCAGGAGCTACCCGAATTATCACAATGGACTTACATGCAGATCAAATTCAAGGCTTCTTTGAAAAACCTGTAGATCACCTGTTTGCATCTACCATCTTTTTGCCTTATTTAAAAGAACTTAGCCTTGAAAAACTGACAGTTGCTTCTCCGGATATGGGAGGGTCTAAGCGAGCTTATGCCTATTCCAAATACTTAGAGAGTGATGTTGTAATATGTTATAAGCAACGGAAAAAAGCGAATGTTATTGGCCATATGGAATTGATAGGTGATGTTACTGATAAAAATGTGGTATTGGTGGATGACATGGTAGATACTGCCGGTACACTTACCAAAGCTGCCGATTTAATGATGGAAAGAGGTGCCATAAGTGTTCGGGCTATTGCTACACACCCTATCCTTTCAGGAAGTGCATATGAGCGTATTGAAAATTCAAAGTTGACAGAATTGGTTGTTACTGATTCTATTCCTCTGAAAAAAGAAAGTGAAAAAATAAAAGTGTTAAGCTGTGCCAATCTTTTTGCGGATGTGATGCACAGGGTACATCATAACACATCCATAAGTTCTAAATTTTTAATGTAACTAATTTTAATTTTATATATACATAATGAAGTCAATTACAATCAAAGGATCTCAAAGAGAAAGCGTAGGCAAATCGTCAACGAAAGCCTTACGTAATGCTGGAAAGGTTCCTTGCGTGTTATACGGAGGAGATAAACCATTGCATTTTTCAGCAGATGAATTAAGTTTTTCTAAATTGGTTTACACTCCCGATGCGCATACGGTAGTGATTGACCTTGATAATGGTGAAAAAATAAATGCTGTATTGCAAGATATTCAGTTTCACCCGGTAACTGATAAAATTCTTCATATTGATTTTTATCAGCTATTTGATGGTAAGCCTATTACCATGGAGATTCCAGTACGTACTATTGGAAGCTCCAGAGGGGTTATGAACGGGGGAGTGTTACGACGAAACAAACGAAAATTAAAAGTAAGGGCATTGCCTGCTGATTTACCTGATTTTATCGAAGCTGATATCACTAACCTTCGAATAGGAGGAAAGTTATACATTACTGCATTGGAAAATGATGCATATCAATTTCTTCATCCGGACAATACGGTAGTTTGCCAAGTGAGAAGAGCACGCGCTTCTATTGTTGAGGAAGAACTTGAAGATGAAGAAACAACAGAAGCAGCAGAAGGGGCTACAACAGAAACTACTTCTGAAGCAGAAACTCCTGCACAAGAATAGTTGTTTTTTTATAAATAATATAAAGCATCCCGTAAGGATGCTTTTTTTATTTTTACAGAAATATTATGGGATGTTTAATCTTATAAAAAAACTTTTCCAAAAACCTGTTCTATTAGACCAAGAAACAGTTACTATGAAAAAATTTTTAATTGTCGGATTAGGAAATATTGGGAGGGAATATGAAAATACCCGACATAACATCGGTTTTAAAATCCTTGATTTTTTTATTAAAAAAGAAGGTTTGTCCTTTGAGAGCAATAAGTTAGGGGATCTTGCTCTCTACAAATTAAAAGGACGTTCCTTTATTTTTTTAAAGCCTAGCACATATATGAATTTAAGTGGAAAAGCTGTCCGTTACTGGATGGAAAAAGAGAAGGTCCCTATTGAACATTTATTGGTGATTACAGATGACATCAGTCTTCCTTTTGGGAGCATCCGTCTAAAGAAAAAAGGTAGTGACGGTGGACATAACGGATTGAAGGATGTTCAAAATCAATTAGGTACTACACAATACAACCGATATCGTTTTGGTATCGGAGCAGAATTTTCTAAAGGAAAACAAGTGGATTATGTGTTAGGTGAATGGAATGATAGTGAAATTGAAAAGTTACCTGAGCGACTTGAGAAATCGTGTGAAATTATCAAATCTTTTGTACTAAGTGGAATGGATCGTACTATGAACTTATTCAATAATACTTAATTTGGGAATAAGTCCACTTTCAATAGTATTTCATGAGTGCCGCCTCCTATCTCATTGATACCGGAACGAAGAGAGTTATCATATGCGTAGCCTATATCTAACCAATCAATAATGCCTACCAATACCATTGCGGTAACTGCCTTATCTGTTCGATAAGATACCCCTACCTCAAACCTTTCATCGTATGCAACTGCTGCTGTCCCTATCAGAGAAACTGGCCCTCCTTCTACAACTCTTGCTAAAAACGAAGGTTTAAAGACCCATTCGTACGAAAGCTCAAAATCATACCCTGCAGCAAATGCTACATGTATACTTTCTACCGCCTGTGTAACAGTGGCATCATTTTCTTCAAACCGTTTTGTATTGAGAACTCCCGGAGATGATAACGACACAAAAAAAACCTCCCCTTTTAGAAGTGCCCCAATTCCTATATTAGGATTGAACCTACTTTGATCTTGAAGTAATGGGTCTACAGTATAATTAAATGCCTGTAGCCCGGATGTATTTACACTAAAAAAATTCCCTCCTCCCTTCAATCCGAAGAAAAGATTGGTAGATCTTGAAATAGGGAGCTTATATGAAAAATCGATAAAAACGGCGGTTTCCTTTTCTATAAATGTTTGGTCATTTACAACTGATATTCCTAATCCTATTCTATCATTTATTGGGGTACTTCCAATAAATGTTTGGGTTTGTGGAGCATCTTCCACACCTTGCCATTGGCTCCGTAAATTAAAAATGAAGTGGGTACCTTCTCCTGCATATGCCGGATTTAAGGTATTCATAGTATACCTATAAAAGGCATTCTCCGGCTCTTGCTGTCCATAAGCAACTATAGTGCTAAAGAATAAGATAATTATTGGTATTTTGTAAATTCCCTTCATTCTTTGGAATTGGTTATGTTTAATATGTGATATAGAGCCATCCGTCCAGATCTATATTGCCGTTTCCTGACAGGTCTATTTGATAATAATAAGATCCTGCCGGAAGCCGTTCGCTTCTATTTTTATAAAATCCATCCCAATTATTGAAATAGCCTTTTGCTTTAAAGACTTCATTCCCATATCGGTTATATACGGTAACTATTGCATTAGGATGATCCTCTATATTAATAATGTTCCATGTGTCATTTATGCCATCTCCATTGGGTGTTAAGGCCTCCGATACCAGTATGTCTTCATCACATACATCACCTTCCCCGTCGTTATCAATATCTAGTTGATTCGGGTTAAAGGCTAATGGACAATTGTCTAATGTATCGTCTATACCGTCGTTATCATCATCGACATCACAGACATCACCTTCGCCATCATTATCTGTATCTAATTGGTCTGTATTGGCTACTAATGGGCAATTATCATTCACATCTAAAATTCCATCATTATCATCATCAGCATCACATACATCGCCTTCCCCGTCATTATCTGTATCTAACTGATTTGCATTTGCTATAAAAGGACAGTTATCGTCAACATCTAATATGCCGTCGTTGTCATCATCTGTATCGCACACATCCCCTTCTCCATCATTATCATTGTCTGCTTGATCTATATTTGCTGCAAAAGGACAATTATCATCCGCATCAGCAATACCATCCCCATCAGCATCTAATATAAACTCCCCTTCTGCGCAAAGCTCTATGCTAAATGTATTGATAGCCCCACCATCTAAATCAAATGCATCTTCTACAATTAGTGTCCAATCACCCATTGTAGCTTCGCCATTAAATACAGCTAATGTTTGTAAAGGAAGAACGGTTCCGGAAATGGCCGGATTAAAACCACATACAATCGCATTTCCATCATCATCAAAAACACCTTGAATGTTTTCACTGCCACCACATCGCTGTGAAACTAGTGTAACAGAAGTTCCCGAAGGTGAAACTAAACGGATGGTAAGGTCAGAAACATACGTATGGGAGATGTCCAATGTTACATTCACATCTGTAATGGCCAGGTTGTCTGTTACTGTAAGAACGGAGTTAACTGTGGGCGTCCCCGAAGGGGATATCGCAACCGGTGTATCGTTAGCAGTAAATGTATTACAATTGACTGCAATCGTTGTAAAACTAAATGGGGTATTGTATGCTCCCATTCCGCATTCATTTTCTGGCCTTACATGCCAATAATAAGTAGTTCCTCCCTGAAGTCCAACAGGTACATATGCATTGCTGATTACTGTTGCAGCATCAATAATATTGTTAAATCCTGCATCTGTTGCAATTTCAATATTGTAGGTGGCCGCTTGTGGATCGTCTATCCATGTTAAAGTTTCGGATAAAGATACATCCATAGCCCCATCTAACGGTGTGTTGAGCACAACGTCACTCAATGCACTAGAAATAATCAAACTAAAATTAATCTCTTTGGTTAATGATGGCGCTGTTGCAATTATCGTAATAGGATAGATGCCTGCCGGCACATTGTTTGTTCCACTAATCGTCATTTGTACGCTTGTTCCATCTACACTTGTTGAAGCAGGGTTAAACGCTACAGATAAACCAGCAGGAAGGTCTGGTATGGAAAAAACCGTTGTTTCTGAAAATCCTGAAAAAGTATTGTAGTCAAAATTTAAAATAAGATCATTCGGTTGACATGCAATTGCTTCCACGATTGGAAATTGCATAACGAAATCGGCCTCCTGAATTGCAAAAACATTGCTATTCAATGCAAAAAATATGTTATTCCCTCCCCGTATTAGTATCCGGGCATTATTGGTGTTTAATCCTCCAGGAATGACTACACCATGACTGCCATCATTGGCTACACCTTGTGCCAAGGTGATGGGAAATGTCAAACCTCCATCACTTGACAACAGTATATCAACAGTTAATGCACTTATGGGTGCTACATCTGTATTAGCAACATCCCAAGTAATAATTTCTACAGTGCCTGCTTCTACCGGATTCCCCGTATTGTGGGAAGTCACTACAAAAGGCCCTGCAGAGCCTTCTACAGTTACCTTCATAGTGTCGGAATGTGTTTGTCCTCCTCCAGCTACATTGTCTCGTACCACAAAAGCGAAATTCATTTCTCTTGACACATCAGAAACTGTTTCCCAAACATCTCCATTCGTTGGGTTTGTTTGCGTTAAAGCACCTGTTAAAACCCTACTCAATCTTGGCATGTAGCGTATTGGTGAAGTAGTCGGAGGCAAAGACCTGAAATTAGCCCCTTGATTGTTTGTTGAGCCAAAAACATCATAAGGCACAATCCCGTTATCTATTTGTTCCCATGTATAAGTCAGTACACCTCCATCCAGATCGAAGCCACTTCCTTCCAAAATAAATGCGGTTGAGGCGGGGATTACATAATCATTCCCTGCGTTGGCTACCGGAGGGTTATTGCCCAGCGGAATTTCTATATCACAGGCTGTTGTGGCAATAAAATCAGTTACTTGAAAAATACTAAAATAATGGAAATATGGGTCGCTATTGGATTGTACATCATTCTGGCCTGTAATACCGGCATATGCCATAATTGTGCTTCCACTTCCGGGTTCTACTTGTACATTTGTCCCTTCAGACTGAAATGACCAAGTATGGTTCGCTCCAAATTGATGGCCTACTTCGTGAGCAACATAGTCAATATCAAAAATATCTCCTATTGGGCTAGTAGTTGCTGAAAAACCACTTCCTTTTTGTCCATTGGTACAAACACATCCTATACATCCGGCATTTCCATTATTAGCATCTTGATGGAACAAATGGCCAATATCATAATTAGCCTCTCCTATAACCGCCGTTAATTCACTTTGAACTTCTGAGTTCAGGCTGCTCGTATAAGGGTCTGTCGCAGCATCTGTAAATATTACCTGATCGGTATTTGCTATTACTTCCAGTGTAACTCCCAGATCCGCCTCAAAAACTGCATTTACCCTTGTCATAGTTGCATTAATAGCCGCTAAAGCATCTGCTACGGTACCTCCATGAAAAATAGTATATTCTCCGGTAGTAGATACTGCTAATCGATATCTTCGTAATGTCTTGTCGTTATTATCCCGAGCTATATTCCCCTGTTGTTTTTTCTGTTTTTCTCCTTTTGTAGTACAAACCAATGTATTTTCTTTAGTAGTACGGGCCGAACGGGTATAGGCTATATAATTGTTAATTCCTTTTTGTCGCTTTTCTATAAAGACAGTATTTCCATCAGCTTGTCGCATCATACTCTGAAATCCTGAGGGAGATAGACTAAATCGTATAGTACTATTTGAATGTTCTCTACTATATCCTATATAAGAACGAATATTGGGGTATTTTCCAGTTAGTCCCTGGGCCAATACCGGAGCTTCATAAATCACAAAATCAATATACTTTCCTGTTTCATCCGGAAATTTCAAGATTGTAGAGGAGGCTTGTCGACTATTCCGCATAGGAATACCTTGCAACATGTTCCTAAGCATCTTTTCATCTAGAGAGAACGTTTTATGTTTTTCTTGTTTTAAGTTACGGAGATGTTTGTATTCAGGAGTGCTAACATTCGTGGTTTCCCTCCAATAATTCAATTGCCCGTAACCATAAAACGACAAAAAAAGCATGGCAATTGAAAAAACATACCGTAAGTTTGTATTCATTGGTTATGCAGGTTTTTGGATAACGAATATATGTTTTTTATTTTTATTTTGCTTCATCTATAAGTGGTTACATACAAGAACATAAAAGAGTTTAACAACCCTGTTCATACGGCAATTACTATCGGAACCTTTGATGGTGTACATTTAGGTCACCAAAAAATAATAAAACGTTTGATTGCTACTTCTCGAGCAAATGAGCTAAATGCTACCATACTCACTTTTTTCCCTCATCCAAGAATGGTTTTGCAACAGAATGAGGAATTGAAACTAATTACAACCTTAGAGGAAAAAATAGCACTTTTAAAAAAAATGGGGCTCGATCAATTGATTATACATCCTTTCACAAAAGATTTTTCAAGACTTTCGGCACATGAATTTGTAACAGAGTTATTAGTTAACCAACTGCACGTAAAAAAAATGATTGTCGGGTACGACCATCGTTTTGGAAGAAACCGGACTGCTACGATAAAAGACCTTGTAGAATATGGTGATTCTTATCATTTTGAGGTGGAAGAAATCTCTGCCGAGGAAATCAATGAAGTCTCTATTAGTTCTACAAAAATCAGAAAGGCACTTCATGAAGGCGATATAGCAACTGCTAACCTTTATTTGGGATATCCTTTTATGCTGACAGGAATTATTACACAAGGCAAAGGGTTGGGAAAACAATTAACATTTCCTACAGCAAACTTATACATTGAGGAAACTTATAAGCTGATCCCTAAAAATGGTGCCTATATTGTGAAAAGCCTTTTGAAGGAACGGGAGGTTTATGGCATGATGAATATTGGTTATAACCCAACTGTAAACGGAACAAAAAAGACCATTGAAGTACATTTTTTTGATTTTGATGAAGATTTATACGGCCAAAAAATACAGGTACATTTACTAGAGCGTCTCCGGAATGAGCAAAAATTTGAT
This sequence comes from Leptobacterium meishanense, assembly GCF_037645805.1. NCBI lineage: Bacteria > Pseudomonadati > Bacteroidota > Flavobacteriia > Flavobacteriales > Flavobacteriaceae > Leptobacterium > Leptobacterium meishanense. The sequence goes on from NZ_JBBEXE010000005.1 coordinate 22,284, forward strand.
TCTGTAGCTGTTTTGAAAGAGCAACTTAAAAAAGATAAAGAAAATGCGCTGGCATACATAAAGAACTCCAATGCTTAATAATTTCTTATTTAAACACATTGACAATAGTGCACTAATTGTTTTCCGAATTATTTTTGGGTTATTGCTTTTTTTAGAATCTGTTGGAGCTATTTTCACCGGATGGGTAAAAAGAACTTTTATCGAACCCGAATTTACCTTTAGCTTTATCGGTTTTGAATGGTTGCAACCACTCCCTAGTTATTGGATGTATGCCTATTATGCTGTTATGGGAGTTTTTGGACTGTTAGTAATGATTGGCTATAAATACCGCTATAGCTTAGGAATGTTTACACTCATGTGGACAGCTACCTACTTGATGCAAAAAGCTTCTTATAACAACCATTACTATCTGCTTATTCTGATTTGCTTATTGATGCTAATGCTTCCTGCGCATCGTTATTTGTCTTTTGATGCTAAAAAAAATCCTTCCATAAAAGCACTTTCCATGCCACAATGGAGCTCTTGGATACTGATTTTTCAAATGTGGATTGTATATACTTATGCAGCCATCGCAAAATTATATCCTGATTGGCTTGACTTGACCGTTGTAAAAATCTTAATGTCGGGCAAAAAAGAATATCCTCTCGTAGGAGAGCTTTTACAAAATTCTTTTGTGCAAGGTTTTATTGCTTATTCAGGGATTTTATTTGACTTTCTTATTATTCCGCTATTGCTTTGGAAACCCACACGAAAAGTAGCTTTTTTAGCAGCTATTTTCTTCCATCTTTTTAATTCTCTTGTATTTCAGATAGGCATATTCCCTTATTTGTCACTCGCTTTTATCCTTTTCTTTTTTGACCCCAAAACCATTCGGAATATCTTTCTAAAAAAGAAACCCGTTTATAAAGGAAGTGATGTGCACATTCCAAAGTCACCCATAAAAAAGCCCTTAATTGTTCTTGGAGCTCTTTATTTTAGTATTCAAATAGGACTGCCATTACGACATTGGCTTATTAAAGATGATGTTTTATGGACAGAAGAAGGCCATCGAATGAGTTGGCGCATGATGCTCCGGTCAAAAAGTGGCTATATTCATTTTAAAGTAGTTGATAAAAAAACCGGAAAAAGCTCTATTGTAAAACCAAAAGACTATTTAACTAAAAAGCAGCAACGAATTGTAGCTACCAAACCTGATGTCATCTGGCAGTTTGCACAATATCTCAAAGAAAAAAATGCATTCCAAGGAGAAAATGTCGCCATTTATGCAATCGGAAAATTAAGCGTAAACAATCACTCCTTTAAAACTTTAATAGACCCAGAGACAGATTTGGCTTCCGAAAAATGGTCTCACTTCAAACATCATGATTGGATACTCCCCTACAAAGGCCAATAATCTAATTTAAATAAGTTTAATTTTATTTCTTCAATTAACTTAAATTTGTCGTTCCATTTGCTTAAAAAACTGATCCATGTTGCAAGTACCTTATATAAGAGAACATAAAGAAAATGTTATTAAAGCATTGGCTAAACGAAATTTTGAGGCAGAACAGCTTATTGATGATGTAATCCATTTAGATGAAGAACGCCGAAATACCCAGGCTGAATTGGACAATTTCCTCTCACAATCTAATGCGTTTTCAAAAGAAATTGGGCAATTATTTAAAAGTGGAGAACATCAAAAAGCAACACTGCTAAAAGAAAAAACGGTTGCGCTAAAAGCAAAAGCGAAAGTGTTGGGAGAACAATTACATAGTAAGACAACTGCACTTACTGAGTTATTGTATAAAATTCCCAATGTTCCCCATCATTCTGTCCCAGCTGGAAATTCAGAAAATGATAATGAAGAAATTTTTAGAGATGGAGAGGTTCCAGAGTTACAAAAAGATGCCCTGCCTCATTGGGAGCTCGCAAAAAAATATGATATCATTGATTTCGAATTAGGTGCTAAAATTGCTGGTGCCGGATTCCCTGTATACAAAGGAAAAGGCGCCCGTCTACAAAGAGCTTTAATTGCTTATTTCTTGGATAAAAATACTGCTGCTGGCTACACAGAGTTTCAACCTCCTCACCTTATCAATGAAACATCAGGATATGGTACCGGACAATTGCCTGACAAAGAAGGGCAAATGTATCACATAAAAGAAGACGATCTCTACCTTATTCCAACTGCAGAAGTCCCTATTACGAATTTTTTTAGGGATGAGATCCTTAAGGAAGAAACACTTCCTATCTGTTGCACTGCATATACGCCATGCTTCAGGCGAGAAGCGGGAAGTTACGGGGCACATGTTCGGGGCTTAAATAGATTACATCAATTTGACAAGGTAGAAATAGTCCGTGTAGAGCATCCTGATCGTTCTTATGAGGCATTAGAAGGTATGGTAAATCATGTAAAGTCTATCTTAAAAGAATTAAACCTGCCTTATCGCATTCTTCGGCTCTGCGGAGGAGATCTTGGGTTTACCGCTGCCTTAACCTATGATTTTGAAGTGTTTTCCACAGCACAAGACCGCTGGTTAGAAATCAGTTCTGTTTCCAATTTTGAAACATTTCAAGCCAACCGCTTAAAGCTTCGGTTTAAAGACAGCAATGGCAAGAAGCAACTCGCTCATACATTGAATGGAAGTGCATTGGCACTGCCAAGAGTGCTTGCTGGTATATTGGAAAATTACCAAACACCTGAAGGTGTTAAAATCCCTAAAGTGCTTGTCCCTTATACCGGATTTGATATTATTTCATAAATAATTACAGTGTTAATCCTTTGAGAATCTACCAGTTACTATTTTTCTTCATTTTTTTTAGAAAAATTTGTAATCCTATTTCTCTTTTTACGTCTAACTATCCATAATCAGTACTTCACACATACAGTAAAAAGGTACTTATTTGGTTAATAATAAATTATTTTGGTTATTTGACCCGGATCAAAGATCCGGGTTTTCTTTTTGATAATCTTAACGTCTTTTTCCTCTTAGTTATAGTATCTTTGAATAAAGTAGGCACAAGGATATGAGATATCTTATTTCTTTTCTGTTTTTTTTTGTTTTTCAGAATGTTGTTGCTCAAAATGACCTATTGGCAAAGCAATATTTTGAAGATGGCAACTTTGAAAAAGCCGCCTTTTACTATGAAAAGCTATATGAGCAAAATCCCAATCGAGAAGATTATTTAAAGTATTTGATAACAGCATTTCAGCAGCTCGAAAAATATGACACAGTTTCAAGCATGCTGCTCCCAAAAATTGAAAATCCGTTTATTTCTCCGATTTTCATTGTGGAGCTTGGATATAACTACATGTTACAGGGTAATATTACAGAAGCACAAAAGTACTATCAACAAGCTATAACCAAAATAGAGAAAAACCCCAGTTATGCTTTTTTAGTTGGAGATAGTTTTAAGAAAAAAGCACTTCTGAATGAAGCTTTAAGGGCATATGAAAAAGCCCTACAGGTGAAATCCAGTCCAAATATCCGTATAGAAATTGCTAAAATCTATGGAGAGCAAGGCAATATTGAGAAAATGTTTGATAGTTATCTTTCATTAATCAATCAAAACAATGCGTACCTTCCTAATGTTTTGAGAGGCATCAATCAGTTTATTTCTGAAGACCCCAATAACGAGAACAATCTCCATTTTAAAAAAATATTACTTAAAAAAGCACAATCCAATCCCAACATTCTATGGAACGAATTGCTCAGTTGGTTATTTGTCCAGCAGAAACAGTATAATAGTGCATTTATACAAGAAAAAGCTATTCTAAAAAGATCTGAAACAACTACTATTGAGCGTATCATGGACCTAGGGATATTGAGTATGGAAAATGCTGATGAAGAAACTGCTGAGGCTATTTTTGAATATGTAATTAGAAACGCTAATAATAGAGCGTTACAATTACAAGCGCATCTTTTTATCGTAGATTTTGCATTAAAAAATTCTGATCAGAAAAACTATGCTGCTATTGAAGCTGATTTTCAAAAACTTATAAAAGAATTTGGTATTAGCCCGGAAACGATCAACCTTCAAAAAGAGTATGCTAACTTCTTGGCTTTTTATAAAAACACCCCTTCTGAAGGTGAACGTACGTTAAAAGAAACGCTGAATCTTCCATTGAATCGATTTGAAGAAGCTGAGGTAAAAATGGCACTGGCAGATATTCTGGTCTATGACGAAAAATTTAACCAGGCACTTATTTACTATTCACAAATACAAAAATCATTAAAAAACGATGTTATTGCCCAAAAAGCACGTTTTAAAGTAGCAAAAACCAGTTTCTACAAAGGTGATTTTGACTGGGCATTGACACAACTGAAGGTATTGCGGTCGTCTACAACTCAACTTATAGCTAATGATGCGATGCAGCTAAGCTTGCTTATTTCTGACAACTCATTAGAGGATTCTACACAAACAGCCTTAAAAATCTATGCGAAAGCCGATCTTTTAGCTTATCAAAATAAAGAACCCGAAGCTATTACGTTACTAGATAAAATACTAAATGACCATAGAGGTGAACGCATTGAAGATGAGGCTTTATTAAAACAAGGGGCACTATTAGAGAAGCAAAAAAAATATGATAAAGCACGGCTTAATTATATCAAAATTATAGAGTTTTACAGCGATGATATTCTCTCAGATGATGCACTCTATGCCCTTGCCGAGCTTTATAGCGTTCATTTCAACAACCCTGAAGAAGCCAAGAAATACTATGAACGAATTGTATTTGAACATCCTGACAGTATCTATTTTGTAGAATCCCGAAAAAAATTCCGGAAAATACGAGGTGACGCTATCAATTAATTATTTAAAATATGTATATCTATAATGTAACCATAAACATAGATGAATCAGTCCACAATGAATGGCTTACATGGATAAAGGAAAATCACATTCCCGACATGTTGGCTACCGGAAAGTTTACCAATGCTAGGCTACTAAAAGTACTAGTTGATGAAGAAATGGGAGGTATTACCTATGCCATTCAATATATTACAGATAGTAAAGAAACATTAGAACGGTACTATAAAGAAAATGCCACACAAATGAGACAAGAAGGAATGAAAAAGTTTGCTGATAAATTTGTCGCATTCCGAACGGAACTGGAAATCATTAGTGAATTATAACATTATGCCCAAAACATATAAAGCTACAAATTTATACTACTATAAAGTTCTCTTGTTAATCATAGTTATAGGGTTAGTTTATTTCTTCTACGACCTTTTTGTATATGCCCTGCTATCTTTTTTCAATACTTATTGGGCAAGAAATATTGCCTTTTTTTTAATAGGCTTGTTTACTGTTATAGCATTAGTGATGATTTTTTTCGTCATCCGTTCTAACAAACCTACTGTAGTAATAGAAGAAAGTGCGCTCACATATAGAAATCAAAAAATATTTTTTAAAGAAATTGTTTTTTTTCAACCCGGAAAAGGGGGAAGTGAACCTTATCTGATTACTAAAAAAGACAAACGGATAGATCTTGAACTTTCATGGCTTAAGAAATCAGATCGTATAGAGATTGAAACAATCCTTCAAGTCAAAACAGAAAAACAAAAATCCCTATGAGGTTTAAAATAACAACTACCAATAAAAATGAATAAGGTACGTGCTAAAAAACATCTTGGACAACATTTTTTAAAAGATGAGAACATCGCGAAAAAAATAGCTGATGCCTTAACATTAAAAGGGTATGATCAATTATTGGAAATTGGCCCCGGCATGGGTGTGCTTACTAAATATCTATTGCAAAGACCGATTACAACATATGTTATAGAAATTGATAGTGAATCCGTTAATTATCTAAAATCCCATTTCCCTCAACTAGTTAGTACTATCATTTATAAAGATTTTTTAACCTATGATGTTCGCAATAATATGGGAGATAAACCTTTTGCAATCATTGGAAATTTTCCTTATAACATCTCATCACAAATTGTTTTTAAAACACTGGAAATGCGAAATCAAGTCCCTGAACTTTGCGGTATGTTCCAAAAGGAAGTTGCTGAACGTATCTGTGCAAAAGAAGGGAATAAAACCTATGGGATATTATCTGTACTTGTACAGGCTTTTTATGAAGCCGAATACTTATTCACTGTTCCAGAACATGTCTTTTTGCCTCCTCCCAAGGTAAAATCAGGAGTACTTCAATTGATCAGAAAGAAAAAATATTCCCTGCCATGCAATGAACAGTTATTTTTTAAAATTGTCAAAAGAGCATTCCAACAACGCAGAAAAACACTTCGTAACAGTTTAAAAACATTTAACGTATCTGATAATTTAAAAGAACATGCTATCTTTGGGCTTCGCCCTGAACAATTAAGCGTTCAAGAGTTTATTGAACTCGCTTCCATAATTGAAGAAGACAGTAAATAATCCTAATTTATAAAAACAAGGTTATCCGTGACACCTTTTAAGCTCAGTAACGAACTCATCGAGCAAATAGAAATGCTCATCGCAAACCATAGTGATTCTGAACTATTATCACTCATGGAAGATATCCACTTTGCCGATATTGCTGAGATTATTCATGAGCTTAACCTTGATGAAGCTACGTACCTGATTAAATTATTAGACAGTGAAAAAACCTCTGATATCCTTGCTGAAATTGATGAAGATGTAAGGGAGCAGATTTTAGGAAACCTATCTGCAAAAGAAATTGCAGAAGAAATTCTGGAATTAGATACCGATGATGCAGCAGATATTATTGCTGAATTACCCAAAGAGCGCATACAACAGGTCATTGCTCAAATTGAAGACAAAGAGCATGCTAAAGACATTGTAGAACTTCTCCGCTATGATGAAAATTCTGCCGGAGGGTTGATGGCAAAAGAACTCGTAAAAGTGAATGAAAACTGGAATGTCCTTACCTGTGTGAAAGAAATGCGGGCACAAGCTGAAAATGTTACCCGTGTCCATTCCATTTATGTCGTAGACGATGCAGGAAAATTAAAAGGCCGGCTCTCCCTTAAGGATCTTCTCACCACTTCCACTAAAACACAAATTAGTGAAGTATACATTCCAAAAGTCGATTTTGTTACTGTGCACGACAAAGCTGAAGATGTAGCAAAAGTAATGTCCAAGTATGATTTGGAAGCTATCCCAGTAGTAGATGAAATGGGAAAACTCGTTGGGCGTATTACCATTGATGACATTGTAGACGTTATAAAAGAAGAAGCAGAAAAAGATTATCAATTAGCTGCGGGGATTACCCAAGAGGTAGAAGCAGACGATAGTGTATGGGAACTCACCCGTGCTCGTCTTCCATGGCTTGTTTTAGGGCTTTTAGGAGGTCTAGGGAGTGTTTTCATTTTAGAGAGCTTCGAGAATGTAATGTCCAGTCCGGAATATAGAAGCCTTTTCTTCTATACTCCGTTAATAGCCGCTATGGCTGGAAACGTAGGCGTGCAATCTTCAGCAATCATTGTTCAAGGGTTGGCGAACGATGTTGTCAAAGGAAGTCCATTCAACAGATTGTTAAAAGAAGTAAGCCTTAGCTTAATCAATGGAGGGGCCTTGGCTATTCTCGTAATACTATTTGGTTATCTTGTGTCACAACCTTTTGATGTAAGCCTTACCATCGCCATATCTATGCTCTCTGTTATTATTGTAGCAGCACTTATAGGCACCTTTGTTCCAATCATTCTCCATAAACGAGGTATTGATCCTGCCATTGCTACAGGCCCATTCATCACTACCAGTAATGACATCTTTGGAATTTTTCTGTTCTTCTACATTGCGAAACTGATACTTGGTTTTTAACTAACTTTGATTTATTAAATCATTATTATGAAAATACTGCATCTGGATAGTAACCATTCTATTATGATGGAACAGCTTGATGAATTAAAATTTATAAATGACGAAGACTATACCTCGCCAAAAAAAACTATAGAGGCTAAAATTCATGACTATGACGGCATCATTATCAGAAGTCGTTTCCCTATAGATAAGCAATTCATAGATAAAGCCATCAATTTAAAGTTTATCGCCAGGGTAGGTGCTGGATTAGAAAATATTGACACTCAATATGCCAAAGACAAAGGAATTGAGTTAATTGCAGCACCCGAAGGGAATAGAGATCCCGTTGCAGAACATGCGTTGGCCATGCTCCTTTCTTTATTTAATAAGCTTAATAAAGTTGACAAAGAAGTCCGGGAAGGAAAATGGATACGAGAAGCTAACAGAGGAGTTGAGTTGGATGGAAAAACGATTGGTATTATTGGCTATGGGAATATGGGAAAAGCTTTTGCTAAAAAACTCAGAGGGTTTGAGGTTACCACATTATGTTACGATATCATAGAAGGTGTTGGAGATGAAAATGCCAAACAAGTGCCATTAGCAACAATCCAGAAAGAAGCCAATGTCCTCAGTTTACACACTCCGCAAACTCCACAAACTGTCGGAATGATAAACAGTGCTTTTATAGACGCTTTTTCTAACTCTTTCTGGTTTATTAATACCGCCCGGGGAAAAAATGTGGTTACAGCCGACTTGGTAAAAGCTTTAAAAACCGGAAAAATATTAGGTGCCGGATTGGATGTTCTGGAATACGAAAAAGCTTCTTTTGAAACACTTTTTACAGACAACCAAATGCCGGAAGCATTTCAATACCTCATTAAATCAGAAAATGTATTACTATCGCCACACATAGCTGGATGGACCATAGAAAGCAAAAAACGGATAGCACAAGTCATCGTAGATAAAATCAAAGCTAAATTTTGTTAACTTTATAGGAGCTACTAAAATAGTTTCTTTATGAAAAAACGAGTGACCGGAATTGGTGGGTTTTTCTTTAAATCGAAAGATCCCAAGAAACTAAAAAACTGGTATGCCAAGCACTTAGGTTTACCGGTAGATCAATACGGATGGTCTTTTAAATGGCGAGATGATGAAAACCCCGATCAACAAGCCCTTACCCAATGGAGTCCTTTCGAAGAAGAAACTACGTATTTTCAACCCAGTGAAAAACAATTCATGATGAATTTCCGGGTAGAAAACCTTGTTGAATTATTGAATGAATTAAAAGAGGAAGGGGTTACTGTTGTTGGGGAAATAGAAGAATACAGCTATGGAAAGTTTGGATGGGTCATAGACCTTGAAGGTAATAAAATTGAACTTTGGGAGCCGATAGATAGTGAACTGCTATAAATTATCTCTTTTTTTATTACTTTTATAAGCCTTATTAACCAACTAAATTGTAATTACTATGTCAGAAGAACAAAAAGATTTAGGCGATGAATTAAAAGAATCCGCTAAGGAATTTGCGGAAGGAGCTAAAGAAGCTATCAACCCGCAGGGAAATAAAAAAATATTGGCCGGAGTGCTTGCTATCCTGTTTGGAGCGCTCGGTATCCATAAATTTATATTAGGGTATAACAAAGAAGGTATTATTATACTGGCAATAACCCTTATATTGGGGATAGTGACTTGCGGTACTGCCGGATGGGTAATGAGTATCATTGGGCTTATTGAAGGAATCATTTACCTTACCAAGTCTGATGAAGAATTCTATAATACTTATCAAGTAGGCAGAAAGCCATGGTTTTAACATACATTAAAAAACAATGAGGCTGTCTGTACCGATAGCCTCGTTTCATTATACAGCACCTCATTATGGGACACTCCAAATTCTATACACATACCATTGAACAAAACCGAACTGCTAAGATTTTTAAGGCCTTGGCACATCCGGCAAGAATTGCTATTCTAGAATATATCAGTAAAAACCCGAACAGCACATGCAATGATATGGTAAATGCTATTGATTTAGCACAAGCCACCATCTCTCAACACTTGAGTGAATTACGGGCTGCTCAATTTATCAAAGGAAAATCTTCAGGGAAAAAAGTATATTATTCGATTAACATAGATAACTGGTATAGGACACACCAAACAGCAAATTTGTTTTTTAAGAATACGCAGTAATCATTATTCACTATTGTTCATGAATTTGCGCTCCAGTTCTTCCTGAAACTCTTCCATAACCGGTTTAACTGTACTTTCAGGCAGATCCGCAATACGGATGTACATTAATCCATCTACCGAATTATTAAACAATGGATCTACATTAAATGCGATTACTTTTGCATTTTGTTTGATATATTTTTTTATAAGTACCGGCAAACGTAAGCTTCCGGGTTCTACTTCATCAATAAGCTTATCAAACTTATTTAAATCTGCTTCCGTTTCATCAAAAATAAAATCCTTGTCCGCATCTTTCAATTTTACTTTAAACTCTTTTTTAGGCTTTACGTATTGTGCTATATAAGGATCGTAATAGTTAGATTTCATAAATTCAATCATCAATGATTTGGAGAAGTTTGAAAACCGGTTGCTAATACTTACCCCTCCTATCAGATATTTATGCTCCGGATAACGTAACGTGGTATGCACTATCCCCTTCCATAACAAAAATAATGGCATGGGCCTTTGCTGATATTCCTGGACAATAAATGCCCTCCCCATTTCTATGGATTCACTCATCATTTTATGCAATTCAGGCTCAAACCGGAAGAGATCCTGCAAATAAAACCCGTCAATACCATACTTTTCATAGATCTTCGAGCCAAGACCCATTCGATACGCCCCTACTACTTTTTTAGTGTCATTATCCCATAAAAACATATGGTAATAATACGTATCAAACGTGTCTAAATCAATTGCTTGGTTAGTACCTTCTCCTATTTCCCTAAAGGTGATCTCACGTAACCTGCCAATTTCCTGTAAAATATTAGGGATCATTTCTGCCGGTGCCAGAAATACTTCATAATTTTTACTTTGAAGTAATCTTCGATCGGCCTCCCTTAATTTAACAACTTCGATATCCATCAACGTACTTTCAACAGGGGTAATGATTTTTTTGGGAAGCTTTGGAATTTTTAACGTGGTTGGTACTTTTTTCAAAATACTCTCTTTTTCATATACATTGGCAAGCATGTACGTTTTCTTTCTGAGAAATGCTGCAAATGATTCAAGGTCAATATGTTCTCGTTGAGCCTCTATCGAGATAGGGTTGCCAACCCGAACAATTATCTTTCTGTTTTTTTGAGTTAATAATTCTGAAGGGAGTTTTGCCGTTCGGAAGGTATCACTGATCTTTGAAAGCCGATAAAAAAGTCGACTGTTCTTTGCGTGAAAATAAATAGGCACCACCGGGACTTCTGCTTTTTTGATTAATTTAATAGCTGCCGGTTCCCAAGGTTTATCTACAATTAATTTATCATCTTTATAGGTAGAGACTTCACCTGCAGGAAATATACCGAGCGGATGCCCTTCTTTGATATGCCGAATGGACTGCATAAAACCAGTAATGCTATTCTTAGTTTCTTTATGTTCCTCAAAAGGGTTTACAGGCATAATGTATGGCTCTAAGGGCTCTATGCGGTGCAATAAAAAATTGGCAATAATTTTATAATCAGGTCTTTTCTCTAAAAGTAATTTAAGCAACAATATTCCGTCAATGCCCCCTAGTGGGTGGTTAGAAATAGTAATATAGGCCCCTTCTTTAGGCAGCCGTTTGAGGTCTTCTTCCGGTATTTCAAATTTAATTTCAAATTCGTCAAGGATCGCATCAAGAAATGCCGGAGTGTTTAAATGCTTATATTTATTGTATACTCTATTAAGTGTAGAAATTTTCAGGACTTTCATCAACAGCCAGCCTATAAATGTGCCTAAAAAACTATACTTGTCTAACTTGATAACTCTAGCAACTTCTTTGGCTGTAACTAATCCCATATCGGTTCATTCAGTTCATACAAATGTACATGTTTTTGTATTTACACAATTTTATTAAAAAGTAATACTATTGTCATGATTCGCTTACTATCAATTGAACGGTATCCTGCAACCGTTGCTTCAACAATATTTTCTTATCTGCTTCAATTGTTTCAATTGCTTCATTAGTAGCATGCCTTATTGTATATAGTGAAACATTGCTATAATATTCTACTTTAAACTTAGCTTTGAGTTCAGCAATCAAACTCTCAAGATTGTTATATTTATTGTCTGCACAAACAGAAAAACTGATCGCCGAATTTTGAATAACATCTACTTTCATCTTGTAATCATGCAATAACTTAAAAATTTCACTGATTTTGTCTTCTACAATGAATGAAAAGTCAAGAGCAGACAATGATAAGAGTACTTGGTTCTTTTTTACAATGAAACATGGAACCATTGGGTCTAATTTTTTCCCCTTACTCACACTTGTTCCTTTTGCCTCCGGATCAACAAAGGATTTTACATACAATGGTATCTCCTTCCTTTGTAGTGGCTGTAACGTTTTTGGGTGAATAACCGATGCTCCGTAAAAAGCCAGCTCAATAGCCTCCGTATAAGATATTTGATGAAGCAATTGGGCATGTTCAAAATAACGCGGGTCCGCATTTAAAACACCGGATACATCTTTCCATATAGTTACACTTTCAGCATTCAAACAGTACGCAAAAATAGCCGCTGTATAATCGGATCCTTCCCGTCCTAAAGTAACCGTAAAATTATTCGAGTCACTCCCTAAAAATCCTTGTGTTATATTCAATAAAGATGTATTAACTCCTGCTTGTATGTTTTGTTGAGTGGCCGGCCAATCTACATTCCCGTCTCGATAATTAGCATCCGTCTTTATCAAGGTACGCACATCTAACCAGGTGTTTTTGATTCCGGCTTCCTGTAAATAATGACTTATAATGGTTGTAGATACCAGTTCTCCAAAACTAACCACTTGGTCGTACACAAAACTATAATTAGGTGATTTGTTACGTTCTAAAAAAGAGCTTAATTCTGCAAAAAGACCATCCACTTTCCAAAACACTGGATGTCCATTTTCTTTTTGATTATCAGCATCAAACAAATCAAGTAAAATACCGTTATGATATTTTTTCACTTCCTGTAAACTGCTTTGTAACGCCGGTTTGTCTTCAAAATAATTTTTTACGACTTCTTCCAATGCATTAGTTGTTTTTCCCATTGCAGAAACAATAACCAATGTGTTTGTATAGCCTACTGTTTGTAGTACATTAACTATATTTTTTACGCCTTCTGCATCTTTTACAGAAGCACCTCCAAACTTAAAAATCCTCATGTTATAATTTTGAAATATATTTTTTTATGCCTTCTTCATCTAATTGTGCGGCGTCCCAATCTCGCAATATCTGAGCACCATTATTCTCATAAAATGTAATTGCCGGTTCGTTCCAGTCTAAAACAACCCATTCTATACGCCTTACTCCCTGCTTATGCCCATATTTAATTACTTCTGAGAATAAAGCAGTACCCAATCCGGTTCCGCGCATTTTTTCTGTAACAATAAGATCTTCTAAATGAATCGTTTTCCCTTTCCAGGTGGAATAACGTGGATAGATTAGAGCCATCCCTACAATAACACCCTCTTTTTCTGCCACAAAACAATGGAACAATGGTTGGTCACCATAGCCATCACGTTGCAGATCTTCAACAGTTACTACGACAGCTTCCGGTTCTCTTTCAAAAATGGCTAATTCTTTGATCAAGTTCAGTACCTGAGGCATATCCTCAGGCTTTGCATCACGAATGATATAGTTCATTTTGTTTTAAATAAAACACAAAGTTATACATGTAAAAATTATTAATTGTACGAAAACGTTGTAGTTTCACATTTTTAACGATATTTGTGTGCAGATTCACAACCTGTTCCATGTACAAAAAAAATCAAACACTCGGCGAATTTATTATTGAAAATCAATCTGAATTCAAATATTCTTCGGGCGAACTATCCAAACTTATCAATGCTATACGCCTTGCTGCAAAAGTAGTAAACCATGAGGTCAATAAAGCAGGCTTGGTAGATATTATTGGTGCTGCGGGCGACACTAATGTTCAAGGGGAAGATCAACAAAAGCTAGATGTCCTGGCCAATGAAAAATTTATCCAAACGCTTACAAACCGGGAAATTGTTTGTGGAATTGCTTCCGAAGAGGAAGATGATTTTATAAGTATTAATAGTTTAGATGAAAACCACCAAAATAAGTATGTAGTACTTATTGACCCATTGGATGGTTCTTCAAATATTGACGTAAACGTTTCTGTTGGCACTATTTTTTCTATTTACAGGAGAATTACGCCTGTTGGAACACCTGTCACGCTTGAAGATTTTTTACAGCCCGGAAAAAATCAAGTAGCCGCCGGGTATGTTATTTATGGGACTTCTACTATGCTGGTCTATACTACAGGGCATGGTGTAAATGGATTTACATTGAACCCTGCTATCGGAACCTTTTATTTATCACACCCTAATATGCAATTTCCTGAGACAGGAAAAATTTATTCTGTGAATGAAGGGAACTACATTCATTTTCCACAAGGGGTAAAAGATTATATAAAATACTGCCAAATGGAAGAGGGCGACCGTCCTTATACTTCAAGGTATATTGGCTCCTTAGTTTCTGATTTTCATCGGAACATGATAAAGGGAGGTATTTATATGTACCCTAAAAGCAGTACTGCTTCTGATGGTAAACTACGCCTCTTATACGAGTGCAACCCGATGGCGTTTCTGGCAGAACAAGCAAATGGGAAAGCAAGTAATGGCTTTCAACGAATTCTGGATATTCAACCTACAGAATTGCATCAACGCGTCCCTTTCTTTTGTGGAAGCAAAAAAATGGTTGGTAAGGCAGAGGAATTTATGCAAAAGCAAGCATAGTTACCTATTCATATGGCGTATTTCTTCCTTAAATGTTTCTATATCCACATCTTGATGGATTAAATCCATTGCCTTTTTTACAATATACCTTACATTGGTAGGAGTAAAACCTAGCCCTACTCCTAACCGGGCCATGATATTTAATTGATGTTCATCTTCTATATGGTCTGCATATACCATGCGGGCAATATCATACAAGCGCTCCAACCGGAGATCGTAAAATGAAGGTGGGTTAATAGGATATTGTGAAGGATCTTCCAATATTTTTTCATAGTCTTCATCAGAAATATCAAGGTTTTTAGCTAACCGGTCTAAAAATGCTTTTTCATCTTCTGTTATAACATTATCGGATAACGCAACTCTTACAATAGCAGCAAAATGATCACGGTTTCGCTCCCTAAAACCACTAGAATATAATTCTGATATAGACATTTATTTATATTTTATTTTGCGGCAAAGATAATTAATCCACAAAGGTTTTAAAATCAAAATCTGTTCTTTTTTGGGGTATTTCACCTATTAAATCATCTCATTTTTATATAACAAGATTCTTATCGTCTAATAACCCTCCATTAAATAATTAACTTAATTACTAATGACACCCACAATTATTATCATTACAAACATTTGTCGGTTTCTTTTTTTGTCCCGAGAAAATAGGTTTAGGAAGCAGAAATTTTTTAACCAAGAAACCAACTGCTACAAGAACCGTTATATATACTAGTATATTTTGAACTTCAAACATTATGAAATTAATCGTTATTGATTATTTTTTCTTATAAATTCATAGCTCATTTTAATAATTGGTAAGCTATTAGCGCTACAATATATGCAAAGCTACTCATAATAGTCAATTGCAATAAAGGCCATTTCCAACTATTGGTCTCCCGTTTTACAATTGCCAAAGTACTCATACACTGCATTGCAAATGCATAAAAAAGAAGCAGTGATATTCCAGAAGCTAAGTTAAACAATTTCCCTCCTGTGACAGGATTTATCTCTGCTGTCATCCGATTTTTTATTGTTTCCTCTTCATCACTTCCAACACTATAAATAGTAGCAAGCGTACCTACAAAAACCTCTCGCGCTGCAAATGAACTCACAATAGCAATCCCTATTTTCCAATCATATCCTAAGGGTTGAATTGCCGGCTCTATGGCTTTACCAACAATTCCAATATAGGAATTCTGCAATTTGTAAGAGGTTATCTTCTGAGCTAATGCATCTTGGGTAAGTGCACTGTTCTCTGGATTGGCTTTTACCATTTCTGCGGCGTTGGTAAAATTCTCATTGGGCCCATTAGAAGCCAGAAACCATAAAATGATGGCAATAGCCATAATAATTTTTCCGGCTCCAAGCACAAAACTCTTAGTTTTTTCAACAACCGTTATAGCAACATTTTTAACTAATGGAAGCTTATAATTGGGCATTTCTACCACAAAAAATGTCCGGTGTTTTATCTTGAGAACTTTGTGAAGTATCCAAGCTGAAAAAACAGCCATTGCGAACCCCAAAAGATATAAAAGCATTAAGGTGATCCCTTGCATGTTGAGACCTAAAAAGGTTTTATCAGGAATTACCAGTGCAATAATGATGAGATACACCGGCAACCTTGCTGAGCAGGTTGTAAAAGGCGTTACCAAAATAGTAATGAGCCGTTCTTTCCAGTTTTCGATATTGCGAGTAGCCATTACTGCAGGTATGGCACATGCCGCTCCGGAGATAAGCGGCACTACACTTTTTCCGCTCAATCCAAATCGGCGCATTGTACGGTCTGTCAAAAATACAACCCTGCTCATATAACCGGTTTCCTCTAAGACAGAAATGAACAGGAATAAAAAAGCTATCTGTGGAATAAAAATAACAATGCCCCCTAATCCGGGAACAATTCCTTCTGCAACAAGATTGGTAAAGGCTCCTTCTGGAAAAGTGTTTTTTACCCAATCACTCAACCCTGCAAATAATCCGTCGATCATATCCATTGGATAGTTACTCCAATCGTATATCGCTTGAAAAATAGTAAGCAGGATGATAAAGAAAATCACATATCCATAAATTTTATGCGTAAGGATACGGTCTAGTACACTTCTTAGGTCTTTTGCTGCGTTAATGTCTACCTTATATCCCTTTTTTAGTACATCATTTATGAATTTATAGCGAACGATGGTTTCTTTTTGTTGTAACCTCTTTAATTCTGATTTGCTCTTTGTAGAAAAAGATGCAGTATCTGGAATCTGTTTTCGGTCTAAGTTTACAAAATTTACATCTTGTGTAATGACCAACCATAATTTATAAATGGATTGTTTGGGAAATGTTTTTCGTAAATCATTAAAATAATCCGTATCAATAACAGACGCATTTACACAGGGTTCTGTAGACAGATTTTTATAATCTGCTATAAGCTCTTTTACTTTATCAATCCCATTCCCCTTACGTGTGCTTACCAGTGCTATTTTGGTTTTAAACTCTTGTTCTAATATATTTACGTCTATTGTGATGCCTTTTCGCGTCATCCGGTCAGCCATATTGATAACCAGAATGGTGGGGATCTCCAAATCTTTTACTTGAGTAAATAAGAGTAAGTTCCGTTTTAAGTTCTCTACATCCGTTACCACAACAGTAACATCCGGAAAGTTTTTATCGTTTTTGTTGAGTAACAATTCTATAACCACATTCTCGTCAAGAGAGGTGGCATTGAGACTGTATGTGCCGGGAAGGTCAAGAATATGTGCTTTTACCCCTCGGGGGAGTTTGCAGATGCCTTCCTTTTTCTCAACTGTAATTCCTGGATAGTTCCCTACTTTTTGGTTAAGCCCAGTGAGCTGGTTAAAAACAGATGTTTTTCCGGTGTTGGGGTTTCCTATGAGTGCTACGTTGATTTGTTTACTCATAGGTTAGGGTTATTTTCCAACTTATCAATCTCTATTAAAAGTGCTGTTTCTTTTCTAATGGCTAGGTATGATCCATTGATATTGATATACATTGGGTCTTGGAAAGGGGCGTATTGAATAAGCTCTACTTCATTCCCTGGCAAGCATCCCATTTCAAATAGCTTAATGGGTATTACATTGGATGAAATATCTTTGATAATCCCTTTTTCTCCACGCTTTAAATCCGCTATTGTGATCTTCAATGCTTATTTAGATTGATTTTAATTAAGCAAAAGTAACATAAAAAAGCTGTTTACAAAAATTAGGCTGTAATACTTATTCCTGGTACTCTTTTTTTAACAAGGCAAGATCTTTCATTAGCTTTTTCATAGCTTCTTCATCAGTACCATCATAGAACCCACGTATGCGCTTTTGTTTATCTACCAAAACAAAGTTTTCGGTATGTATCATATCATGGGGGCCAGCATCTCCGGTTGTCTTGGCTACTAAATATGATTTTCGCGCTAAATTGTACAGCTGTTTTTTATCGCCCGTTACTAAATTCCATTTGTTATCCATCACCCCTTTTTCCACAGCATATTTTTTAAGTTGTGGAACAGAATCAATTTTAGGGGTCACTGAGTGAGAAAGTAGCAATACCTCGTCATCATTTAAAATCTCTTTTTGGATATCAGCCATGTTTGCGGTCATTATAGGACAAATGGAGGGACATGTGGTAAAAAAGAAATCAGCTACGTATATTTTGTCATGATAATCTTCTTGAGTGATCGTATCACCATTCTGATTGACCAATTTAAAATCGGCTATCGTATGGTACCTTTTTATATGTTGAATGCTATCAGCTACTAATTCACTGTTTACCATAGCTGGTTGGTATATAGGCAGTCGTTCTTTGGGTTTTAAAGCATCATAAAAGAGCATGATAATAATCGCCGAAAGAATTAATAACGTAATAAACAGGTATTTAAATTTCTTGAAAAAAGAGCCCATTAGAAAGGATGGTATTTCGTCTACAAAATTAACCATTTCTGTTGCCCCGGCACCAACAAATTCCTTGAAAAATCATAAAACATTCATAAAAAGATTACTCTGAAGTTTTACATTCTCGATTAATCATTTGGAAAACCTTACTTTTGCGGGGCATAAATAATTGATTTTATATATGAGTCCTATTTTAATTAAAACCATTCAGCTATTACTAAGCTTATCTATATTGATTGTTCTTCACGAGCTTGGCCATTTTATTCCTGCCAAAATATTTAAAACACGGGTGGAAAAGTTTTTTCTGTTTTTTGATGTCAAATTTGCATTATTTAAAAAGAAAATTGGGGAAACGGTTTATGGAATTGGCTGGCTTCCACTTGGAGGCTATGTAAAAATTTCAGGGATGATTGATGAGAGTATGGACAAAGAACAGATGAAGGAGCCACCAAAACCGTGGGAATTTCGTTCTAAACCTGCATGGCAACGTTTGATCATTATGATAGGTGGTGTTACAGTTAATTTTATCGTAGCGATCCTTATCTATATTGGCATGTCTTATAGTTATGGAGAGCAATACCTTCCTATAGAAAATATTAAAGATGGGTTATGGGTGACACAAACTGAAATGGGTGACGCTTTGGGCGTTCAAACCGGAGATTATATAGTGGCTATTGACGGTGAAAAGATAGCAACGTACAACGAGCTTCCGGAAAAAATTATAAATGGTAATGTAATCACTATTAAACGGGATGGGACTATTTTTGACAAAGCTATTCCGGTCGATTTTATATCTAAAATAATTGACAATCAAGACAGTGGTTTTTTTCTATATCCTCGAGTTCCATTTATTATTGCTGATGTCGATAAAAACTCTCCCAATATCGATTCAGGTTTGAAAAAGGGAGACCAAATATTAAGCATTGGATCGTATTCAACTGCATATTATGATCACGTAGCTGCTATATTAGAGGAAAATAAAGGGCAAACTTTAACTGCAACAGTAAAAAGGACAAATGGGGATAAAAATACTTTTCCTATCATTATAAGCAATGAGGGTACATTAGGGGTAATAACTGCAGGCTTATCCATTAATGATATGAACCGATTGGGCATTTTAAAAATGGAGACTAAAAAATATACCTTTCTACAGTCCATCCCAGCCGGATTTCATAAAGCAAACAGTATTTTATCAAGCTATGTAAAACAGCTTAAAAAGATTATAAATCCTGAAACTGGAGCCTATAAGGGTGTAGGTGGGTTTGCTGCAATTGGCAACTTGTTTCCTGATCAATGGAACTGGATCCAATTTTGGGAAACTACTGCACTTATTTCTGTCATTTTAGCATTTATGAATATTTTGCCTATTCCCGCTTTAGATGGAGGCCATGTTACGTTTCTTTTATATGAGATGATCACAGGACGGAAACCGGGTGACAAATTCATGGAATATGCCCAAATGCTTGGATTCTTCTTGCTCATAGCGTTATTGCTTTTTGCAAATGGAAATGATATTTACCGCTGGTTATTTAGCAAATAAAAAACGAAATTTTTTATTTGGCGTATATCAAAAAACAGCTATATTTGCATCCGCAAAACAGCGAAATTCCTCCTTAGCTCAGTTGGTTAGAGCATCTGACTGTTAATCAGAGGGTCCTTGGTTCGAGCCCAAGAGGGGGAGCAAATAGAGAAAACCACTTGTAGTAATACAGGTGGTTTTTTTGGTTTAATGCTGTTGTATAAAGGGGGTGGGGGATTTACTGCTTTAGAACTACTTTTTCAAAATTCACTTTCACTTATCAAATTCTGCCTAAAAAAGGCATACAATTAGGTACACCATTCTTCTGCTTGGGTACACCATTAACTAAAATATTAATGCTATGAATCACAATAAATTATCAATACTTTTCCTATTGCAAAAGGTAAAGTTAAATAAGCAAGGAAGGTGTCCTATTAGATGTAGAATCACCTTCAGAAAAAAGAGAAAGGAATTCTCTACAGGGCTATTCATTAACCCAGATTATTGGAACAGTAAGAAACAAAAAGCTCATCCACCTAATGCTGACAATGATTTTACAAACACACAAATAAGCCTGATTAGACAAAAGTTGAATCAGGCTTTTTTAGTTTTACAGGTAAAAGGTGAACCTTTCACAGTTGAAGATGTATATTTTCAATACAAGGGCAAGACTTTAAAAAGGGAACTTGGAACTGTAGAGTATTTTGAGCAGTTTTTAAAGAAATTTCAAAAATTGGTAGGTGTTGAAATTAAGCAAGCCACTTGGAATAAGTTTAGCTATATCAAGTCTGATGCAGTTGCTTTTATCAAATGGAAATACCAAAGAAATGATGTGCTATTGAAAAACTTGGATATGGCATTTCTATTAGATTTTGAATACTACTTGAAAACTGAAAAGAGCAAAAAGCAAGTTACCATTAACAAAAACCTACAGAGGTTTAAAAAAGTAGTCAAATCTGCTGTTACCAATAAACATTTAGAACAATTCCCTTTTACAGAACACAGACCAAAACAAGTAAAAACCAATGTGGTGTATTTAACTACTGAAGAATTGAAAGTATTAGAAAACTATAATTTTTCACAACCTAGATTACAAAGAGTTAGAGATATGTTTGTGTTCTGTTGTTATACAGGCTTGGCATACCATGAGATGGTAAATTTACAGTCCAAGCATATTATAGTTGGGTTTGATGGCAATAGGTGGATTCAAATGATAAGGGAGAAAACACAAAAGCAAATTGCTATTCCCCTACTATCAAAGGCTTTATCAATACTTGCCCAATACCATGAGAATGATAGATACATATTTCCTAAAATATCCAATCAGAAGTTTAATTCTTATATCAAGGAAATTGCAGCTATTGTAGGGATTGAAAAGAATTTGACCCATCACATAGCTAGAAAGACCTTTGCAACTACTGTATTGCTTTATAATGATGTACCTATGGAGATTGTGAGTGAACTTTTAGGGCATTCTAAAATTAGCATTACACAAGACCATTATGCCAAAGTGGTACAGAAAAAAGTGAGTGAGCATATTGAACTATTAAAAAGCAAGCTGGAAAAATGAATCTCCAGCTTGTTATCTTTTAAACCCAATATTCCCTTTTTAAATTCGGAGGTAGTCCAATATTATCATTTAAAATATTATAAAGTATTTTTTCTACATATTCAACATTGCCTGGGGTAGTAACTATTGAGTCATGAATAGTAAATAAAGGAGCTTCTGGTTTCTCTTTTGAGACTATCATGCAAGTCTTTTTTAATACCAAGTTAGCTTCTAATCTCTGTAAAGCAATAGCTAAAGTATTATGGTTGCCTCTTCCTTTTTTAATCATCTTGAATATTTTATACACATTGGGAAAAGCCTCTTTAAAAAGCTTAATTGATTCGGAATAGCTTACTGAAGTGTTTGGACTAAAAATAGACCTAAATGTAATATCCTTAGCCTGTTTCCTAATATCCAAAGAATCTTTATTTATTAACTCTTTTTTAATCAAAGCACTACCAAATTTCTCATAAAATAAGCCACTAGAAACCATTTCCTTGAATTGAAGGACATCAGGTTTGTTTTCAATTTCATCAATAAAATCTACTATCATAATAGGGTAGTTATCTTGGTTGATGTAATATGGATTAATAATCTTATCTGTCATATTATTCTTAAGAAATGACTCTCTACTTAATAAAGACGTACTTAAATAAGGTTGTGAATTTTTGATGTCTATAGCACATAAATTTTCACTATCATATTTGACAAATTTTCTTAGCCCTGACATAAGTGGAGTTAAATTAGTGTGCAGCCTTTGACCTGAATTATCTACAATGAAAGTGATTTCTCCTTGATGAAGCTTTTGTAAAGCCTGTGATCTTGAAGTTAATCTTAGATGAGGAAATTTAACCTCTGGATTCCTAACATCCTTTCTATATTCTTTTTTTAGAAACCTTAATCCATTTTTAGCATCAATAGTCAAATTTGGATTGAACCATTTCTTCAGAATAATTAATTCATTAGTAAGTCCTTCGTTATAATTTATGTTCAAATAGACTATGTTTTTAATTAAAGTCCATTTGGTTATTTGAATAGGTCTTACAATTCCACCCCTATACTTTGAAGATAATCTTAATCCCATAGATTGCTTACCAGGCACATAGATGTTATTTTGTTCAAGCACCTTTCTTTCAACGAGATAATTGACATACTTTTTATAGCCGTGTATTCTCCTTTGAAGGTATTCTCTTTTTATAGGGGTAAAACCACTCATATCTTCCACTTTATCCCTATTTCTTACTGCTACTGCAATTACCTCATGGATAACATATATAAAACAGTCCCTTTGATATCTAAAATTTGGAGGATATAATTCCAACATCTTATCCATATCCAAATTAGATGGGATAAAAAGGGTTAAAGAATCTATTTTTTTATAGCCATCGCTACTAACAAGTGCTACTTCTTCACTTGGGCTATTATTTCTGTTATAGTGGGCATTTGAAGCAGAACCCACTTTATTGGTTATTACCATTACCCCCTCTACTGAGGGGGCTTTCCTCTAGAATTATTCTATCAGGTGCTTTCCTTTAAAGCAAGTGGTATTATTATACACCAATTAAATCAGGTCTTTCCCTTAATTGCAAATCTTTTGGGATTTGATGCAAGGCTTCACCTTTTCCATACATTTTATGCTTTCTAGCTAAAAATGTGCCAGCCTGTTTAAACCAAACCAAAACTCCTGCTTCTTTACAAATATCCCTCAGATTTCTAAACCATTCAGGCTTAGCTTCTCTATATTGAGGTTTTCCATCTTTGACTTTTCCTGATTCACCTCCAATTATTGCCCAATGGATTCCTTCAAGCTTTTTAGGAGATATTTTAATATCCTCAATCAAAGGTTCAAAAGAGATGAACCTGATTTTGGCAGGAATCAGTTTTATAATATCAATCCTCTTAATAGATTTTGGCTCATTAGACCCTACACTAACACCTAACCAAACATTTGGATAACCATCGCCCCAATCTTCAGGAAGGCTTTCTAATATTCTTTCGGGTCTTTTGGTAAGGATTAAATACGTGTGGTGTGGTGTCTTTTTTATAATATCCCACGCCTCGCTTCTCCATTGGTCTGCTTGTTTATGGAAAAAATCAGACATAGAACAAGTAAAAATTATTGAAGGCTCTTTAAGTTTTAGAGGCTTGTTAAATGTATGAGGTTTAGTTCTATTAACTTTTTTTGGGTCATATCCCAACTTTTTCATTATTTCATCTATATAACAGAAGAAACATTCATCCGATACATGGTTACATCCCCACCATGGGTTCCATGTAAAGTCAGACCAATTGATTTTTGTTTTTGAGTAATCTCTCATAATTAAAAATTAACAATAATTAATTGCGAATGAGAAATACTACACACGCAGAAAAATAGTCTTCTAAGACTTAATTCCACAGAAACAAAAAGTATTCTTATTAGGAAAAATTGGAGAGGAAACTACTCCATTAAAATTTTTGAAGTAACCATATAAATGGTACGAATGCCACAAAGTTAATGAATAATTCTGAGTTAAGAACAGTCTTAATCATTATAAATATGAATATTAATCATTTTAAACATAGAAATTATGCAATTACAACCAAGTAAAAGACAAAATGTAAAGCTCAGATTAGGAATATCTGGAGCAAGTGGTTTTGGTAAAACCTATAGTGCTTTACTACTAGCCTATGGAATGACCCAAGACTGGACTAAAATAGCCTTGATAGATACAGAAAATAGTTCTGCATCCTTATATTCAGATTTAGGCAACTTTAATGTGTTGGATTTACAAGTTCCTTATAGCCCAGAACGCTATATAGAAGCTATACAAGTATGTGAAAGTTCAGAAAAAATTGAAGTTATAATCATAGATAGTATTACTCATGAGTGGAACAGTACAGGAGGGTGTTTACAAATACACGAGCAGCTAGGTGGCAGATTTCAGGATTGGGGTCCTGTAAAAAAAAGGCATCAGGCTTTTGTAGACAGGATTTTACAGTCAAGATGCCATCTCATTACTACTACAAGAAGAAAGATAGATTATTCATTAGATATAGGTTCTAATGGAAAATCGAGAGTAGTAAAACATGGTACTAAAGAAGTAACTTCAGAGGGGTGGGAATATGAGCTAGCGGTAAATTTTGAATTAGTTAATGATAACCACGTATGTAGAGCTTCAAAAGATAGGACTGGCTTATTTATGAATAAACCTGAGTTTCAAATAACTTCTAAAACAGGAGAGAAACTATTGAAATGGTGTAATGCCAAACCTGTTACTGTAAAAGATATGGTAGATAAAATAAATTCCTCTTTATCTATATCAGAACTAACAAGGCTATACAATGAAAACCCAACATTTCAACAAGCTTTACAGCCTCAATTTAGAAGTAAAAAGCAACAATTAGAACAACTGTCTAACCCTCAAAACTTCTCAAGCAATGGAACTACAACTCATTCCTAAAAATGAATTACAGCTTAATTCTGTAAAAACTACTAGCATAATAGAGAATAATAGTGCTAGTAGTATATCTGAGTATAAACAAAAGCCATTTATTGAAGCTAACACAAAAGAAGTTTCATTAAGGGAATTGAAGCAAGATTGTATTATACCAGTATTTTCAAAAGACAATGAGAAGACTATTGCTCACCAAGAATTTATAGAGATAGCACAAAATTGTATTTCCTCTGTATATCAGCATCATACTATTGATATGCCTGAAATCCGTGTAAGCCATCAAATTAAAGGTAGAGTGCCTTCTGCCATTCATAAATCTGCCAAAGACTTGTTAGGCCATGAAAGGACACAATATTTTGAAAGGATGACTTTTATAATAAGGATTCCAAGTATTACAGAAGATATAAATGGCAATATACTTTCTTTAATTGCAGGTGGTGTGAGAGCATACAACCATGAGAATCTGTACTCTAAAAAGAGTATTGAAAAGTTCAAATTCTTTATTGGTTTTCAAAACATGGTGTGCTGTAATCTGTGTATTTCTACTGATGGTTTTTCTTCTGAAATGCGAGTATCAAGTTACGGTGAACTAAAGCAGCAAATAGTTGAATTGCTCAAATCTTATCAGATGAAGAAGCATTTACAACAAATGCAAGAGTTACCCAATTACAACTTATCAGAAAGACAATTTGCCCAGTTAATTGGCAGATCACGCCTATACCATTATTTACCTAAAAAGGAGAAACAGGCATTACCCGAATTGCTATTAAATGATGGGCAAATTAGTACTATTGCTAAAGATTATTGCCAGGATGAATCTTTTTGCAGAAATGAGGAAGGCAATATCAATCTTTGGAATGTGTATAATCTTTTTACCTCAGCTAATAAGAGCAGCTATATAGATACTTTTTTGGACAGGAATGCTAATGTATTTGATTTTACAAACGGTCTCAAGAGTACCCTGAATGGTGATTCTGGCTATTCATGGTTTTTGAGTTGATGGATGCCCTACCTTACTTTTGTGAGGTGGGGCTAATCATTGCTCAAAATTTCAAACTCTCCATTTAAATATTTATATTCTATTTCCGAAACATCATTATAAATCTTTACAAAAAGAGATACATCTTTTTTAGGTTCATAAATAGAGTCAATATCCTCTTCAAGAATAGGACTTTTATAAACTACATTAGAACTAGAGTATATAGAGCATCTAGGATTTTTGTGTTCTGAAAATTTGTTTTTCAGTACTTTTTTAAAATCAATAAAACTCATATTTTATTTATAATTTATATTAATTCTAGTTCAGGCTCTTCATTCCATTCTTTTCCCAATAGTATTCTTCCATTAGCTTTTTTACTTCTCTTAACACCATCAGCTCCCCATGTACCCCATTGTTTAAAGAAAAAAGCAACCTCTTGTTCATCACATTGTTTTTGTACATCTATAGCCCACTCTTTTTTCATAGGTCTAGCCTTAGGTCCACTTTCTCCACCAACTATTACCCAATGGATTTTATTTAAATCTAAAGACCCTGTAGCTTCTATCAATGGTTCTACAGATAGAAACCTTATTTTGGCATTAATATTTCTTAAAATATCTATACGGTGTTTAGTTTTAGCTGATTCTACTGTAACTCCTAACCATACATTATCAGGAACATCTCTTGTGTCAAAATATTTTTTTAGGATTTCCTCTCTTTTTGTTAAAATTTGATATTGATGTCTAGGGGTCTCTTCAATTATTTTAAATACTTTATCTAGATACTCAAATGGCATTTTTTCATGAAATAAATCACTCATTGAGTTTACAAAAAATTTAGTAGGTTTTTTTACTTTTTTAGGAGCATCTAATCTTTCAGGCATCAAAGTAAACTCAAAGCCATTTTCATATCCCGGAGTTCCCATAGCCTGAAGTCTTTTTGCCATTGTTTCAGCATAACAATTCTTGCATCCTGAGGACACCTTATTGCATCCTGTTGATGGATTCCAAGTAGCCTCAGTCCATTCTATTTTAGAGTATTTCATTTTAATTCTAATTTAATGTCCTTCGGTGGGGCTAAATTATGGATTTTTTCAGTTTTTGTTTTTACCTTGGCTATTTTATTTTCCTTTTCTAGTTTTCGCAATACTTCATTACAATGTTTAGGTAGACAACCAAAGTATAAAGTAGAAAGGTATATATTATAAAGGGATTTTTCTTTTTTATGTAGAATGAGTTCTTTTAACATAGTTTCCAATAATCCCAATTTTTTAATAGAATTATTCTCTTCAAAGATTGACAATTGACCATCTATTATTTTTTCTTCATCTATATTAAAGTTTGCATCTCCAGTATGCGGATTAATCTTCCATGCTACTTTTAAAAATTTCTCAATACCTAAAGTATGCTTTGAACCAAAAATTAAGCCAAAAATGTTAATTCCCTTTTTTATTGAAAAAGGGGCTAACATATAGTTAGTATTAACCATTGATTTATAATATTCAAATACTACTTTATGTGAATGAAACGGTCTTGTATCAACAAACTGATCTTTAGTAATAGAGAGGTAATTTTTGAACTCAGGTAGTTCATTAAATCTTCTTACAAATGATGAGGAGATAAAAAAAATGAAATCTGTTCTATCAAAGGTGATTAGTTTTTTAAAAATTTCAGTTGTTATTTCTTTTATTCCAAACTGGTCTAAAAACATGAGTTTTGGAAGTTTATTATATGTCATCATTTCGGGATATAAATTTGCAAATAGCTCTTGAAAGGGTTTATTGTATAAACTTATGTTGACTTTCTCTTTATTATATGTAAACTCATTGATGTTATTTATCAGGCACTTGTATGTTTTTTCATCCTTCTCATTATATATAACATTAATCTTAACTTTAGTGTCTGAAATAAGGCGTTCAAATTCATTTAATACGTCTAAAATAATTAAAGGACTACCCATAGTTCCCTCAATATCTTTTCCTTTACCAGCAAAAAAATCATAAATAAAAATATTATCCCAATGTGTTTTTTCATATGCTGAGATAAAAACAGGAAGCCATTCGATTAAATAATTTCTAAAAATTTCTAATTTAGCTTTAGTGCCATCATCAAAAGGTTTTTCAAAATGATTTTTTGCCATATCACAAGATGAGTTATATTCAAATCTAAAAATAAAATTTTGAAAAAATAATTTTTAGAGTTGATTTTTCGCACATACAAGGTACCCTATACAAACCACCCCCACTTATTTTGGGAAGAACATTCCCCCGCCTTTTTATATATGGAAAGGTTTTTTTTGAGGACAGAATATTTTTTTTTGGTTTATGTACTTTTTGTCAGATGACAGTTTATAGTATCAGCTTTGTATTTCTAAAGTCCTATGCACTTTGTAGCTATTTCTTAAACTTTCACCAGATAATTGTATGAAACTATACAGATTTTACACTTTATTTTTCTTTCTAACCCTCCACGCACTGAATACCCCCACTTATTCGGGCAAGTCTACGAAAGGCTTGTTCATTTCAATTCTATTATGCTAACTAATTCAAGGTGAAAGTTGTAATTACATTGGTTTAGTAGAACTACTGAAATGATTTTATCAACTCAAAATTTTATTACAATGGTTAGAATCATTAATTACAAGCAAAGAGAAAGAGAAGATGGCACAACTTTTAATCTTCTAGAACTACAAGGAGGTGTAGAAATGGTATTGTCTAAAGAAACAGGTCAATATTATGCTACAGCCAAGAAAGCCTACATTACTTCAACATTTGATGAGGCTACTTGCCAAGCCCTAATTGGTACAGAAATGCAAGGCTCAATTATCAAGCAAGAGGTAGAACCTTATACTTATGTAGTAAAGGAAACAGGAGAAGAACTGGTACTTGCCCACAGATGGGTTTATGTTCCTGAGGAGACTTCACCTACTACATCTAAAGAGTCTCACAGCCCTGCACAGGCTTTTATTCCTAATGTAAAGGCATTTTCTCAAAATGGAGTTCATCAATTAGAGGATGAATTGGCTGTTTAGATTTAAGTTTAATAGACCTTACAATTTGGTTTTACTCCTATATAAGATATTACCATGTTGTAAGGTTTTTTCGTGATTTGGTGTTTCCTGTATATAGGTGTTATACCAAATAGCGAAAAACTAAAATTCAGTTTATTATGCAAAAAGTTTCAGAAATAAATGTATCATACTCTGCTGGCAGTAATGACAATATATCCATTAAAAATAGTGATGATGCCTATAATTTAGTATTAGCAGATTGGAATAATAATACTATTGAATTTCAAGAGGAGGTAAAAGTACTATTGCTCAATAGAGCTAACAGAGTGCTAGGAATTTATGACCTTTCAAAAGGTGGAGTATCTGGTACTGTGGTAGATATTAAAATTGTATTGAGTGTAGCCTTAAAGTGCCATGCTTCAAATATAATTTTGGTTCATAATCATCCCTCTGGAAATTTAAAACCTAGCAGCAATGATATTAGCCTAACAAAGAGATTGAAAAAGGCTTGTGGATATGTAGATATTGTGATGCTAGACCATTTGATAATATCCAAAGAAGGATTTTATAGCTTTAAGGATAAAGAAGAGTTGTAACTAGTTTTATTTACTCTATTATGGTAGTAGTTTTTCAAAAATTGAATGTGTACGAGAGTGTAAAATACCCTAAAATCAGCTATTTTTTTAGTCTCACCAGATTTTGCAGATATTATACTATAGCCAAATTTTGTCAAAATTAGGGTAATTTTAGAGGTAGTACATTAGGTATCTTACTTACGCTAATGTCCTTGAGGGGTTTACAGCCAAAACTAACTAATAGCCAAATCTTAACTTTCATCTTGACTTTCTATTTGATTAAATAATTCAGCTAAGGTCATTTCTAGACCTTCACAAACTTCTTTTAAATACAGGAAAGTGGGATTTATTCCACCTCTTTCTAGCCTTGCTATGGATTCTCTGTCCTTGTTAATCTTATGAGCCAATTGAGATTGAGTCAATCCTTTTGATTCTCTAACTTCTTTGATTTTGTCACCAAATTTTTTGAGTTCTTCTTTTCTATCCATTAATCAAATAATGACTTTTGGATTGAATTTTTACGGAACGTATACGCTACATTTTGTATATTTTTTTGTATCTATGTATGATTAGTGAATTTCAAAATTATGCCTAAGATATTTGATATAGAAAAAGTTACACCTGAAGCTTTTGAAAATATAAAGTCTACTTACTCTAAAGTGGCTCACAAGCTGGATAAAGAACTTGGAAGAGCAGCCACTTTTAGAGATTTAATATACTCAAGAATTGAACTAACAGATTACACCAATGTTGAAGAAAAGTTTAATGTTTATAAATATGCTTGGAGTACAACAGGCAGAAGTATAGAAAATGCTGATGAAATATACTTTGAATTAGCTAATAGTTTTAAAAGCATGCCATCAGAAGATGGAGTAATTGCACATAATGATGCTATAATTGAAAGTATAACAGAGCATCCCTATAAAACAGATACAATGTACGAGGATTCAGATTATCTTCCAGAAAAGGAGTTATGTTACTGCTATAAGTGTAATAAGTCTTTTTATGGTTGGGATGGGTTGTGTGATAAGTGTTCTAAGGAAGAAAAAATACTTAAAACACAAGAAGAAAATGAGAAGAAACCTCGTTGGGAATTAATAATAGGAGGCATATTACTATATCTCTTCTTATGGTATCAAATAGGTGGATTTATAACCTTTATAGTTGGTGGAGCCATAGGTTTATTAGCCCTAATGTACATTTCAGATAAGGAAGGATGGAATAAGAAATGAGTACAGAGAAGCTTTTTTTAAAGTTTATTGAGGAAATAAGTATAGAGGTTAATGGTGAAATTGCATTTACGCAAATACAAAAATGGCTTTGTAGGTATGAAAGTGTTTTTTATGACTCAATAGTATTGAGTTGCGGAAAATGGAATAAATGGGTCAAGTTTAATGAAAAACCCTTTCCATGTGTATGTCCTGTGAGGCAAGAAGATTGCATATTTATTGAAACCTACTATGAGCTATTAAAATTTTCAAATATTGCTCAGCGAGAGAATGAATTTAAAGAAGCTGTAAAGTTCTACTATCCTATTCGGGATAACCAAAATGCTGTATTTGAATGGGTAAAGTACTATGAAGAATTGGGCAATTTGTTATTGGGTATTGAGCCACTTATAAAAATTGTAATACAAGTAGAGCCATACCAAACATTACAAATCAAGATAGACCAAAAAAACTATCCCAATCTATGGGAGTTCAAAGAAATTTTTACAACAAATTATTACTCAAAAGAGTATGAAGATTACTAAAAACAAAAATTATGAGAGATTCAATTATATAAGGTATTTTAGGAGGAATCCTATTTACAGTTGCTTGGTATATTTATTATAAAGTAATCAATAGAAAAAATAAAGACAAGGAAGAAGATTAAGTATGCCTCCACAATAGCTTCAGAGTTAGGGAATAAACAAGCCTAACTTTTATAGAAAAGACTTGAAAGACTCTAAAAAGTGTTTGATATTGCAACAACACTTAAAGCTTAATGTAATAACTTTGATATTACATGATAAAGACTATTTGAATACTCTATTATGATAGTAGTTTTGTAAATAGGCATATAAATAGGCACACCTAAATTTATAATTAGGTATACATTTTTAATCGAATACCGTAACACTCCTTAGCTCAGTTGGTTAGAGCATCTGACTGTTAATCAGAGGGTCCTTGGTTCGAGCCCAAGAGGGGGAGCAAAAAAGTTCACAGTAATTACTCCTGTGAACTTTTTCTTTTTATTCCATACGTTATTTTCTAAATTTTATAAACGGAATTAGCATCGGCACTTTTTTCTTGTACTCGGCATATGTATCTCCATGCAGTTTCATTAAATCCCGTTCCTCTAAATATTTCACCGCCACATAAATATATGCTGTTGATACTACAGAAAACAATAAATGCCCTGCAGTCATCACGGGCGTTGCCCAAAAGGCAATAATAAACCCAAGCATAATAGGGTGTCTCACAAGACCATATAAGAACGACATCTTGAAATTAGGATCACTTAAGCTTCTCTTTTTAAAATTCTCGAAAACTTGCAGCAACCCGAATAAATGAAAGTGATTGATTAAAAATGTCGAGATAAATACAATAAACCATCCTAGCCAAAATATTCCGTGTATGATCATGGCATAGGTTTCATTTTCAACGTTCCACATTACAGATTTCATGGGTTGCCATTGCCAAAAAATAAGGATGAACGCTAAATTGGTCAAGAACACATACATACTCCGCTCAGCAGCAGGGTCTATAATTTTTGTCCACCACTTTTTAAACCCGGGCCTTGCCATAATACTGTGCTGTAAAGCAAATACACTTAGCAAAGCTACATTTACAATAATTGAGGTGGTAAGGTCTGATTCAACTCCCGAATCAATGGATTTTGGCACCCAAAGGTTCCCAATAAAGCCAACGGCATAAAGAAAAACCGCTAAGAATAGTGCATACGATACTCCTCCAAAGAGTAAAATGATAAATCGTTTCATTGGTTAATTGTTTTTGGTTAGTTTTAAAAATGTTGCTTAAGTAGTCAGCAATGGAGGCATAGGGAATACTAATGTAAACTTTTCCTATGTTCGAAGAAGGGTTTATTATCTCAAATATAGTAATTTTTTGATTATCAATCCTTTAAAAGGGCCTATATTTTCATGAAACCTTACTACCTTTCCTCCTCTGGTTAATACGATTTGTTAATGTTAATTAGTGTTAATGAATATATGTATTTCCCTTATTTAAAAAATTCTAATACCTTACGTCCCAGATTTTATATCTTAGTCTTTTGTTAAAAAAATAGATTTATCTCTAGCAATTATTTTAGAAAATATGAAACGATTATTTATTTACAGTATTCTTCTTCTTAGTATATCAAGCATCAATGCCCAAGAAGAGAAAAAGAAAGAAAAAAAAGAAGGGCTTCCCCTTAAAGCAGAAAGAACAATATCTATTAAAACAGACCAGGGTACATGGATTTCATTAGATGTGCATCCTGATGGGAATAAAATTGTTTTTGATTTATTAGGGGATTTATATGAAATTCCCATCACAGGAGGTAAAGCTACCCGGCTAACAGAAGGACTTGCTTTTGATTCACAGCCCAAATATGCTCCTGATGGAAATTCCATATTGTTCTTATCAGACCGAAGTGGCGAAAATAATGCATGGGTCATAAACCGTGAGAAAAAGGACACTACTCAAATTACCAAGGGAGATACTCCCAATATGCAATCTGCCGAATGGTCACCAGATGGTGATTATATTGTAGTAAGTAAAGGAAAAAGAAACTTAAAGCTTCACTTATATCACAAAGAAGGCGGTGGGGGCGTACAACTAATTAATAAACCTGAAGATCTAAAAACCGTAGAGCCTGTGTTCAGTCCTGATGGACGTTATATTTGGTTTTCGCAACGTACACGCGCTTGGCAATACAATGCCAGGCTCCCACAATATCAAATAGCTACGTATGACAGGGAAGATGGAACTACCGAAGTAATGACTTCCCGTTACGGTTCGGCATTTTCTCCAACGCTTTCCCCTGACGGGAAATGGTTAGTGTATGGTAGCCGTTATAACGATCAAACGGGATTGATAAAGCGTAATTTGGATACTGGAGTGGAAGCCTGGCTGGCATATCCGGTACAGCGCGACGAACAAGAATCCATAGCTCCTTTGGGAGTGTTGCCTGCTATGTCTTTTACGCCCGACAGTAAAGCCGTTATCGCATCTTATGGTGGAAAAATATACCGTATCCCCATTGATGGAAGTGCTGCACAAAATATCCCTTTCGAGATTGATGAAGAAATTGTTCTGGGGCCACAATTGAAATTCAATTACCCTATCGAAGATACCCCTGAGTTTGAGGTAAATCAAATTCGAGACCCACAAGTTTCTCCCGATGGTACGGAAATCGTTTTTACTGCTCTGAACAAATTGTATTGGATGAACCTTAATGAGGGAAAGCCCCGAAGATTAACTGATTTCTCATATACAGAAGCAATGCCTACATGGAACCCTAGTAGAAAAGAGGTTGCTTTTGTTACCTGGGATGGTGAAGAAGGGCACTTATACAAAATCAGTACAGACAAGAAAGCCAAACCTGTAAAATTAAGTGCGCAATCAGCACTATATACGTATCCTGTATGGAGCAAGAATAATCGAATTGTAGTTTTTAAAGGCTCTTCCCAACAATTCCAAGATGATATCAACCCAATATCTTTTCAGCAGAAAAGAGCGCTTGTTTGGATTGATGGGAAAGATGGGGGAGAAAGTCATTTTATTACCAAAGCTGCAGGAATTTCAAATCCACATTTTGCACAAAATGACAATCGAATCTATCTAAACTCTTCCGAAGATGGACTTATTTCTGTACGTTGGGATGGAACAGATAAGAAAAAACATATTCAAATAAATGGTATCACGGTATATGGGTCTTTATATGATGAGAATCATCTATTATCGGATGCTCCCGGAGCTGCTAATGAAAAAGCCAGTAAGTCAAGTGTTATTTTGCGTGCTCCTAAAGGAAATTATGCGCTAGCACAAATTAATAATGACATTTACATTGTTACCATTCCTTATGTAGGGGCTGATGGGGTAAAAGTCAATGTTAAAGATCCTGATAAAGCGCGTTTCCCTGCCATGAAATTAACTCAATTTGGAGGACAATTTCCAAGCTGGGACAGTTCGGGCAATGTAGTATTCTGGTCATTAGGAAACACCTTATTCAAATATGATATAACTGCTGCTAAATCACAAATAGAGCAGCAAAAAATCGCCCAAAAAGAAACGCAGGAGAATGAAGAAGAAAAAGATAGTATAGAAGCCTATCATGCCAAAGAATTGGATATCATTGTAAAGGCAAAACGTGCTATTGCCAAGGGGAATGTTCTTTTTACAAATGCCACTATCATTACTATGGAAGGTGATGAAATTATTGAAAATGGAAGTGTGTGGGTGGAAAATAACCGGATTAAAGCAGTTGGCAAACCCGATGAGGTTAATGCTCCTAAAGACGCTAAAGTAATCGATTTAAAAGGAAAATATCTGATCCCCGGTTTTGTAGATACACATGCACATATGTGGCCTTCCTGGGGGATCCATAAAAACCAAATCTGGAATTATGCAGCTAACCTAGCTTATGGGGTAACTACCACAAGAGACCCACAAACTGCCACTACTGATGTACTGACGTATAGTGATATGGTGGAAGCTGGGATGATGGTAGGCCCCCGGGTGTATTCTACCGGTCCGGGAGTAGGGTATTGGGGTTACAACATTAAAAGTTTGGAGCATGCCCGAAATGTATTGAAACAATATTCCAAATATTACAATACCAAAACTATTAAAATGTATTTGACGGGTAACCGTAAACATCGTCAATGGATCATTCAAGCAGCAAAAGAACAAGAACTCATGCCCACTACTGAAGGTGGCTTAAATTTTAAGTTAAATGTCACTCAAATATTGGATGGATATCCCGGACATGAGCACTCCTTCCCTATTTATCCACTGTATAAAGATTTTATAGATTTTGTTGCAAAATCACAAACAGCCTATACCCCTACACTACTTGTTTCATATGGTGGTCCATGGGCAGAAAATTATTATTATGCGACAGAAAATGTGCAAGGTGATAAAAAATTAAACCGTTTTACCCCGAAATCCGAATTGGATATTAAGTCGAGGAGACGAAACGCAGGATGGTTTATGGATGAAGAACATGTATTTCAAGATCATGCTGTATTTGTAAAAGACCTTGTTAATGCTGGAGGATTGGCAGGGGTTGGTTCACATGGACAATTGGAAGGGTTAGGTTATCATTGGGAAATGTGGAGCATGCAGTCTGGTGGAATCTCAGAACATAATATGTTGAAAGTAGCCACCATTATTGGTGCTGAGGCATTAGGATTATCAAATGACATAGGAAGTATTAAAGAAGGAAAAATTGCTGACATGGTGATTTTGGATAAAAACCCACTAGAAAATATCCGAAACACAAACAGTATTAACCTTGTAATGAAAAACGGTTTTATCTATGAAGGGGATACATTAAATGAAATATATCCTTCAAATAAAGTACAAAGTTATAGTGAATGGACACAAGATGCTCCAGGCAATAATCTTCCCGGAATTAAAAAAGATTAAGTCTAGCCTCTTAATTAATAAAAGCCGGCTTTGCCGGTTTTTATATTTTATGCCTGTGTTTCAAGCTTATTTATGATCTTAAGTGTTTTTAATACAGAGTCAGGGGTAACCGAAATGGTATCTATTCCTTCTTTAACCAAAAATTCAGAAAAATCTGGAAAATCTGATGGTCCTTGACCGCATATGCCTACTTTAGTATTTGTTTTTTTAGACACACTAATTAATTGCTTAATCATTATTTTTACAGCTAAATTACGCTCGTCATACAAGTGTGCAACTAAACTAGAATCCCTGTCTAATCCTAATGTTAACTGTGTTAAATCATTAGACCCTATAGAAAATCCATCTATTAAAGGGGCAAACTCTTGAGCTAATAAAATATTCGAAGGAACCTCTGCCATTAAATATATTTCGAGTCCTTTTTCTCCTCTTTTCAATCCTTGATCTTCCATTATCTTCAATACTTTCTTAAGCTCCTCTGGAGTCCTACAAAAAGGAATCATGATTGTCACATTCTGTAACCCATATTCATCTCTGACCTTTTTTAAGGCTTTGCATTCAAGAATAAATGCCTCCTTAAATTCTTCAGAATAATAACGAGAAGCTCCTCTCCAACCTATCATTGGATTCTCCTCTTTTGGTTCATAATAATTGCCCCCTAAGAGATTATAATACTCATTAGATTTAAAATCTGACAATCTTGTAATCACCCTATTTGGATAAAACGCAGCAGCTATTTTAGCTATACCTGAAGCTAATTCATTTACAAAAAAATCTACCTCCGATTCATATCCAACAGTTAGCTTAGAAATCGTTTCTGATAGTTTAACATCATTTAATTTTTTATGATTAAGTAATGCCAATGGATGTACTTTTATATAGTTGTTTATTATAAACTCAACCCTTGCTAACCCAACTCCATTATTAGGTATTTTACTATAATTAAAAGCTAATTCTGGAGAACCAATGTTTAGCATTATTGGAGTTTTTGTTTTTGGAAACGCATCATATGATGTTTCTATTAAGCTATAGTTAATTTCTCCTTCATATATTTTCCCAATAGATCCTTCTGCGCATGAAACCGTGATTAATTGTTTATCTTGTAGAATTGAACTTGCATTACTTGCTCCGACAATAGCCGGAACTCCGATTTCTCTTGCAACAATTGCGGCATGGCATGTCCTTCCTCCTTTTTCAGTTATAATAGCTGAAGCTTTCTTCATTAAAGGCTCCCAATCAGGATCTGTCATTTCAGTAACTAAAACATCTCCTTGTTTAAAATCAACTTCATCAGAGCTTCCATCTCTACCATCCAAAGAAAAAATCT
Organism: Leptobacterium meishanense; assembly: GCF_037645805.1. NCBI lineage: Bacteria > Pseudomonadati > Bacteroidota > Flavobacteriia > Flavobacteriales > Flavobacteriaceae > Leptobacterium > Leptobacterium meishanense. The sequence goes on from NZ_JBBEXE010000005.1 coordinate 59,857, forward strand.
TATGAACTTTCCCGCTCCCTATTTTATCTCCAACAGCAACCCCTTCAGCTAATAGTTTATTTTCTAAATCATTATCCTCTATTTGGTACTCTTTCATAGTAAGCCCATCCTCTTGAGAGTGTATCGTCTCTGGGCGAGCTTGTACAATATATAACTCATTTGTTAATCCGTCTATTGCCCATTCAATATCCATCGGGCACCATTTTCCTTTTCTTTCACTATAATAATTTTCAATCTTAATAACCCATTCTGCCAATTGTAATATCTGTGAATCTGATAAACTAAATTTATTCTGAAGTTTACTTTCAAGAGGAACTTTTTTTACTGTTTCAAATGGTTTATTTCCATAAATCATTTTATGTGTTTTTTTGCCCAGTTTTTTATGAATGATCGGTTTATGTTTTCCATCTATTAAAGGCTTAAAAACCAAATACTCATCAGGAGATATTTCTCCCCCAACGACAAGCTCTCCAAGACCAAAAGCTCCATTTATGAGTACCACATCCTTGAAACCACTCTCTGTATCAAGAGAAAACGCTACCCCTGAAGATCCTATATCAGATCTAACCATTTTTTGTACACAAACAGATATTTTAACTGCAAAATGATCAAATCCTCTAGAAGACCTATACGATATGGCACGATCTGTATATAAAGAAGCGAAACAACTACGAATTGCTGTTAATAACATCTCACCACCTCTAATGTTAAGATAGGTTGATTGCTGACCTGCGAATGAAGCATCTGGAAGATCTTCAGCAGTTGCAGAAGATCTTACTGCAACATCTGTAGCTTCTTGATCATATTCTTCTGAAAGGACATAATAAGATTGTAAAATTTTCTTTTCTAAATCAATTGGGAACTTGCCATTAGAAATTAACTTTCGGATTTGCGCCCCTCCTTTTCTTAATTGAATTATATCTTTAACATCAATCTCTTTTAAAATAGAAGAAATTTGTTCTTTTAAGTGATTATCTTCTATGAAAACGTCATATGCTTCTGTTGTAACAGCAAAACCATTAGGAACTTTAATTTCCTGATTGGATAAATTTTGGAGCATTTCTCCTAAAGAAGCATTCTTACCACCCACAAAAGCAATGTCTTTTAACGATAATAAGTGCAATGGTTTTATATAGTTATCCATATAACAATTTTTAAATATTCTCAAAATTTAGAGCTTTAAAAGCTTTTAATTTTATTTTTTATTGAAAAAAGAGCTGTTCTTTGAAAATATGAAAGAGTTTCATGCAAAAATAACTAAAAAATCTTCTGTTATAATATACACTTCCGGTACATTTTGTAAAACTTTAGTAGTATACTTTAGTAGGTGTAATCAAAATTTTTAATTAATCTTTTTAATTTGTTGACTATCATTAATTTATGATTATCATCATTGCCCATCTAATTTCATAAGTGACTCTGTTTATTAAAATCATAGCTCCCTAGGCAGTCTTAAATTAGCTTTCCTGTTATATCTACAACAATTTTTATGCTTTCTGTGCTAAAGCCCGGATTTTTATTTTGACTTTGTTATCAATAAATAAAACCCCATTGTCCATTTTACGGTTGAATTGTATCCCATAATCAAATCGGTCAATTTCAAAATCAGCTTTTATCCCAATAGTTAGTTTTTGAGTTGGGTCTTTAAAAGGCCCCAATATTTCTACTGGAAATTCAATTTCATTGGTAACTCCATGAATCGTCATATCACCTTTTATGATATAGTTTTCATTATCTTTTTTTAAAACTTCTTTCGATTTAAATATTATCTCTGGATAACTCTCCGTGTCCAGCCAATTTTCCCCTTTTAAATGGCCATCTCTTACTTCATTATTGGTATCCAAACTACTCGTAGCTATCTTAATTTCCATGTTTAATGTAGAAATATCATCCCCTTCCATATTTATCGTCCCTGAAAATTCATTGAACCGTCCGGTAACTTCACCTACCATAAACCGCTCTACATCAAAACCGATATAGGTATGGCCTTTATCTAGTATATATTGATCTTTAAGTGTTGCAAAACTTATACTTAAGAGAGCAACTAATGCAATGATAGAAAATGTTCGTTTATTTTTCATAATTTCAAGTTTTAAAGCATTCAATTTAATATCTTCTCCTCATTATCACATTCCTATTATGATAATTTTAGCATATTTATGACTTTGATAGACTTAAAAACTATTCATAAATTCGCAAAACATTTGGCCCTGTAGTTCAACGGATAGAATAGAAGTTTCCTAAACTTTAGATCCAAGTTCGATTCTTGGCGGGGCTACTACAAATAGGCAGCCATTCAATAAAATTAAGTGGCTGTCTTTATTTTTCTATATAAATACAGTAATACTTTTATACTACAATAGCCATCGGGGCAAGTTCGATTCTTGTTGGTTATAGCAGAAGGAGCTTATGCTATTAGTTACAGAATTTCTTTTTTTATTATGCAAACCCTTTTTGTGTTTATTTATTTTATAAATTTACTTTTCCCATCTATCTTTTTAACCTTAATTATACTATAGGCAACACACCCTAACCAACTAATAGTATGCAATTAAAGAATTCTTTAATAGTAGCAAGTTTATTTGTTATTATTTTCATCACTTTCTGGGAAATTTATTCAAGGGCTAATGGCTACATTGCTGTTGTAAATGACGACAAGGCTCTATGGGCTGTCAACAGGGCTAAAGTAGACCATGCAACAGCTAACGATGTTGTCATAATTGGTTCTTCCCGGGCACATTTTGACATCCAGCTGGATGAATGGGAAAAAGCCGCAGGAGTGCGGCCTATTATGCTAGCTTCCGATGGTACGGTTCCTGCCCCTGTATTAAAAGATATTGTTGAAAACACTGGCTATAAAGGAACATTACTAATAGGAGTTACTCCCGGTCTGTTTTTTTCTCCTCCGCACGATTCTATCTTTGTTTGGCGCAGAGCACAAGTACGCAACGATTTTTTCCATAAAAGAACATATGCGCAACGATTGAACCATGTCTTTTCTGTTCCATTACAACACACGTTTGCTTTTTTAAATGCCTCCGAAGAAGAATGGGCAGATGATATTGATCTAAAAAGCCTTTTAAAAAGAGTACAGATAGGAAACAGGACAGGGCCTAAACCGCCTCCTTTCTACAATTTTCAATCTGTTGATTTAGACCGTAATGTTACCATGTTTGAAAAAGTAGTTACCGATACTGCTTTTGCCGGAACTATTAAAAAAGTATGGATGTTCTTTGGTAAAAATGCGCCTCCTCCTGTTAAAAAAGAAGTACTCGATTATTACACGCCACTTATTAAAAAATTTGAAGATCGCGGAGGCACTGTTATTTTCTCAAGGTTTCCCTCCAGTGGTGGTTTTAGGGAAGGCGAACGCATAGGTTTGCCCAGAAATGAATACTGGGATCTATTGCTGAAAGAAACTGGAGTACCCGGGTATCATTTTGAAGATTATGATGTATTAAATCAGTTTTATACTCCTGAGTGGTCGCATCTTGCCACACCTGATGCTAAAATTTACACTAGGGAATTTGTGAAAATTCTTCAAAATGATGGATTCCTAAAATAATTCTTCAACCAACCAAAAATCATAGCATATGCTCTTTAATTCTTTAAGTTTTGTTGTTTTTTTAGTTCTTGTACTGATCCTATATTATAGCTCTTTTCTAAACTGGACTTCAAAAAAGCGTATGCTCCTTTTAGCAAGTTATATTTTTTATGGCTTGTGGAATCCTCCGTTAGTCATTCTTCTCTGGATATCAACCATTGTCGATTGGACGGTAGCAAAGAAGCTTTTTGTTATAGAGGATCAAAAAAAGCGCAAATATTGGTTACTTATAAGCCTTATCGTAAACTTAGGATTTTTGAGTTTTTTTAAGTATGGGGATTTTTTACTGGAAAATTTTAATGCATTGATCGGGTTGGTTGGGCTAACGTTTCATGCCAAGGAAATGGACATTATTCTCCCTATGGGAATTTCTTTCTATACTTTTCAAACCATGTCATATACCATTGATGTATATAACAGAAAAATAAAGCCTGCAAAAACGTTTTTGGATTTTGCACTGTATGTTACTTTTTTTCCACAACTGGTTGCAGGACCTATAGTGCGCGCCAAAGAACTCATTACACAATTTTATACCCCCAAAAAAGCAACTATAAATCAATTCATTTGGGGATTATTTTTACTCACGCTTGGGCTCTTTCAAAAAATTGTATTGGCAGACACACTGTTGGCAGATACTGCCGACAAAGTTTTTGGGGCAAAAAACATCATACATTCTTTAGATGCTTGGGCAGGGACATTGGCTTTTAGTGGCCAGATATTTTTTGATTTTGCCGGATACTCTACATGTGCTATTGGAATTGCACTTATGTTAGGGATTATCCTTCCGGATAACTTTCGGTACCCCTATGCTGCTATCGGGTTTTCTGATTTATGGAAGCGTTGGCACATCTCTTTATCATCATGGTTAAAGGATTACCTTTACATTCCATTAGGAGGAAATAAATTGACTGCTCCCAGAACCTATGCCAATCTTATGATTACTATGTTGCTCGGAGGGTTATGGCATGGTGCTGCCTGGACTTTTGTTTTTTGGGGCTTTTTACATGGGCTTTATCTTGTTATAGAGCGATTGTTAAAAGAAAAAATTCGCTTAAATATAAATGCATGGTATGCTATCTTTTTAGCTTTAGGAACTTACTTTTTAGTAAATATCAGTTGGGTGTTTTTTAGGGCAACTGAATTTAAAACAGCTGCCAATATGCTCAGTTCCATGTTTCTCATAAATGTTGAAGGCAACAAAATAGTAGATACTTTTGACCTTTTAAAAGTTTTTATTGTAATTACACTTTTATTCCTCTGTCATTGGTGGATGAGAAACACCTCTGTAAAGGATGTGGCGGAGAAAACAGCTCCTTGGGCATTGGGAATTGGTTGGGGAATTATGATTGTCCTCATATTTTTAGCGCAAGGAAGCGGAGAGCAGTTTATTTATTTTCAATTCTGATTAGAATATTCTTTTTTCAAGTTTAATAACATGATTTCTGTCATCGCATCTAAATCAAACGAATGTTTCCATCCCCAATCTGCTCTGGCTTCTGAATCATCTATACTTTGAGGCCAGGTATCCGCAATCTTTTGTCGAAAATCAGGATTATAATGAATTTCAAATTCAGGGATATGTTTTTTAATGCTATCGAAAATTTCAGCAGGATTAAAACTAATCGCTGCTATGTTATATGAAGAGCGTATTTTAATCTTTTCAGGTGCTGCCTGCATAATATTAATAGTAGCTGCTATTGCATCATCCATATACATCATAGGAAGTATCGTCTCTTCATTTAAAAAGCATTCGTATGAGCCTCCTTTTACAGCATGGTGATAAATATCAACAGCATAATCCGTTGTACCTCCTCCAGGTTTTGTTTTCCAGCTAATTAATCCGGGATACCGGACACTCCTTACATCAACTCCATAATTCTTAAAATAATATTCGCACCAACGCTCCCCTGCCAATTTGCTTATACCATATACGGTAGAAGGTTCTGCAATAGTATGTTGTGGTGTCTTTATCTTAGGGGTAGTAGGGCCAAAAACGGCAATAGAACTTGGCCAGAAAATTCTTTTTATTAATCCATCTTTGGCTAAATCTAAAATATATAATAAGGACCGCATATTTAGCTCCCATGCTTTTTCGGGGTTCTTTTCTGCAACAGCAGATAACATAGCAGCCATAAGGTACACATCCGTAATAGCATGTTTTTTTACAATTTTTTCTATCGCTTCCTTATCTGTGGCATCTAACTTCTCAAAAAAAACATTTGTGTTGTTTTCACGAATATCACTGGTAATTACATTTTCTTTACCATGAATTTTTTGGAGTGCTACAGTCAATTCAGAACCTATTTGCCCATTTGCCCCAATGATCAATACCTTGGTATCCATTATATAAAAATTAAAGTGCTCAAATATAGTCTATTTCAAAAACTTCATTTTAAAAAAAGAAGCTGCGATAGTTGTATCCTATATATGAAGAAATGCATTATATTAGTTGTATTCTTTAGTATCGCTTATTGAATTTATCAATGAAAAATATTTTTTACTATTTATTCTTGTTTTTGATTTTAGGCATTTCTTCGTGCAAACAGCAACAGAAGAACCCTGATGTTACTCCTGAAGAAAAGCAAGAAAACACCCCTGTTAGTGCAATTCCCAAATTAATATCGTTAAACAACAATGTTGAAAAGAATGTTTCTTCATGGGTTGCATTAAAAGATTTTGACCTTGAAATGAGAAAGTTTTATACCAGTAATAGTTCCAATATATTTTTCCAAATTGATGAGCTTATAAAAAAAGAAAAAGAGCTTTCTGAATCTGAATTTCCTGAAAAATTAAATGTCCCTTCCGTAAAAAGTAGAATCATCGTCATAAAAACATATTTACTTGAAGCCAAAGACATGCAATTACAAGCAGATCCTATTGCCATTGAAAAACAAAAAACAAAAATAATTAATGCGTATAATGCGTTAAACTCCCAGTTTATGGAACTTTATGAAGAAAACATCGCAGAAAAACTATTGAATGAAAACTAATCCTATGAAAAAATACATCTCTTTATTCCTTTTTGTGACTGTCCCTGTTCTAATTTTTGGACAAGCTCCTTCTGGAGATAAAAAACAAATTAGTGAAATATTGAATACATGGCATAAAGCAGCGGCAGAGGCCGATTATAAAACTTATTTTGAAAACATGACTGCTGACGTGGTTTTTATTGGCACAGATGCTACCGAAAATTGGCAAAATGATGCATTCAGGGCTTTTGCAAAACCTTACTTTGATAATGGAAAAGCATGGAGTTTTATTCCTGTTGAAAGAAATATTTATGTAGATAACTCAACTTCTATTGCTTGGTTTGATGAGTTATTGGACACACAAATGAAAATATGCCGGGGTTCTGGGGTGCTTAAAAAAGAGAATGGAAAATGGAAGATTGCCCACTATGTGCTTTCTATAACCATTCCTAACGAGAACGTTTCTGAAGTCATTACTATTAAAAAAGCTTTTGATGATGCACTCATTGATAAACTCCAAGATAAAAAAAACTAGCTGCCTCCTGATAAAGGCAACTAGTTTTAAATTTTTTACTGTTTAAATTCCTACTCTTTAGGTTTCCCTGCCTCTTCTTTTAGTTTTACCAATGCCTGTTTACTCAAATTTGCAAGGTTAAAGTTAGGGGCTATCTCTAGAGCTTGGTCTATTATTGCAATAGCAGTGTCCATATTTTGGACATTCTTATTGTCTTTATTAAACTCTATCAATGCTTTTAAGTGCAAAAATGCTGCTTTAATAGGTACTTCATAAGGATTTTGGGTTTCATAAAATGCATACTTCATATCATCTTTAGCATTTGCCAATCCATATTCAATGTTTTGGGCAGCACCTATAATATCATTCGTTTGTATTTTTAAATCAGAAAGTTCGTAGGCGATATATGAGTTAGGGTTCCGTTTAAACAATACTTCGTACTGTTCTAAGGCCCGCTTTGGCTGGTTAATTGATTTTAAAGAAACGGCTTTTATTTCAACAGCTAAATCCGAATCTGAATCGTTTTTGTCAACCCCAATAGTATTTAATGCTTGAACATATTGTCCTCCATTAGCATAAAAATAAGCCAATGTATCCTTTGTTGCTTGTGATGGGTTTAGTACATCCAGATGTGTCAATGCATTAATCAACCCACGTACATCTCCTTGTAATTTCATCTTGGCATAATATGCTTCATAGTGTTTTACAAGTTCGCTTTTTGTTTGTGCCTGCATGCCAATTGTAAGAATCATTGTTAGGGCAAAAATTATTTTTTTCATGGTCTTTTACTTTTATTCGGGCAAAACTATTAAAATATATTGTATCTGACTACTAATGAGATACTAAAAGAAGTGTTTTTTATAATTACATTAACTAAATTCAATAATTACATTCTTTTTTATTTCTTTCTAGTTAATAATGAGTGTCTTTTTCACTGTTATAGCATCATTTAGAACAAAGGGCATTGGGATTTGACTTTCAGGACGTTCCGGAACAGAAAATAACTCATTGGTCAATAAGTCGTTAGATGATTCATATAAAGTCAATTTTCCCATACCCTCCACGGGAATCTTCATTCTAAGTTCTGTGTATGCGTTCCCACTAATGAAATGTGTTATTAAACGTCCATTTCGCCTGGGTGTCTCTAAATAGGTTTTTTGTAACTGTACGCCATTTACACTGCATGATTCGATTTGTAATGTTTCCTCTGCAAAAATTTCCAAACGGTTTACATCTCTATTCGGAGTAATACAAATTTCAACATAACGGTTATTTTCGATGATCGTATCTTTTGTAATTTCAGTTTTGGGAGATTGTATAGGTTTTAAAGGTGCATCTGCGATATAAGAAAAACTTGTGTTGTATTTACTGCTAAATGCAGTATCATTCTTTACATCTTGCTTGTTGTTTCCAATATACTGTGATACCCAGTTATCAAGATAAAAATCATAGGTAGCCCAATGGGCTGTATTGTTATCCGTGTCCAATACATAAACCAAGCTGTTCGGCTTAGGGGCGTCTTCATTGAAGCCTGATTTCAGGTGTGCTCCTGCAAAAAAGAATATAAATACCACAAATCCTACCCATGCCAACGTCTTTTTCTGTTTATAAAATCCAAAAACGGGAAGAAGTAACCCAAAAATCAATACTGTAAATATAGTAGCTGCCATCAACATTTTGAGCCCTAATCCTACAGGGAACATTTGTACAAAAGGGCTTAATATCCATACAGTAGGTATCATTAAAAGTACTATAAGAAGTATATTGGGCTTCTCCTGATTTACCAGTATATACAAAGCAATTAATGTTGCTATTCCCGGAATAATGAAAAAGCTAGCTCCTTTTAAGTATACTGCTACTAAGGCACATATTAATAACCAAAAAAACAGTGGGGCTACAACAAGGTTTGCAGTACTGATATTTTTGAACTTACTATATCCCCATAAACAAATGGAAATACTTAATGCCACAAATGCAGCTATATAAAAATGGCCATTATAGGTAAACCCATGTAATATGTCATTGTATTGTGGATACATTTTTTTTAACAATCCCCAACTATAGTAACCTATAACCCCACAAATAACCAGTGATATTACAAATGGCGTAAAGCCTTTAAGAAATGCTTTTACTTGTAATGTCTTTCGTTTGACCCCCATACCAATGATTACAAAGAACAGTACAATGGTGATAATAAGCATTGGCATAATCCAAGAAAAAGGATAGTAAACCAATTTAAAAACCGGAACATTAAAATAAATATATTCTTTTTTTGCTTTTACATCAGAAATATCACTATCACTAAAATAAGAGAGTAATGGCATTAAATAGTTTCCTTGATGCTCTAATGTGTTTCTATCTAAGCGCTCATAGTTGTCACGGTAAGTATGATAATCAAAATGATCATCAATAAAAGCAAAATTAAATCCGTCAATATCGCCATCTTCTCTAAAAACAGTAAGGTCTGTGTCATTCGGAAGCATTTTATAGATACTGTAAGCTAACGAATTTGCTACTGGATATTTTGGATTGGCTTCGGCGAATTCTTTTACCAATTGTGCATTTCCTCCATTTGTTTCAATAAGCATATAGCTTGGCCCTCCACTTCCACGTGATTCGAAATTGAGCACTAGCCCTACTTCTTTTGCCCAGGGGTGTTCATTTACAAAAAGTTCTGCTCCATTAAGGCCCAGTTCTTCTGCATCTGTAATCAAAATAATGATGTCGTTCTTAGGTTTGTTTTTTGATGCTAAGAAAGCACGAACACCTTCTAGAATAGTTGCCACACCACTTCCTGCATCACTCGCACCCAATGAAGAATGTGGATTACTATCATAGTGAGAAAGCAATAGTAAGGCTTTGCTGTTTTCGGTTCCCTTTATTCGTGTTATGATATTTACAGGCTTGGACAGGTTGCCCCAATCTCCGGCCGTATATCCTTCTTGCAATTCAACTTCCAATCCTAATTTTTCCAGCTCAGAAACAATATAATCCCTCACTTCCTTATGAGCTGGAGATCCTACGTAATGAGGTTTTTGACTTATTGCTTTTACATGAGTCAGGGCACACTCAGTAGAAAATTCGCTAAGTGCCACATTTTCCTTAGTATAGTTTTGTGGCATTAGTGCATAAAAGCTCCAATAAATGAGTGTTCCTAATAAGAATAGTGATATTAAGGTGTTGTATTGCTTCATGTTTCTAATGCTTTACTCTATAAAAGTATAAAATCACATCCTTTTATCTTATTTCCTTTCAACTTTTATTCTAATTCTATTAAAAATTAGTAACTTTATGAGTCAATCAAATATATCGTGATATGGGGATAAAGAGTTTTCAAGGGGCCAGAGAGACTGTAAAAAAAGAATACAATGCGCCTATTTTAGTAGAAGATTATATGACAAAGGATTTGGTTGTTTTTTCTCCTGACCAATCTATCTTAGAAGTTATGGAACTTTTCATTAAACATAATATCTCAGGGGGACCGGTAGTAAATGAAAGGGGCGAACTAGTGGGAATTATCTCTGAGGCTGATTGTATGAAGCAAATTTCGGAAAGCCGCTATTTTAATATGCCTATTTTGGACAAAAGTGTAGAACGGTTTATGACCAAAAATGTAGAGACTATTCCACATGATATGAATATTTTTGACGCCGCTTCTGTTTTTTATAAAAATAAACGTCGGCGTTTACCTGTACTAGACACCGGAACCCTTGTTGGGCAGATAAGCCGAAAAGATATTGTTGTTGCTGCACTTAAATTGAGCAGTCAAAATTGGAAGGACTGATTACTTCTTTCTCACAAGCATATAAAAGTTTTTTTCTAAAGGCAAATATCCCAGGTCGTACACAAAATAGTAGGTGTTCCCAGTTTTGGTAGTATAAATGCTTGTGTGGTATTCAAAATTAAACCCTTTATCTATCAATTGTGCTTTTGTGGTTTTTGATTTTCCTTCTGGATTCAATTCAGTTAGTATGCGATAATTCTTTCGCAATCGATTATTTATGTTTCTAACCAAATTTGTAGTATCCCTGTTAATACTATTGTTATATGTGTTCCTACAATAATCTGAACAAAATTTTTTGTCAGATCTTCCTATTACTTTTTCGCCACATTCTAAGCATTTTCTTGTCATTTTACTATATCATTTATAAGTCAAGACTTCTACAAATGTACGAAATAAAACATTTTTAACTATTTGTAATCAACTACAATCGATCTTAAGCAAAAGCAACTATTTTTTTACCGAATACTTTTTGTTGAACACCGCACTTTTGTCCTGTCGATTCAAAAATGGAATCACTTCAAAAAATAGTATTAACTTTTAAAATCTATTCATTATGAACACATTAAGAAACAGCGTACAACTGATTGGAAACCTTGGAAACGATCCTGAAATAATCAACTTGGACAGTGGGAAAAAATTAGCCAAGTTTTCTATTGCCACTAATGAATCGTATAAAAATGCACAAGGCGAAATAGTAAAGGATACACAATGGCATAGTATAATTGCTTGGGGTAAAACTGCTTCGATTATTGAAAAATACCTTTCTAAAGGAAAAGAAGTGGCCATTGAAGGAAAATTACAATCCAGAAGCTATGAAGATAAAGAAGGTGTTAAAAGATCCGTTACTGAAATCAATTGCTTAGGTATTTTAATGCTCGGGAAATAATTCCTATCATGAAAAGCCGTCCATACTAAACAGAAAGTATAGACGGCTTTATAATTGTTTTACCAACCATATATTTTAACATTGTTGATAGATACTCGAGCATTCTGCACTTCGAATAGTATATTCCAATTATCATAATCACTGTCTAATGCTTTCACATTATCTAATATTCGAAATAACTTTTGATTGACAAAAATGAAAATTTTACCTTTTTGGTAATGCAATACCATTTTATTAATCCCATCAATATAATATTTCTCAGGCTTTCCTAAATGAACCGGATCATATACATGTCTGGTCTTTGCCTTCACATTGCCTGAATAATCAAACATAATTTTATCATACATTGGGGACCATGAACCATCATAATATTCTATATATTCTAACCCTAAGGCCAACATGGTTTTATCCGTTGTTTTTAACATTCTATACTCAATTACTATTTCAAAATCTTCATTAGGGTCAAAAGAAGTGTGATTAATATTAAACCTAGTTCCAAGCAAGTATGAATCATCTTCATGGAAATATTCTAAATAATATTTTCCGTTAGCTATTTTTTCATGTTCGCCTATATCCCAATCATTTGAATTGTTTTCAAAGTTTTCCTCCCAAATCAATTTCTTCTCACGTTGGTATGGCTGCGCCATTATACAATAAGAAACAAGCAGAAAAAAAGTTATCGCATTCATTCTTCTCATTCAGATAAAAGATTTTAGATTATATATGAGCATTATAAGTACTAAAGAAAAACCTGCAAGGCCAAAAAATACAGTCGAGACAACATGCTTTATTACATTCTCCCTTGTTGTAAAAATGAAAATCCCATAAAATATTAATAACATTAAATATGATACGGCAATTAGGTTTAGCTTGGAAAATCCTATAAAGCCCGGAATAGCAAACAAAAGTACCATTCCTATGCTCATACCATTTGAGAAAGAAGGAGCAGTTTTTTTTATTTTATTTTGACTGCTCAAACTATACAAAACAACAGGTATGCCGAAAACAAGCAAAACAACATAATAACTTATTCTTTGCATTGCCTCCGAAGAAGACAAAGGTCCCATATTAGAAACTATAATTGGCTCTAATAATAACATTAATGGAACCCATATAAAATTAAACAAAACAACAATTTTATGCTTCTTTAACATACAGCCATAAACTAAAAATTAATATTTATTTGCAACCCTTTATCATAAAATACATCTATACAATTCGCTAAAAGCATAATATTCAATACAAATATCACCAATAAACCCCATATTTTTTTTTGACCAGGGGTTTTCAGAAAAAAGACTACAGACAACAATGCTATAAAAGATATAGGATATAAAACTTCCATTGTAAACCCACCCTCATCAAAGAAGATCGATAACAAAGCATAAGCCCCCATGATTATCAAAATCCCGGATATAACAGTCAAATACTTTATTTTTTCATTCAAAATGAAATAGGCTATGGTGATTGAAAAAAACAATAATACCAATCCAGCAATACGAGAAATCATCGGTAAAAACACTTTGGTGTTTGTGTATAAAAAATATTCTAATAGAAGATATAGCACTATTGTTAATAGCGCATTTACGAGTGTGGTTTTTTTTAACAGCTTCATAAAGAGATCATTTTATTTAATACGTATAATGCTCTGCCCATTCTTGTAGTTTACCTTTTAGTTTTTCCTTTTTTGAAGAGGGTAGATCATTTTTCCGGGATAAATATGTCAGCATGTAATCTGGCAATTTCTGTTCCAATACAACATCTCCTTCCAATACGGGTAATATTGGCATATAGTTTCTTTTGCGGTAACTTTTAACTGCTTTTAAAACAGTTTTGTAGTTATCAAAAGTATTTAATGCCAACACAAACCCATACATGTTTACAATAGGATTATTATAGTCTAGCATATAAATTATATCTTGATGATTTACATTCATCTTCAATTTCTTATACAAAAGAATCGCATTTGGTGGTGAATCCAAATATTCTGTTCCGGGATCTGCAAATATTTCATTGCTCAATTCTTCTATTATTTTTTTTTGTGTTTCCTCCACCTGCCCATAAACAGTTGACACAAAAATGAACATACATAAAAGGTTACATAAGTTTCTAGTCATTTCCATTATTATTTACAGTTTATAAATATAGCATCTATAATCCGAATATATAATACCCTTTCAAATAATAAGCCAAACCATTAATTTTTAAAGTCTTCTTTGATTCTGTACAAATTTTAAAATAATTATCAATATTTTTGAGCCCTTTATTTTCATAACTATGAAGTCTCAGAAAGCCGACAATTCTCAAAAAAAACCCTTCAAAATTCCGGTAAATGGTGCATTAGGCTTATTGGCCTATGGTGATATTGGCCTCCGCGAATGGCGTAAAGTCCGTGACCAACATCGAAATAAAAAATCATGAAGAAAAAACCAAAAGTATTGCTGCTAGGATGGGATGGTGCCGATTGGAAAATAATAGGCCCTCTTATGGCAAAAGGCCAAATGCCTGCGCTTAAAAGAGTAATTGAAAGAGGTGTATATGGTAATATGGGCACTATGAACCCTCCTTATTCACCTATGCTATGGTCTTCTGTGGCTACCGGAAAAACCCCTGAAAAACATGGTGTTTTAGGGTTTATAGAGCTCTTGCCTAACATGAAAGGTATCCGGCCTGTAACTGTTCACTCACGAAAAGCAAAAGCTATTTGGAATATTCTGCACCACAAAGGTTATAAATCAAATTTGGTAGGCTGGTGGCCCAGTCATCCGGCAGAACCTATCAACGGTGTGGTTGTTTCTGATAAATTCCATACTATTGTAAATGACGGGGACACTAAAAAAGAGGATGCTGTCATAAAAGGGGCTGTATATCCTGAATCATTAACTGAAGTGCTCAAAGACCTCCGGATGTCGCCATTTGAAGTGACAGATGCACACATTTTACCTTTTATCCCTAAGGCAAGCCAAATAAACCAAAACGAAGACCGGCACTTAGTGTCTTTTGCTAAAGTACTTTCAGAAAACGTTTCTGTACACTGTGCTGCCACCAACCTGATGCGTACTACTGAATGGGATTTTATGGGAGTTTATTACAATGCTATTGACCATTTTTGCCATACTTTTATGAAATTTCATCCCCCAAGACTAAAAGCAATCCCTGAAAAATACTTTGAGATCTATAAAGATGTTGTTTCTAATGCATACCGTTTTCAAGATATGATGCTTGACCGCATGCTTGACCTGATCGATGATGATACTACTGTCATCATTATGTCTGACCATGGCTATGAATCAGGGCACAGACGTATCCTCAAAATGCCTAAATACCCCGCAGCACCTTCATTGGAACATCGGAATTTTGGCATTTTTGTGGCCAGTGGGCCTGAAATAAAACAAAAAGAAAAGGTATACGGTTTAAGTTTGATTGATATAGGCCCAACCATTCTACATATGTTTGGTTTACCCGTAGGTAAAGATATGGACGGAAATGTAGCACTTGATCTTTTTAAAGACCCTAAAAAGCCAACATACATAGATAGTTGGGAAAAAGTAGCAGGTGATTTTGGCCAGCATGACAGTCTTCATGACACTGATCAACTATCCGACCAGGAAGCTATGGAACAACTCATAGAACTTGGTTATATTGAACGCCCTGATGAAAAAATAGAAACTGCCATTTTAAAAACCAAATGTGACCTTAAGTTCAACTTAGCAAGGGTATATAGCGGCAAAAAAGAGTACGACAAAGCAAAACCCATTCTTTTAGAGCTCATCAAAGAACCGGAACCTATAGATACTATCCCTTACTATATGGAACTACTTTCTATTGCGCTGGACACCGAGGAATACGACGAAGCTGAAGCCTATTTAAACAAACTGAGAAGCTTGAACCCAGAGTTTGAAAAAAGAACGTATTTCTCAGAATCAAGGATTTTGTTAGGGAAAGGCCGTGTAAATGCTGCGCTAAAATTATTGGAAAAAGCGAAAGAGAACAAGCCGGGGGCCCAGGTATGGACCCAAGTAGGGAAAATATATTTGCAAACGGGTGATTTTAAAGATGCTAAAGAAGCATTTCAAAGGGCATTGGACTTTGAAATAGACAATGCCCGTGTACACCAATTGCTTGCTACAGCGTTAGTGCGTTTAGGTCATTATGAAGAAGCTGCTGAGCATGCCCTCACCAGTATTGAGCTGATTAAGTATTTTCCCGAAGCACATGCTATTTTAGGGGAGGCCCTTACGAAAATGGGCGACCTTGAGAATGCCAAAAAAGCCTATGAGATGGTGGCCAAACTACGCCCACGAAAAGATGCACGGACTGAAAAGGCCCTAGAAAACCTTGAAGAAAAAATAGCCATGCCTGCCGAATTACGGGACAAAACAACTTTTGCCTACCGAAAGGAGCAAATTGTGGTGGTATCAGGTCTGCCAAGGTCTGGGACTTCTTTAATGATGCAGATGTTAGATGCCGGAGGATTGGATATCTTAACCGACGAAAACCGAAAGGCTGACGAATCTAACCCGAAAGGCTATTACGAATACAACCCGGTAATGCGTATACATAAAGACAATAGCTGGCTGCACTTGGGAAAAGACAAGGCGGTAAAGATTGTAGCTCCCCTGCTACAGCACATAGACCCACAATACCGATACAAAGTAATCTTTATGAAGCGTGACCTTCACGAGATCATTAAATCCCAGCAAAAAATGGTAGGGAAAGACCCGGAAGCATTGCCCATGCGCTTATTGGAATCATATACCAAACTGCTAAGCATGGTAAATATATGGAAAGAAAAAGAACCCAGTGTAGAGTTGCTCTATGTAGATTACAAAGAAGTACTTTCCAATCCTTCTAAAGTACTGAGCAAGATAGCACAATTTATAGGAAAGGATCTAGATACTACTGCTATGCAGCAATGTATAGACCCTTCTTTGTACCGAAACCGAGTATAAGGCATCGATTATAGTTTACAACACCACTTTCTTCCGCAAGGTGGCATTGGTGTCTAAGTCGTTTAATTGTAGTATGTACACTCCCGA
The DNA here is from genome assembly GCF_037645805.1 of Leptobacterium meishanense. Classification (NCBI taxonomy): domain Bacteria; kingdom Pseudomonadati; phylum Bacteroidota; class Flavobacteriia; order Flavobacteriales; family Flavobacteriaceae; genus Leptobacterium; species Leptobacterium meishanense. Next base: position 76,653 of record NZ_JBBEXE010000005.1, read on the forward strand.
GGCTAACCCCCCCGCTTCTATAGCATACGTACTGCCTTCTATACTGCCTTCTAGCAAAGATTGCCCCGTCATAGAATAGAGTTGATACGAAGTGCTCCCCGGTAAATTGTGCAATGAGATTGTTTTGTTTAAGGACGCAATACGTATCGTGTTGCTTAAATTATCTTCTATGCCCAACGTCTGCTGGCCAGCATTAATGGCAGCCCCGGGGGTAGTATTATAAGCCCCTTCTACAACTGTCCAGCTTGTACTAAATGAATCCGGCTGCATATCATCATCTATAATTACTCGTATCCATCCATAATGAATACTCCCGGAAATATCAAAACGGACACCTATATAGGCATCTACATTATTAAAATTTCCTCTAAATGATGAATATGTTAATAGTGGTTCTGTAATTCCCGCAATAGCACGGGATGGGGCACCAGAATATTTCCATGATGTCACCGCAGAACTAATAGGATTTCCTGCAGAAAGTGCATATGCTCTTGCTTGAGAATCTCCTAAAACTTCATTGTTAGCATTTAAAGGCTTTAAGTACATAGCTGCTGAACTATAGAATTTTCCATTATGATCCAATCGAAAATCATTTATGCCATCAGTATTTAAATCAATTAAAAAATTATCGCTCTTCCCTCCAGTAACACTAAAAAAATCTTTATAAACTATTTGTCCATTAGCATCGGTAATCCCTGCCAGAGCAGCGGTCATAGCTCCGTAGGCAGAGAGTTGTTTCGTCAATTTTGAAGAAGTAGTTTTTTTCATGGGTTATAATTATTTTGGTTTAATTGACAAATATAAAAAAAACACCCATTATTATTTCAGGGTGTTTGTTCTTATAGGTATTTAAAATATTTTTTAGCAATCATGTTGTGCTACAACGCTACCTTTTTGCGTAAAGTAGCATTGGTATCTAAATCTGTTAATTGAAGAATATAGATGCCCGAAGCAAGGTTACTGCCTTCTATAGCATACGTACTGCCTTCTATACTGCCTTCTAGCAAAGATTGCCCCGTCATAGAATAGAGTTGATACGAAGTGCTCCCCGGTAAATTGTGCAATGAGATCGTCTTGTTTAAAGAGGCTATACGTACATTGGTAGCTAAATTGGTATCAACTCCTAAAGTGGTCTGACCGGCATTAATGGATGCCCCAGGAGTAGCATTATAAGCAAAATCCTTAATCGTCCAATCAGATAAGCTCACTACATTGGCCCGAATCCAACCATAATGAAAAGACCCTCCTATATTAAATCTGACACCCAAATATTTATCACCTGCTCCACCAAAATTTCCAATTCCAACACTATAAGATAAATCAAAGGGCTGTGTGTCTCTCCAACTTAATCCGCTAGAGATTACAGAAGCACCACTAAATGCTGTAGGGTAATCGGCTCCAACAGCTGCAAAACCGTCCCCAGCTTTTAAAATATTTATCCGTACCCTCTCACTTGTTCCAGGGAATCCTGTATTTTCTATTTCAAATTCACTCCCATCAGTATCTGCAGGGTTCATATCTATAAGAAGTGACCCCCCAGTACCTCTGGAGACATCAGGAATATCCGTATATACTATTTGCCCATTAGCATCGGTTATCCCTGCCAAGGCGACGGTCATAGCTCCGTAGGCAGAGAGTTGTTTCGTTAATTTTGAAGAAGTAGTTTTTTTCATGGGTTATAATTATTTTGGTTTTTGAACATGTAAAAATATGAAATATATATAACTATATAATCAACATCTTTTATCTAAATAAACAATATATTTAAAAATATCCGAAAATTCTTATATTTTAATAGTATTTTAATACTTTTGTGGTGTTATTATTCATTATAGTTGGTTTAAAAGCTAGCCGGTGAATACCTACCCCCAACAGCCCGCAATTTTTCTTATGGAGCGGTGGTCTTTACATGCCTTTTTCAGACATACTCCTGAGTGTCTCAAAATGTTCACGGTAGTTATAATTTTTAAAACTTTTTAATGATGAAAAATTTATTAAACCTTAAAAAAGTTCAAGTGCTTAGCAATACTGAACAAAAGCTTATTTATGGCGGAAAGGTTTCTTCTCTTTCCTATATAGAAAATGATGGGAAGTACAACCCTAATGACCCTAGTTGCCCTTGATGTAGCCTTATTTTTAACTGAAAGAAGTTATCCTAAGAATAGGTTTGAGGGCAACTTCTTATCATAAAGCTTAAAACAACTATATTTTTGAAACAATTTCCTTTTTACAGACAAACCGAATCTAAGGACTGTGGGCCTACCTGTATTAAGATCATTGCCAAGCATTATGGCAAAATTATTAATACACAACAGCTACGGCTGCTTAGCGAAACCACCCGGCAAGGGAGTAGCCTGCTAGGCCTTAGCGAAGCTGTAGAAAAAATAGGACTTCGGTCTCTGGGAGTAAAACTGTCATACAGTAAACTCAAAGAAGCACCCCTTCCTTGTATTGTCCACTGGAATAAAAACCATTATGTAGTACTCTACAAGATTAAAAAAAATGTAGTTTATATTTCAGACCCTGCACATGGGCTTATCACATATCGTAAAAACGAATTTATAAGCCATTGGATAGGGAATAATGCCCATGAGGAGACTGAAGAGGGCATTGCACTCTTAATTGAGCCCACCCCTCTTTTTTATAAAGAAGAATTCGAAGAAGACCAACCTTTTGGGTTTGGGTTTATTTTAAAATATTTATATAAATACAAAAAATTTGTTGTTCAGTTGGCCATTGGCCTCTTAGCAGGGAGCTTGTTGCAATTAATCCTTCCTTTTCTAACACAGAGTGTGGTAGATGTAGGGATTAAGAATCAGGATCTCAACTTTATATACCTTATTCTTTTTGCCCAACTTTTTTTATTCATAGGAAAGGCGTCTTTGGACATTATTAGAAGCTGGATATTGCTGCATCTTAGTTCAAGGATAAATATTTCATTGGTTTCCGACTTTTTTATCAAACTGATGAAGCTTCCTATTTCTTTTTTTGATGTACGCATGACCGGTGACCTACTACAGCGAATCAACGACCATAAGCGTGTGGAACGTATCTTGACCACGTCCTCGTTAAATATTTTGTTCTCTTTTATCAACCTTATCATTTTTAGTATTGTACTTGCATACTATAGCTTACAAATATTTGGGGTTTTTATCATTGGAAGCCTCTTGTACTTTATTTGGGTATTGTTCTTTTTTAAGAAACGGAAAGAGCTAGATTATAAACGATTTTCCCAAATAAGTGATGAGCAAAGTAAGGTAATTGAGCTCATAAACGGCATGCAGGAAATCAAACTTCACAATGCAGAGCGCCGCATGCGTTGGGGCTGGGAGTTCCTGCAAGCCCGGTTGTTCAAAATAGCCACTAAAAGCCTTGCATTGGAACAGACACAAAGTGTAGGATCTAATTTTATTAATGAACTAAAAAATATGTTCATCACTATTCTCTCTGCTAAGTTGGTTATTGATGGTGATATTACCTTGGGGATGATGTTGGCCGTTACCTATATTGTTGGGCAATTAAACGCCCCTATTGTACAGCTTATCAATTTTATGCGCGATGTGCAGGATGCTAAAATATCTTTAGATAGGCTGGGTGAAATCCATGATAAGGATGATGAAGAAGACGACAAAGAGGAACACATAAAAAGCATCCCCGAAGATGCCACTATCCAACTTAAAAAGGTCTCTTTCCGTTATGTAGGGGGTATAGAGCCGGTCATTAAAAACCTATCCCTTGTTATCCCTGCTAACAAAACTATTGCTATTGTAGGGGTAAGTGGTAGCGGAAAAACTACTTTAATGAAATTATTGCTCCGTTTTTATGAAGTGGAAAGCGGTGAGATCCTCATCAATAATTTTAACCTCAACAACATTTCACAAAAGGTATGGCGAGACTATTGTGGTGTTGTTATGCAAGAAGGCTATATTTTTAATGATACTATTGCCAACAACATTGCTGTAGGGGTTGATTATATAGATAAAGAAAAGTTAAACCATGCTATTGAAGTTGCCAATATTTCAAGTTATATAGATGGCCTTCCATTAGGTTATAATACCAAGATAGGCAACGAAGGTTCCGGATTGAGCACCGGACAAAAACAACGGTTGCTCATTGCTCGTGCTGTTTATAAAAACCCAAAGTTTTTGTTTTTTGATGAAGCCACTTCTTCACTGGATGCCAATAATGAAAAAGTGATCATGGAAAACCTGAATACTTTTTTCAAGGATAAAACAGCAGTTATCATTGCACACAGATTGAGTACTGTTAAAAATGCACATCAGATCATTGTATTGGACCAAGGAAAAATTGTAGAGCAAGGAAACCACCATGAGCTAATAAAACAAAAAGGACAGTATTATCATCTAGTTAAAAACCAATTGGAATTAGGAAATTAAATATGCCAAGAACAAATAGCGATATAGAAATCCGCAGCGAAGAAGTCCAAGAGATATTAAACGCAGTCCCTAGTTGGATGATCCGATGGGGAAATACCATTATATTCATTTTTATATTTATCGTATTGGCCATATCCTGGTTTATCAAATATCCGGACATCATTCCTTCTGAGGCGATGATTACCACGCAGGAGCCACCACAAAAAGAATATGCAAAAACAACAGGAAAAATAGACACACTACTAGTTACCGATGGTCAAAAAGTAAAAGAAGGTACGCCTTTAGCAATTATAGAAAATACTGCCAACTATACTAGTGTGTTTTTACTAAAATCTATTATAGATACTATCGTTATCAATAATGATGCTTTTGAGTTTCCTTTGGAAAAACTTCCGGTGTTATTTTTAGGGGAAATAGAGTCGGATTATGCACTTTTTGAGAACAGTTATTTGCAATATCAGCTGAACAAACAGTTACAGCCCTTCTCTAATGAAGCACTGGCCAACAGGATATCATTATCAGAATTAAATACCCGATTGCAGACCTTGCAGGCACAACGCCGCATCAATGAATCTGAACTAAAATTCCAGAAAAATGATTTAGAACGTCACAAAGAGCTCCATGAAAAAGGAGTAATTTCTATGCAAGAGTACGAGGCTAAACAACTCTCATACCTGCAAGCTGAGCGAAATTTTGCTAACATTGATGCCTCTATTTCTCAGTTGAGAGATGCCATTAACAATGCCAACAAAACTTCTACAAGTACCACTATCAATAAAACAAAGGAAGAGATCAGCCTGTTAAAAAATGTTATTCAATCTTTTAACCAATTAAAGCGAGCCGTTAGAGATTGGGAATTGCGCTATGTGCTTTCTTCGGATATTGATGGGACTGTGTCCTTTCTCAATATCTGGAATGAAAATCAGCGAGTTTCTCAGGGGGACCTGGTTTTTACCATTATTCCGGAAACCAATGCTGCTTATATCGCTAAATTACGTTCCCCTTCTCAAAATTCAGGAAAAATAAAAATAGGGCAAACAGTCAACATCAAATTGGAAAATTATCCGGATGCTGAATTTGGAACTTTAAAAGGTATGGTAAAGAACATTTCTCTAGTCCCGGACAAAGAAGGGTTTTATTTAATTGATGTTTCATTGCCTGAGAAGCTTATAACTTCCTACAACAAAGAAATTGCTTTTAAACAAGAAATGCGGGGGGCTGCAGAAATTATCACTGAAGACCTCCGGTTGATAGAGCGCTTGTTTTACCAGTTCAAAGAAATTTTTAAACGTTAGCTTATCGGGATACCATTTTTTACAGTTGTATCATCTGGGTTTACAAAAACCAATTTGCCGTCGGCATTTTCTGTCATGAGAATCATTCCTTGGCTTTCTACCCCCCGTAACACCCTTGGGGCTAAGTTGATTAATACGGTTACTTTTTTACCGACAACCTCTTCAGGGGTAAAGCTTTCTGCTATCCCGGAAACAATAGTCCGAATATCGATTCCTGTATCCACTTTTAACACTAATAATTTTTTCGCCTTGGGCATTTTTTCAGCTTCCAAAATAGTCCCCACGCGCACATCTAATTTTGAAAAATCTTCAAAAGTAATGGTTTCTTTTTGTGAGACTATTGCTTTGCTTTCAGCTTCATTGTTCTTTTTTGTCGCTTCTAGTTTATCCAATTGTTTCTGAATTTCGGTATCCTCTATCTTTTCAAAAAGCAATTCAGGTTTGCCTATTTGATGGCCAGAGGGCAGTAAAGTTTCTTTTGATGTGATCTTTTCCCAAGGCATCTCTACCTCGCTAGGTGTAAGACGGAGTATTTTTTTTAGCTTTTGGGAAGTAAACGGCAAAAAAGGCTCACTTAGTACAGCCAATGCTGTTGCGATTTGCAATGCTACATACATAATAGTTTTTACACGTCCCTCATCAGTTTTTATGAGTTTCCAGGGCTCTTCATCAGCCAAATATTTATTGCCTAATCGTGCTAAATTCATTAATTCCTGGCTTGCTTCTCTAAACCGGTACCGTTCTATAGAAGAAGCTATCTTTTCCGGATATGTTCTTAACTCAGTAAGGGTTTCTGAATCCGTCTCTAAAAATGTGTTTGGTATAGGTGTTACGCCATCATAATATTTATCAGTAAGCACCACTACTCTATTGATAAAATTTCCAAAGATGGCGACCAATTCATTATTATTTCGTGCCTGAAAATCTTTCCAGGTAAAATCATTGTCTTTGCTTTCAGGTGCATTGGCTGTTAATACATAACGTAATACATCTTGTTTTCCGGGGAAATCTTCCAAATATTCATGCAGCCATACCGCCCAATTCTTAGAGGTAGATAATTTATTCCCTTCCAGGTTTAAAAACTCATTTGCCGGGACATTTTCGGGCAAAATATAGCTCCCTTCAGCTTTTAACATTACGGGAAAGATGATGCAATGAAATACAATATTATCTTTCCCGATAAAGTGCACTAGCTTGGTGTTCTTATCTTTCCAGTAAGGCTCCCATTGTTTTTTTTCACGGACAGCCCATTCTTTGGTAGATGAGATATATCCAATAGGTGCATCAAACCATACATAGAGTACTTTACCCTCAGCACCATTTATGGGCACAGGAATCCCCCAGTCTAAATCGCGCGTTACTGCACGAGGTTTCAATCCATCATCAATCCAACTTTTTACCTGTCCATATACATTGGGTTTCCAGTCATTTTTATGTCCTTCAAGGATCCACTCTTTCAAAAATCCTTCGTATTGATCTAATGGTAAAAACCAATGTTTGGTTTGTTTTAAGATAGGTTTACTCCCTGTAATAACAGATTTCGGATTAATAAGATCCGTAGCATTTAAGGAGCTCCCACAGTTTTCACACTGATCGCCATAGGCTTCCTCATGGCCACATTTCGGGCAGGTTCCTGTCACAAAACGATCGGCTAAAAATTGCTGTGCTTGTTCATCATACAGTTGCTCTGTAATTTCTTCTAAAAACTTGCCATCCTCATATAATTTTTTAAAAAACCCCGAAGCCGTTTCGTGATGTATCGTTGCTGATGTGCGTGAATAATTATCAAACGTAATTCCAAAATCTTCAAAGGATTTTTTGATAATCGTATGGTATTTATCAATGATCTCCTGTGGCGATACGCCTTCTTTTTTGGCCCGCATCGGAATGGCCACACCATGCTCATCGCTTCCACAAATAAAAGCGACATCGTTTCCTGTAAGCCGTAAATAACGTGCATAAATATCAGCAGGCACATATACGCCTGCCAAATGGCCAATATGAATGGGCCCATTGGTATAAGGCAATGCTGCAGTAATGGTATATCTTTCAGGAGGTTTTGACATTGTCGTGAATGTTAAAAGCCACAAAAATACAGAATTTTGCAGCTTTTAGGTTTATCTTAGTTAGAAAGATGTTTTTTTAATTTTTAGTACATCCTCCACACCATTTTGCTGTCATTTTGTAATTGCAATTCTAATTGAATAACATATGGTGCTTTCTCAGAAAGCCAAAAGATAAGTCCGGTATTGGTAAGCACCTTCCAAGTATTCATTTGCTTCCCATTATCAGTAGTCACCTTCTCTCTATCTACTACCTCCATTTCTAACCAATAGGTCTCTTCAGGGCTTTGAGGAGTATATACAGGCACTGCGGCTGTCCATCCTTTTTTCATAGGGGCTCCTGATAATAAAATTCCATATAGCGACCAATCATACAACGCTTGGTCAAATGTATGTGTTTTGCTTACTGCTTCTTCATTGGGTTGTTTTATGGATGTAGCTACTTCATTTTCGTTGAACGAAATATAGGTATGACTCCCATTCATTCGCAGTTGGGCACTTTTTAGCGGGTGCATAGCTTCCCGTTCAAAAAGATTGGTCCATATTTCCTGCAATTCCATCTCAGGGCTGTACAGTTCTTGTGTCCTGCTCATATAGGTTTTTCCATTCAATTCGATAGCCTGCATATAATCAGTCCAAACTCGTTGGAATGTTTCATTTCCATCTTTATCAACTATATATACTTTCCATTTATTGGAATATGGCCGAAGGTGGTCGCCCCATAAAATATGATCATGTGGTGTTATTTTTCCATAGGTTTTATCAGGCGATGTTTGGCCATACACATTGGCGACCCCCAATAATAATGTAAATAGAAAAAGTATACTTTTTTGTGTTTTTTTTAATCGTAAAATTGTCATATGATGTACTTTTTAATTTTATGTTATAACTGTCATTGCTTCTGTCAAAAAGCTTGCCCAAGATATAAAAATAACCGAAAAAGAAGACTGACCTTTGTTAAAAATAGTATTTTAGAAAAATGAAACGGCCACTGCCTCTAAAAAAAGGAGCTACTATTTACATAACTTCTACAGCACGAAAAATTTCGATAGAGGAAATTCAACTTGCTATTGATTCATTGGAAGTTTGGGGTTATCATGTTCGTATCGGAAAAAACATTGGTATAAAAAATCATCAATTTGCAGGAACAGAAGCTGAACGAATAGCAAGTTTTCAAGATGCTTTAGATGATCCGGATATTGATGCTATCTGGTGCGCACGGGGTGGTTATGGAACGGTAAAGATCATTGATGAAATTGACTTTACCGGATTCTCGGAAAACCCAAAATGGATTATAGGGTATTCTGATGTTACGGTTTTGCATTCACATATCCATAATTTGGGCATAGAAACTTTGCATAGTACCATGCCGATAGATTTAAAAAGAAATACCAAAGAATCATTAACCTCTTTAAAAAATGCGCTTTCCGGCAACTCTATTTCTTATATGCTTCCCGCTTCTAAAAATAACCGGTTAGGCATTGCCAAAGGGGTATTGATTGGAGGTAATTTATCTATTTTATACAGTTTACTAGGATCTAAGTCCAGTATTGATACTTGGGGAAAGGTTCTTTTTATAGAGGATGTTGATGAATATCTATACCATATAGACCGGATGTTAATGAACCTAAAACGGAATGGCTATTTTGATGGGCTTGCCGGATTAATTATAGGGAGTATGACGGATATGCATGACAATTCCATCTCTTTCGGAAAAAATGCTACAGAAATTGTTCTGGACATTGTTTCAGGGTATGACTTCCCTGTTATTTTTGATTTTCCTGCAGGACACCTTGATGATAACCGGACTTTATTACTGGGGCGCAATGTGAAATTGGAGGCAACTTCTCAATACAGTTCTTTAACTTTTCAACAATAAGTTATGGCACAGCAGCATGAGTTTGGAAAAAAGGCAGAGCAAATAGCTTGTGATTATTTACTAAAAAAAGGATACAGGATCCTTGAACGGAATTACCGTTTTGAAAAAGCAGAAGTAGATCTCATTGCTCAAACAAACAACATTCTTAGTGTTATAGAGGTAAAAGCCCGAAGTACTACTGATTTTGGAAATCCGCAGGATTTTATCACTAAGAAAAAAATCCAATTATTGGTAAAGGCCATTGATCATTATGTAATTGAAAACGATTTGGAGGTAGAAGTCCGTTTTGATGTGATAGCTATTGTGAAAAATGGGACTAATTTTATGATAGAACATTTGGAAGATGCTTTTTATCATTATTAAAAGCCTCACTTATAAGATCTAAAAAAGCATCTTAATTCTATTTCTTTCATATTTACCTTCTGTGCAAAAACAAACTTATTGTTGTATTTATAACATTTTGTTTATTTTTGCGTATCGATAACCGTTATATGAAATGAAAACTATTTCTTCTGTTGTAGAAACCTATATCAAATCAAAACCATTCCTCCAAACAGCCTTGGCACAAGGGATTATTAACCTTACCTCTCTTTCCAGAATTATTAAACCGGAGATTGAGGAGGAGTTGGGAAAAGATATCCGTAATGGTGCCATTGTAATGGCACTAAAGCGCCTTTCGGATGATTTGGAATTTAGAGCCACCCATAAAATTGTAAAAGTTTTAAAAGATATTGGTGAAATTACGGTGCGTTCTTCATTGAACGCCTATACCTTTAAAGTTTCCGATTCGTTGTTGCAAAACATGGCTTTACTGATTACCAAAATTGGCGACAATAAAAATGCTTTTTATACCTCGTCCCGAGGGGTCAATGAAACTACTATTATCGCTAGCAATAACATTACCAACGAAGTGGAAGATGTTTTTAAGAACGAAACGCTGCTTGAAAAAGTGGAGAATGCTTCATCTATTACTGTTAAGTTGCCAAAAGAGAATGTAAGCATCCCGGGAATTTATTACTTCATTTTCCAACGGCTATCCTGGGAAGGTGTTAATATCTATGAGGTAATCTCTACCACGTATGAGTTTACTATTTTGGTGGGTGATGACCAAGTGGACAAGGCCTTTAAAGTTATTAAAGATTTAAAGGGGTTATAAATTAAATAGCCTCTATCTCATTGACCACAATTGATTGCAATGCATTTAATGCTTTTTCTATAGTATCAATATGTTCAAACGTTAAGAGCAAACGCAATCCGTTACGGGTTTCTTTTTCTTTCATTTTACAAGCTCCCGAGTGTTGTTGTATATATTGAAGCACACTATTGAATGCATTACTTTGGTAAAAAGCACTTTGTTGGTCGGCCACAAAATATCCTATCATTTTTCCTTTTTTAAGCACCACTTTTTCGAGCCCTATGTGCATGGCATGCCATTTCATCCGAACACTGTTCAACAACCCTTTTGCTTCTTGAGGTAAAGGGCCAAAGCGGTCTTCTAAATGATTTTCAAAAGCTAAAAGATCCTCTTCGCTTTTCAGGTTACTTAATTCATTATACAAATTCAACCGTTCTGATATATTATTGACATAGTCATCCGGGAAGAGCAACTCAAAGTCTGTATCTATTTGTATTTCTTTCACAAAATCTTTTGTTTCTTTCCCAGACTGATACAGCTCTTTAAATTCATTTTCTTTAAGTTCTTCTATGGCTTCTGCCAATATCTTTTGGTACGTATCAAAGCCTATATCATTGATGAACCCACTTTGCTCTCCTCCCAAAAGGTCTCCTGCTCCACGTATTTCCAAATCTTTCATAGCAATGTTAAATCCACTCCCCAATTCGGTAAACTGCTCTATTGCCTGTATCCGCTTGCGTGCATCTTCCGTCATGGCGACATAAGGCGGTGTAATAAAATAACAAAAGGCTTTCTTGTTACTCCGGCCTACACGTCCTCGCATTTGGTGAAGGTCAGAAAGTCCAAAGTTATTTGCATTATTAATAAAAATGGTGTTGGCATTGGGCACATCCAACCCACTTTCCACAATAGTTGTAGACACCAATACATCAAAGTCTCCGTTCATAAAAGCCAACATAAGCTGTTCTAACTTTTTCCCTTCCATTTGCCCATGACCTATTCCTATCTTAGCATCCGGCACCAATCGCTGGATCATCCCGGCAACTTCTTTGATGTTTTCTATACGGTTATGAATGAAAAACACCTGCCCCCCTCGTTGAATTTCATAAGAAATGGCATCGCGAACAGCTGCTTCATTAAATTGAATGACATGGCTTTCTATCGGATAACGGTTAGGCGGCGGAGTGGTAATTACTGAAAGGTCCCTGGCAGCCATTAAACTAAATTGAAGTGTACGCGGAATAGGCGTAGCGGTTAGCGTAAGCACATCTACATCCTCTTTAAGCGTTTTTAATTTGTCTTTAACAGCTACGCCAAATTTTTGTTCTTCATCAACGATTAACAATCCTAAATCTTTAAATCTTATATTGGGGTTGACCAATTGATGTGTGCCAATGATTATATCTACCTGACCATTCATCAATCCTTCAAGGGTTTCTCTACGCTCTTTCGCAGTGCGGAATCGGTTTAAATATGCTACCTGAACCGGGAAATCTTTTAACCGGTCACTAAATGTCTTGTAATGTTGAAACGCCAAGATAGTGGTGGGAACTAAAACTGCTACTTGTTTTCCATTATCTATGGCTTTAAATGCAGCACGTATGGCTACTTCTGTTTTACCAAAACCTACATCACCACACACTAATCGGTCCATCGGACGGGGGCTTTCCATATCTGCTTTTACATCGGCAGTGGCCTTGCTTTGATCAGGAGTGTCTTCATATAAAAAAGAAGCCTCTAGCTCTAATTGCATATAACTATCTGGCGCATACTGAAATCCTTTTTTTGCACGTCGTTTTGCATAGAGTTCTATGAGGTTAAAAGCTATCTCCTTAACGCGTTTTTTGGTTTTTTGCTTTAAAGCTTTCCATGCGTTACTGCCAAGCTTATAGATCTTAGGTGGTTTTCCGTCTTTTACGTTATACTTGGTTATTTTATGAAGCGAGTGTATACTCACATATAAAATATCCCGATCACCATAAACAAGCTTGATAGCTTCTTGTGTCTTTCCTTCAACTTCTATTTTTTGAAGTCCACCAAACTTCCCAATTCCATGGTCTATATGAGTTACATAATCCCCTACTTGTAAATTAGTAAGCTCTTTTAATGTAATTGCTTGTTTTTTAGCATACCCATTTTTAAGGTGGAATTTATGATAGCGTTCAAATATCTGATGGTCTGTATAACAGGCTATTTTTAAATCCTTAGAGATAAATCCCTGAAAAAGCGGAAAGACTACTGTCTTATAATAAACCGGTATTTCCATATCTTCAAAAATGGCATGGAACCGGCGAGCCTGTTCATCAGTAGAACAGCATATATAATTGGTGATCCCTGATTGATGGTTGTCATTCAGGTTTTTAATTAATAAGTCAAATTGTTTATTGAACGCCGGCTGGGGGTTTGTTTCAAATTCAATAATCGTTTTTGAACTGAAAAATGGCTGTGAACTCAGTTCAACTGTTGTAAAATTCTTTAATTGTTCTTTCAATAATGTTGAAGAACAGAAGAGCTCTTCCGGAATGGAATGTTTAATTTCTTTAGAAAGATGGGTAAATGCTCCTTCTGCTTTTTGATATAAATGATCTATCCGGCCTGCTAAAAGATCAATATTCTTTGTAAAAACTATTGTTTTGGAACTGATATAATTTAAAAAGCTTTCTCTTGATTCATTAGTTAATTTATTCTCTACGTTTGGGATGATGGCTATTTTTTTCAATTTTTCAACAGAAAGTTGTGTTTCAATATCAAATGTCCGGATACTGTCTATCTCGTCTCCAAAAAACTCAATTCTGTACGGTTTGTCATTTGAAAAAGAGAATACATCTATAATACCCCCTCTAACTGAGAACGCTCCCGGTTCGCTTACAAAATCAACCCTTTTAAAATGATATTCAAATAACACCTCATTTACAAAATCCAAAGAAATGGTGTCTCCTACCTGAATTTTAAGCGTGTTTTTTTCTAGCTCCCTACGCGTCACTACTTTTTCAAAAAGTGCATCGGGATATGTAATGATTAGTGCTGGCTTTTTTCGGGAACTGATCCTGTTAAGTACTTCTGCCCTCAGCAGCACATTAGCATTATCTGTTTCCTCTATTTGATAAGGCCTGCGGTAGCTTCCCGGATAGAAAAAAACCTGTTTTTCATCCACTAGCTGTTCTAAATCGTTCAGGTAATAGGCCGCTTCTTCCTTATCATTGAATACTGCCAAAAAAGGACTGTCTGCTGCTTTGAAAGCATTGGCAATTACAAAAGAAAGGGAGGAGCCTACCAATCCTTTTAATTGAATTTTATTTTGGGAGATGGCAATAGCATTCTCTAGTTTTTGCTGTTGCAAAGACTGTTGAAATACTTGCGAAATACTACCTTTACTCACTCAGGTAATTTTGTTGCAAAGGTAAAATTATATTCTTATTGAAAAAGTTATCTGGTTAATGAATTTTTGCCCATTATATTTGCTAAGGCAAAGCTAACAATTGCCGGCAGCAACCATCCTATGCTATAACTTGCCAATGGGATGTATGCTTTAATAGGCTGCATAGTTTCCGCCATTCCCAAGCTAGAAAGAAAATCTGGCACACTAAAGATTAATGTTATTATCACAACCACTTTAAACACAAAAGGTGTCGCATATTGTTGGGGCAAGATATTTAATAAAATAAGTACAATCGTTATTGGGTATATAAACATTAATGCTGGAATAGCTATATCTATGATATAGTGTACATCAAACTGCCCCATAACAACTCCTAAAACAGCTGCTATTACAGCTGTACTTACATAAGCTATTTGTGAATTATGAAAAAGACCTTTCATAAAGTCCGCAGTTCCCGTTACAATCCCCACTGCTGTGGTAAAACATGCCAAAGAAACCAATACACTTAAAAACGTATTGCCAATATTTCCCAATGTTTTGATGCTTAATCCGGACAACAATTCAGTTCGTGTTACTGATTCATTAAATTCGGTATTGAACAATGCACCCGTAGCAATAAGCCCTACATACATTAAAAACAATCCGGCCCCTGCTATGAGCCCCGCACGGGAAATGAGTCGTTTTTTAGTATTAAATGAAGTGTATCCCTTTAAATTAAGTGATATAATAATGACCCCTCCAACGAGTACTGCTCCAATGGCATCAAATGTTTGATATCCTTCTAACAAACCGTCTACAATAGGGGTTTTATACATCGATGGGTTCATCCCCGGATGCGGTGAGAATATCCCAATCCCAATAATCGCCACCAGAATCCCTATAATAAGTGGCGTCAATATTTTTCCGAGAATATCAAGTATTTTTGATCGGTTTAAAACAAATATGAGCACTAAAACAAAATAGATACTGCTTGTTAGCCATGAACTTGTTCCAAAAAAAGGTTGTATTGCCATTTCATGGGTTACGGATGCCGTTCTTGGGGCGGGTAATGAAACAGATATAGCATATACACAAAAACAATAAATAATGCTAAAAGCAGGAGATACTTTGTTTGCAAAATCACGCATAGTGCCTTGTAATCTGGCATGCGCCAAGATCCCCAACAACGGTAGCCCAACTGCAGAAATAAAAAAACCTAAGGCCACCAAAAACCAATCAGTACCGGCATTAAAACCCAAAAAAGGAGGTAAAATTAAATTTCCGGCACCAAAGAACATCGAAAATAAGGCAAAGCCGGTAACAAATGTTTCCTTCGTGTGGTTCATGGGTTTCATCATATCTTTGCGAAAGATAACAGAAAATGTTTTTACAATACAAAGAGATTCCTGTTTTTTATGCTGATACCGGAAGTGGAGACACTGTTGTTTTACTTCACGGGTTCTTGGAAAACAATACCATGTGGAATGCTTTTACTCCAAAACTTTCCAAACAAAACCGGGTTATTAGTATAGATCTTCTTGGACATGGTAATACCGGGTGTTTAGGACATGTCCATACAATGGAAATGATGGCTGAAGTTGTTCATGCAGTATTAAACCATCTTGAGATAACGCACGCTACTTTTATAGGGCATTCCATGGGAGGGTATGTTTCGTTGGCATTTGCCGAATTATTCCCAGAAAATATAATCGGTCTATTATTAATGAATTCTACTTTTGAACCGGATTCTGAAGAACGAAAACAAAATAGAGACCGTGCAATTGCAGCCGTCAGGCAAAACCATACATCTTTTGTAAATATGTCTATCACAAACCTTTTTTACTCTAAAAACAGAAAACTATTCCCTGAAGGCATAAAATTGATAAAAAAAGAGGCTTTAAAAACTCCTTTACAAGGAATTATTGCTGCACTGGAAGGGATGAAGGTACGCCGTGACAGAACATGGGTCCTTAAAAACTTTCCTTATAAAAAAGCTATGATTCTCAGCAAAAATGACCCTATATTAAAGTTCGATGATTTATATGAAAAAGCACAAAAAATCAATTTAGAGTGTATAATTCTTCCTAATGGACACATGAGTCATGTAGAGAATAAAAATGCTGTTTTACAGCATCTACAGAATTTTATAAATAAATAACTTGCTGACTTCTTGATAATTACAAAAAAATAGTTATCTTTAGTGTCCCAAATTATTAAAACCTACTTAACCATGACTTCTACAAACAAATCACTTTTCTCATTAGGCAAGCTTCGTTGCCTAATTTTCGGACATTGTTTTATTATCACCCGAAAAGTCACTGCTCACATCAAAGAATATGAATGTTCTTGCTGTAAAATGCAAGTTACTAATGATGTAAAAGGCAATTTAGCTTTTTTAACACCTCAACTCAGAGAAATAAATGAGACACTTGCTGTAATGCATCAAAAACGACATCATCACGCACACCATACAGCGGCTTAATCATTATCGGATAAGGCATTCCAGCCCTGCGCTTTTAACGGAATTTTGGTAGCAGCTCTTGTTATTAAATACATTCCTTCGCTTTCTTGTACCATATGACCAATTATTGAAAGGTTAGGGTTCCCCTTTATCTTTGGATAATCGTCTTGGTTAATGGTAAAGAGCAATTCATAATCTTCACCTCCGTTTAGTGCTACAGTTGTACTGTCTAAATTAAATTCTTCACAAGTCGATATCACTTGTGGGTCTAATGGTATTTTATCTTCATACAAATTGCACCCTACTGCACTTTGCTTGCATAAATGGATAATTTCCGAAGAAAGGCCATCACTAATATCAATCATAGAAGTAGGTTTTACATCCAACTCCTTTAAAAGCTTCCCTATATCCTTTCGGGCTTCTGGTTTTAATTGTCGCTCTATAATATAGCTATAAGGAGCTAAATCCGGTTGATTGTTCGGATTTACCTTGAATACTTCTTTTTCCCGTTCCAATACTTGTAATCCCATATAAGCCCCTCCCAAATCACCACTCACTACCAGTAAATCATTTGGTTTTGCACCACTTCTGTAAATAATATCTTTTTCATCAGCTTTCCCTAACACTGTAATTGAAATAATCAACCCTGTCACAGAAGAAGTGGTGTCACCCCCTACTATATCTACCTCATATAATCTTGCTGCCAATGCAATCCCTTCGTACAGTTCTTCAATAGCTTCCAACGGAAAACGATTGGAAATAGCTATAGATACCGTTACTTGTGTCGCTATTGCATTCATGGCATAGATATCGGAAAGATTTGCCATTATTGCTTTATAGCCCAGATGTTTTAAAGGCATATAACTCAAATCAAAATGTACTCCTTCTACGAGCATGTCTGTAGAAACCACTACTTTTTTCTTTTTAAAATCCAAAACAGCAGCATCGTCCCCTACTCCTTTTAAAGTGGAGGATTGTTGTATCTCAAAGTTTTTAGTTAAGTGCTCAATAAGTCCAAACTCTCCTAGTTCAGAGAGTGACGTATGCGATGGGTTTTTGTCTTCTATCATGAAGCAAAAATAAGAAAGCATTGATAACTTTAATATGATAACTATTTTACAGATCATAAATGTATCTCATTGTTAGGGTTTTTATTATGAAAATAATGGCAAGGCAATTTTTAATCAGCCTAGCATCACTAGTTATTGGGGTATTTAATAAAACGAAAAGTATAAGGAAGCAATAGCACCTACAAACATCCCTCCTAAAAGACAAACATCCCTTATTTTTTTTTTATTTATGATAATGGTTTTTTTTTGTGTTAAAACAAATAAAAAATATATTATGGGAAAAATTCTACTTTCAGCTCGTCAACCACAAAAGCGAGAACAAAAAAATAAAAATTTCTATGCATCGATCATTACTGCTGTAATGATGCTTTTTGTAAGCATCGGGGCGATGTCTCAGACAAACTTTGTTTCTTCTAACCCAACAGCGGGAGCAAACGGAGTAGTAAGAACTTCTAATATTGTAATGACATTTGATGCGGCGATAGCTGCTGCACAGGTAACATCAGCGAATATTCAGGTAAGAGGGGAACAAACAGGGTTAGTTGCTGGTAGTTTCTCTGGAGGAGATACTCCTGTAATTACCTTTGACCCTACAGTTGATTTTAAACCTGGAGAAGTGATACAAGTCACTATAACGACAGGATTAGGAATAGCAGATTCGCATAGTTTTACATTTCGAACGGCTTCTACTCTTATTGGTAATGTTACTGGGGTTAACACAAATATCGTTGCTACTGACGCTACTGATGCTCGAGATGTTTTTGCTGCAGACATGGATAATGATGGGGATATGGATATAATCTCCACAAGTGCTAACACTCTTACTTGGTATGATAATGATGGTAGTGAAAACTATACCAAACGTATCATTCCCTCCACTAATAATCCCGGAGGTATTTTTGCTGCAGATATAAATGGAGATGGTAATCTGGATATAGTACTAACATCTTTTAGTGATGATACGCTTGCTTGGTATGAAAGTGATGGCAATATTACTCCTGCCTTTACTGAGCATGTAATTCCTGGTGCCGGAAATGGGGCCATTAGTATCTATGCAATAGATGTGGACGGTGATGGAGATATGGATATATTATCAGGAGCAAATATCGATAATGATTTTTTTTGGTTTGAGAATGATGGTAGTGAAACGTTTACTAAACACGCCATCAGCACTAATGAATCAGGGGCATTTGACATCTATGCTGTTGACGTGGACGGTGATGGAGATATAGATATATTGACAGCATCTTCTGGAAATGATACCGTTGCTTGGTTTGAGAATGATGGTAGCGAGGTATTCACTAAACGAACCATTACTAACACAGCAAGTGCTGTCAGAAGTGTTTATGCAGCAGATGTGGATAGTGATGGAGATATGGATGTGTTATCAGCTTCTTCTCTCGATAATACAATTGCTTGGTACGATAATAATGGTAGTGAGGTCTTTACAAAACGAATAGTCTCTAATACGGCACCTGATGCCCGAAGCGTTTATGCTGCAGATGTAAATGGGGATGGCAATATGGATGTATTATCGGCTTCCGCAACTGATAACACGATTGCTGTGTATGAGAACGATGGTAGTGAAGTATTTACAAAACAGGTAATTACCAATACTGCAACTCGTGCTTTTAGTGTCTATGTAGCAGATGTAGGAGGTGATGGTGATCTGGATATATTATCAGCTAGCCGAGATAATAATACAATAGCTTGGTATAGTCTTATAGACACTCCACTAAGCACTACAGATGAAAGTTTTAAAGAGAGTATAGCACTCTATCCAAACCCTAGCAATGGTCGAACAACAATTTCATTATCAAATAATAATGCCCCAATAAATCTTGTCGTTAGTAATTTGTTGGGTCAGCGAGTATTTGAAAAGCATTACGAGGCTACTAATACCATAGTATTAAACGCAGCAATCCCTACAGGGATCTATCTAGTAACACTTACATCAGGTAATGCTAAAGCAACACTTAAAATGATAGTGGAATAGAAACGTAAGTAATTATGAAATGAAAAAAACCTCTTAAATTATACTAAGAGGTTTTTTCATAAATATAAAATCATTATAATTAAGTATCTTTAAATAAACTGCTAACTAATTATTAATGAAACTTAGAAAAAAATTATTTCTACTACTTATCATTAATTTAACAGCCTGTTCTTCAGGAGATGACAGCATCACCCCTGTAACAAATCCTGACCCCATTGGCAATCCATCTAACGGTTTAATACTCTGTGAAAATGGATTTGCCGATATTTATCCTTGCAATGGGTATGATTTAGTGGCCCGGATACCGCTCTCTGATCTAAATGCTAGTGGCGGTAATGATATTTGGGGATGGACTGATACTACAACCAATAAAGAATATGCCATTATAGGATTAAGCAATGGTGTTGCCTTTATAGATATCTCTGATCCCGTTAACCCTGTTTTTTTAGGAACGCTTCCTACGGCTACTTCTTCTAGCACATGGCGAGATATCAAAGTTTATAATAATCATGCTTTTATTGTGGGGGACAATGTAGGGCAACATGGCATGCAGGTTTTTGATTTAACAAGGCTTCGAAATGTAGAAAATCCACCACAAAATTTTTCAGCCGACACTACTTTTTCAGGATTCGGGTCGGCACATAACATAGCCATTAATGAAGCCACAGGCTATGCCTATATAGTAGGTGCTGATAGAAATAGCACCTATAGAGGCGGCCCGCTATTTATCAATATTCAAAACCCAACAAATCCCATTTTGGAAGGAGGTTATGGGGGTGGGGGCTATTCACATGATGCCCAGGTAGTCATTTATAATGGTCCAGATACTGAACATGTTGGAAAGGAAATCTATGTGGGAAGTAACGAATCACAAGCAGTTATTGTAAATGTTACTGATAAAAATAATCCAATTGGCATCTCAACCATGGCCTATTCCAATCTACGGTACACACACCAAGCATGGTTTACCGAAGATCATCGGTATCTCATTATTGGTGATGAGCTTGATGAAAGTGGTTTCGGGTTTAACACCCGGACATTAATCTTTGATGTACAAGATATGGATAACCCTGTATTACATACTACTTACTCAGGTCTTACGAAAGCTATAGACCACAACGGATACACAAAAGGAAATGAATTTTTCCTTTCAAACTATACTGCTGGAGTACGCATTCTTGATATTTCAGGAATTGACAGCGGAACTATTATCGAATCAGGGTTTTTTGATACATTTCCGGACAATGATGGCACAACTTTTAATGGTGTATGGAGTGTATATCCATATTTCCAAAGTGGAAATATAATTATAAGCGATGCCAATAATGGCTTTTTTATTATTAGGAAAAGTAATTGATTATGAAAAAGAATGTGTATGCAGCGCTACTCTCTTTCCTTATTTACAGCTGTTCCTCTTCAGATGATGATAAAAATACAATAATTGATCCTAGTTTCTTAGGAGAAATCGAGTGGATAAAAACATTTGGAGGCACTAATGAAGATACCGCACAAGGTATTATAAAAACCTCTGATGGAGGATATGCTATTATTGGTTATACTAACAGTATTGATGGTGATATTGTAGATAAAACATTACAGGAAAATGATTTCTGGGTTTTAAAACTTGATAATGATGGCAATATACAATGGAATAAAACTTATGGAGGAAGTGGAGATGATATAGGGCAAGACATTATACAAACTATTGATGGCGGATATGCCGTTACCGGATATAGTATGAGTGCTGATGGGGATGCCTCTAACAATGAAGGTTTTCATGACAATTGGGTGATCAAATTAAATGCTTCAGGCGATATTGAATGGGAGAAAAGCTTTGGTTTTGCAGGTCATGACCATGCCTATGGAATTCTACAAACTGCTGATGGTGGTTATTTTGTTTCCGGATTTATAGATGTAACCGGATCTAATGGAGCCGGAAATTCAGGAAAATCATCCCTTACAGCTCATGGAGTAGGTGAATTTTGGGCAAACAAACTTGATGTCAATGGTAACTTAGAATGGCGTCGTTTTTTTGGAGGAACAAATAATGACAGGGCTTTTGGAGTAGTTCAAGCCAACGATGGTAGCTTTGTAATGGTAGGTGCTTCTGAAAGTCAAGATTTTGATATTTCCAATAGTAATGGCAGTTATGATTTTTGGATTATAAAAGTAAGCAGTAGAGGTGATCTGGTCTGGGAACAGACTTTTGGTGGATCAGGAATAGATATTGCACAAAGTATTACTAAAACTACAGATAACAATTATCTCGTAGTTGGCAAAGCAAATAGCACAAACGGAGATATTACTAACAATAAAGGGGATTCTGACGTATGGGTTGTAAAAGTTAGTGATTCAGGCAAACTCCTTTGGGAAAGAAACTATGGAGGTGCTGACTTTGAAGATGCCGAAAGCATTATCAATACATCAGATGGCAATTATATCATAACTGGTAACTCGAGGAGTAATAACTCTGATCTCTCTGAAAACTTTGGAGAGAATGATATTTGGGCTATAAAAACTGATGATGATGGCACTATTCTTTGGGAAAAATCATTTGGTGGTTCTGGAATAGATCTTGGTTTTGATGCTGTTGAAACTGATGAAGGCTCCATAATAATTGTAGGTGAAACGGCAAGTAATAATAATCATATAAATGAAAATAAAGGGTTGAAAGACTTGGTGATTATTAAAATTAAGTAACAATAAAAACATTTCTGCAAAATTTTGCCATGTGAATTCTTCACAGGGTTTGAAGATCATTTAAAATTTTAATTCTTTCTCTTCAGCATATAAATAAAACTTATTATTCAATTTGTTATATTAATATCAGAAATAGTAATTTATCCCTTGATTTATGCTATTTTTGTGCATTATTTAGAATCAATCTATTTAAAATGATCCGAGTTTCAGAATCAGCAAAACAGAAGGTATCCCAACTCATGGCCGAAGAAGGTTTTGATGTTGCAACCGATTACGTTCGTGTAGGTGTCAAAAGTGGGGGATGCTCAGGATTGTCCTATGAGCTAAAATTTGACAGAACAAAAGATGAAGAAGATAAGATGTTTGAAGACAATTCTATAAAAATAATAGTTGACAAAAAGAGTTTTTTATATCTAATAGGAACCACTTTAGAATACTCAGGAGGGCTTAATGGGAAAGGATTTGTATTTAATAATCCAAATGCACAACGTACCTGTGGCTGCGGGGAGAGTTTTTCACTTTAAGATTAAAAACACATGGCATACACAGAAGAAGAATTAAAGAAAGAACTTGAAACCAAAGAGTATGAATATGGATTTTATACAGATATAGAATCCGATACATTTCCAAATGGTTTAAACGAAGAAATTGTTCGTGCTATTTCCAAAAAGAAAAATGAGCCAGAATGGATGACCAAATGGCGTTTAGAAGCTTTTAGAGTTTGGTCAGAAATGACAGAGCCTGAATGGGCCAATGTAAAATATAAAAAACCTGATTTTCAAAACATATCCTATTATTCTGCCCCAAAAAAGAAAGACAAATATGAAAGCCTAGATGAGGTTGACCCCGAATTATTGGAAACATTCAATAAGTTGGGGATTTCTATTGATGAGCAAAAAAAACTAGCTGGAGTGGCTGTTGATATTGTGATGGATTCGGTTTCCGTAGCCACCACATTTAAAAAAACATTGGCAGAAAAAGGGATTATTTTCTGCTCTATTTCCGAAGCTATTCAAGAACATCCTGAACTGGTAAAAAAGTATTTGGGAACTGTAGTGCCTCAAAAAGATAATTTTTATGCAGCATTAAATTCAGCTGTATTCTCAGACGGGTCTTTTTGCTATATTCCAAAAGGGGTTCGATGTCCCATGGAACTTTCTACTTATTTCAGGATCAACCAAGCAGGAACAGGTCAGTTTGAACGAACTCTAGTTATTGCTGATGAAGGTAGTTATGTAAGTTATTTAGAAGGATGTACAGCACCTCAGCGTGATGAAAATCAATTGCACGCAGCAGTTGTTGAACTTATTGCATTGGATAATGCAGAAATAAAATATTCAACTGTACAGAATTGGTATCCCGGAGGAAAAGACGGGAAAGGAGGCGTGTATAATTTTGTTACCAAACGAGGGTTGTGCGAAACCAATGCTAAAATTTCCTGGACCCAAGTAGAAACAGGAAGTGCTATTACCTGGAAATATCCTTCCTGTATATTGAAAGGAGATAATTCGGTAGGGGAATTTTATTCTATTGCTGTTACCAACAACTATCAACAGGCAGACACCGGCACCAAAATGATCCATTTAGGTAAAAACACTCGGAGTACTATTATCTCCAAAGGGATTTCTGCTGGAAAATCACAGAACAGTTATAGAGGATTGGTACAAGTAAATTCTAGGGCTGATAATGCCCGAAATTTTTCTCAGTGTGATTCTTTGTTAATGGGAAACAATTGTGGAGCACATACCTTCCCGTACATTGAGGCTAAAAATAAAACTGCTCAAATAGAACACGAAGCAACTACCAGTAAAATTGGCGAAGACCAAATATTCTATTGCAACCAACGAGGAATTGATACTGAGAAAGCCATTGCCTTAATTGTTAATGGGTTTAGCAAAGAAGTGTTAAATAAACTTCCCATGGAATTTGCTGTAGAAGCACAAAAATTATTAGAAATATCCTTAGAAGGATCTGTTGGGTAGTGATTTAAAATTTGAAGTTTAAAATTATGGCTACAATTACATCTTTTGAAGATTTAGAAGTTTGGAAAAAGGCACGAGTGTTTGCAAAAGAAATTTTTGTGGTAGCTAACACATCCCGTTTTAAAAATGATTTTGATTTGATAAATCAACTTCAAAGAGCGTCAGGATCTGTAATGGATAATATAGCTGAAGGCTTTGAAAGGGGAGGAAATAAAGAATTTATCCATTTTTTAAGCATATCAAAAGGTTCATGTGCAGAGGTTAGGTCACAACTTTACAGAGCTTATGATAGGGCATATTTAACGAAAGAATTACTAGATGAATTAAAAGAAAAGAATATGGAGCTGAGCAAATCATTATCCGGATTCATAAAATATTTACAGAAATCAGAATATAAAGGGAATAAATTTGTAAAATAGGGAATCCTCACATTGAAAAAGCAATTTTGAATCTCAAATTTTAAATCTCAAATTTAATAATGCTAAAAATAAAAAACTTACACGCAACTATAGAAGATAAAGAGATATTGAAAGGCGTAAACCTTGAAGTTAAAGCAGGAGAAGTACATGCCATTATGGGACCTAACGGATCAGGGAAAAGTACTTTATCATCTGTCATAGCCGGAAAAGAAGAATATGAAGTCTCCGAGGGGAAAATCTTTTTAGAAGGAGAAGATATAAGTGAATTAAGTGCTGAAGAACGGGCACATAAAGGGATTTTCTTGTCTTTTCAATATCCTGTGGAAATTCCTGGGGTAACCGTTACAAACTTTATAAAAACTGCTATTAATGAAACCCGAAAAGGACGGGGACAGGAAGAAATGCCGGCCAATGAAATGCTCAAAAAGATTCGGGAAAAAGCCGAATTGCTTGAAATAGACAGAAAGTTTTTGTCCAGATCACTTAATGAAGGGTTTTCCGGAGGGGAGAAAAAACGTAACGAAATATTTCAATTGGCCATGCTGGAACCAAAATTGGCCATTTTAGACGAGACAGATTCGGGATTGGATATCGATGCACTTCGTGTTGTAGCAAATGGGGTTAATAAATTAAGAAGCAAGGACAATGCCGTGATTGTAATTACGCACTATCAAAGACTGCTTGAGTATATTGTACCAGACTATGTACATGTACTCCATAATGGTAAAATTGTAAAGTCCGGAACAAAAGAACTTGCCTTAGAACTAGAAGAAAAGGGATATGATTGGATTAAACAGGAAGTTCAAACTGCTTAAAGTTTAATTATAAATGGATCTAAAAGAAAAACTAATATCATCATTCATTGCTTTTGAAGAAACCATAGATATTGATTCAGAGATTCATGATATTCGCTCTGAAGCTATCAAAACATTCGAACAAAAGGGATTTCCTTCTAAAAAAGAAGAAGCATGGAAATATACTTCTTTAAACTCCTTGCTAAAAAATGATTACAGTGTCTTCCCGAAAAAGGAAACTGCCCTCGATTTTAAAGAGGTAAAAAAATATTTTATCCATGATATTGATTCCTATAAAATTGTGTTTATTGACGGGGTTTATAGTTCTTATCTCTCAGACACAACCCATGAAGGAATAGATGTATGTATTATGAGTTCGGCATTAAACAAACCAAAATACAAACTCATCATAGATAACTATTTTAACAAAGCAGCCAATAAAGATGAAAGCCTAACATCACTCAATACTGCTTTTAGCAGAGAAGGTGCCTATATAAACATCCCGAAAAACAAAATGGTGAACAAGCCCATACAGATTGTCCATTTTGCTACCGGAAATGAAGCCGCACTAATGCTACAACCACGCAACCTTATTGTTGTGGGAGAAAATGCATATGTACAAATTATAGAAAGACATCAAAGCTTAAATGACAATCCGGCACTTACCAACTCAGTAACAGAGCTATTTACCAACAAAAAAGCTATTGTAGATTATTACAAAATACAAAATGACACCCTGAACGCATCACTAATAGACAACACCTATATTTCTCAACAAAGAGATAGCCATACAAGTGTCCATACATTCTCTTTTGGAGGGGGTCTTACTCGTAATAATCTTAACTTTTATCATAAAGATGAACGGGTAGCATCCACGCTTAAAGGAATAACAATCATAGGAGATAAACAACATACAGACCATCATACATTGGTTCACCATGCACATCCTAACTGTGAGAGCCATCAGGATTATAAAGGAATTTATGCAGACAGAAGTACAGGCGTTTTCAATGGAAAAATTATCGTAGAAAAAGAAGCACAAAAAACCAATGCTTTCCAACAAAACAATAACATTTTAATAGATGATAAAGCATCCATTAATACCAAGCCCCAATTAGAAATTTTTGCAGATGATGTAAAATGCTCACACGGATGTACCATAGGACAATTGGACGACGATGCATTGTTTTATATGCGTTCCCGTGGAATCCCTGAAAAAGAAGCCCGAGCATTGCTTATGTATGCCTTTGCCAACAATGTCCTGCAAAGTGTAA
Source organism: Leptobacterium meishanense (assembly GCF_037645805.1). Classification (NCBI taxonomy): domain Bacteria; kingdom Pseudomonadati; phylum Bacteroidota; class Flavobacteriia; order Flavobacteriales; family Flavobacteriaceae; genus Leptobacterium; species Leptobacterium meishanense. Next base: position 103,476 of record NZ_JBBEXE010000005.1, read on the forward strand.
AAATCCCTGAGGTAAAAAGCCGTATCAACAAGCTCATCGCTATGAAACTGAATGTGAATATCGGATTCAATTTATAAAGCATGCCAGCAGCAGCAAAAGATAAAACATTTAATGTCCAGAAAACAAGGAAAGACTTCCCTATCCTCAACAGAGAGGTAAACGGATACCCGTTGGTTTATTTGGATAATGCTGCTACCTCCCAGACCCCTCAAATAGTTATTGATACCATTGTAGATTATTATAGCAATTACAACGCAAACATCCATAGAGGTGTACATACCCTCTCTCAGGAAGCTACCGATGCCTATGAAAATGCACGGGGGAAAATCCAACAGCATTTCAATGCAGCAAAACCACACGAAATCATTTTTACCTCCGGTACCACCCATGGAATCAATCTCGTAGCCACCGGATTTACCTCCTTTATAAATAAAGGTGATGAAATCATTGTTTCTGCATTAGAACACCATTCCAACATTGTTCCTTGGCAAATGTTATGCGAACGCACTGGAGCTATTTTGAAAGTCATTCCTATGAATGAAGTGGGCGAGTTGGTGATGGATGAATATGACAAACTCCTCTCCGAAAAAACCAAACTGGTTTTTTGTAACCATGTCTCCAATGCATTAGGTACAATAAACCCTATTGAAGAAATTATTAAAAAAGCACATGCTATTGGTGCTGCCGTGTTAATAGATGGCGCACAGGCATGCCCACATATAAAACCCGATGTACAAGCATTGAATGTTGATTTTTATGTGGCTTCTGCACACAAAATGTGTGGACCAACAGGAGTAGGAATCCTTTATGGCAAAGAAGCATGGCTCCACAAGTTACCCCCATACCAAGGGGGAGGGGAAATGATTGCCGAAGTTACCTTTGAAAAAACTACCTATGCCGGATTGCCCCATAAATTTGAAGCAGGGACCCCAAATATTTGTGGGGGTATTGCTTTTGGTGTAGCCATTGATTATATGAACAGCATTGGGATTGACACCATTGCTGCTTACGAGCATGGGCTATTGGAATATGCTACTAAAAAATTACTTGAAATAGAAGGTTTAAAAATATATGGCACCGGCCATAACAAAACTTCTGTTATTTCTTTCAATATAGAAGGCATCCATCCATACGATATAGGGACTATTGTAGATAAACTTGGAATTGCCGTTCGTACCGGGCACCATTGCGCACAACCTATCATGGATTATTATAAAATCCCCGGGACCGTAAGGGCCAGCTTTTCCTTTTACAATACCAAAGAAGAGATAGATGCACTGGCTGCTGCCGTTAAAAAAGCTAAAATGATGTTAAGTTAATATGGCCACGATACAAGACATACAGAATGAAATAGTAGATGAATTTTCCATGTTCGATGATTGGATGCAACGCTATGAATACATGATAGAACTCGGAAAGTCACTGCCGTTAATTGAAGAAAAATATAAAACAGATGATAACCTCATCAAAGGCTGCCAAAGTAAAGTTTGGGTACATGCCGAATTAAAAGATGATAAACTGGTTTTTACGGCAGATAGTGATGCTATTATTACCAAAGGCATCATTGCCATCTTAATCCGGGCGTTTTCTAATCAAAAACCTCAAGATATCATAGAGGCTGATACAACCTTCATTGATGAAATAGGATTAAAAGAGCACCTTTCACCTACCCGCGCTAACGGATTAGTAAGTATGATTAAACAATTAAAAATGTATGCTATAGCATACCAGACACAGATAAAAACATGAGTGATATAACAATAAATACACAAGAACTGGGCGAAAAAATAGTACGGATTTTAAAAACTATCTACGACCCCGAAATTCCTGTGGACATTTATGAACTGGGGCTTATTTATGACGTTTTTGTTAATGAAGATTATGATGTTAAAATATTGATGACGTTGACCACGCCCAATTGTCCTGTAGCCGAAACACTTCCTGTAGAAGTAGAGGAAAAAGTAAAAACCATTAACGAGGTAAAAAGTGCTGAGGTGGAAATAACCTTTGATCCCCCATGGAGCCAAGATTTAATGAGTGAAGAAGCAAAATTGGAATTAGGATTGTTATAACCATATGGCAGAAGAAATCAAAAACAGGGTAGCGCAAAGCAAACTGATTACTTTTGACCTTGAGGAGTACTATCCTGAAGGGAAACGAGTACTATTTGACATTAAAGACTGGTTATATGAAGGGCTTATACTCAAAGAAAAAGAATTCAGGCAACATGCCAAAGAACATAACTGGGAGCAGTATAAAAATAGTTATATAGCCCTTACCTGTTCTACAGAGGCTATTGTCCCCGCCTGGGCTTACATGCTTTTAGCCACCTATTTAACCCCCTATGCTAAAAAAAACATTACAGGTGATCTAGCCCTTCTCGAAACAATTCTTTACAAAGAAATTATTGAAAAATTAGATGTCTCACCATACGAAAACCTTCCTATAATCATAAAAGGTTGCTCCAAAAAACCTGTCCCACAGAATGCCTATATTATGCTGATTGAAAAATTGCAACCTGTTGCAAAAAGCATCTTATATGGTGAAGCCTGCTCATCGGTGCCACTCATTAAGAAAAAATAATAGTATTTTGTACCTTTCGATTAAAAACCAACCAATAACCAACATTTTTAGAAAATGAAAAACAACTTGACCTTATTGTCGGCCACTTTTTTTATTTTTTTGAATATCGGAAATGCACAAGAAACAAAACAAAAAGACAGTATAAAAGAAGGCTGGTGTACCGAAGGAAAACTATCTTTTTTATTCAACCAAGCAGCCTTTTCCAATTGGGTAGCCGGTGGGGAAAACAGTTTTTCCGGGACTATTTTAGGAAATTATGAATTCGATTATTCCAAAGGCAATTGGAGCTGGGACAACAAAATAACCGCTGCCTATGGACTTACGAAGACCGAAGGAAGTGATTTTGTAAAAAAGACGGATGACCGTATTGAATACAACTCCGTTTTGGGCAAAAAAGCCTCCAAGAACTGGTACTATTCCGCATTTTTAAATTTTAAAACCCAATTTGCAAAAGGATATCGGTTTGAAAAAGACCCTATAACCGAAGAAGAAATCCGCATTGAAGAAACCAACTTCCTATCTCCGGCATACCTTCAGTTTGGTCCGGGTGTTTTATGGAAAAAAAGCAAAAACCTAAAAATAAATATTGCACCTGCTACTACCCGTTTAATTTTTGTGGATAAGAAATTCACTTTAGGGCTTCCCGATGGTGCCTATTTTGGTGTGGACGAAGGGAAAAGTACCCGTGTAGAATTTGGAACATCCCTTTCTGTTTATTACAAATTCACTCTTGTAGAAAATGTCACCTTTGAACATATCCTGAATCTCTATACCGATTATTTGGAAGAACCAAAAAATGTAGATATGGATTACCAGCTCAATGTGGTTATGAGCATTAATAAATTCCTTTCTGCAAACATCGCTTTTCAGGCTATCTATGATGATAATGCTATTGCACGGCTTCAAGCCCGTGAATCTTTTGGATTGGGGGTTAATTATATTTTTTAAATTCCCCTATAATTCCCTTATTATCAGTATACTAAAAACATTTTTATGTATATTTATATGTGATTTCGGGGCAACAATGTCCCCTATCATATTTTATTATTAATTTCCTAACCAACCACCACTATTATGAAGATAATAAACAAATTCTCAAAAGGGTTTGACTCTCTTGCTCTTTTAACCCTTTCAATGGCATTTATAGTATTACAAAGTTGTAACCCCAATAAAAAAGACAGTACAATAGAAATTATAACAGAAGTTATGGATTTTCAAACTGCAGATACCATACCTTCTGGCTGGAACACTTTTAAATACATAAACAATTCTACAGAAACCCATTTCTTTTTACTCGACAAATATCCGGAAGGGAAAACCATTGAAAATGCCGAAAAAGAAATTGCACCCCCTTTTCAAAATGGGATGGATTTAATAAATGAAGGAAAGACCGAGGAAGGGTTCGCAGAATTCAACAAACTTCCTTCTTGGTTTTTTGAAGTTGTTTTTTTAGGCGGTTCCGGATTGGTTTCCCCTAAAAATTCCAGTTTGACAACTGTTAAACTAGAACCGGGCTATTACATTATGGAATGTTATGTGAAAATGGCTGATGGTACTTTTCATTCCACCATGGGAATGGTAAAGCCCATCATTGTAACCAATGGAGATAGTGGTAATTTACCCCCTGAAGCTACAATAAACATAAGCATCTCAAGTACTGAAGGGATTGTTTATGATGCTCCCATAGAAAAAGGCATGCAGGTTTTTGCCGTTCAGTTCAAAGACCAAATTGTGCATGAGAATTTTGTAGGGCATGACGTAAACTTGGTCAGGCTTGATGATACTGCTAATCTTGAGGCACTTGAAAACTGGATGAATTGGGCAGACCCAAAAGGACTTATAACACCTGCTCCGGAAGGAGTTACTTTTTTAGGGGGCGTAAATGACATGCCAGCAGGGAATACCGGCTATTTTCAGGTGAACCTTGAGCCGGGCAATTATGCTTTTGTTTCTGAAGTGCCAAATAGTTTAAAAAAGAAAATGCTAAGAACATTTGAGGTTTTGGAATAAAAAGAAATTCAATTTGTTTTGTCGAAATGAACTTTCTATTCCTAATCAATTACTCCATTCCTTCAACGTACTCCGGGTAGAGAAATTTATTATACGGAAAACGAGTAACATGTATTTTCCGGACTTCTTCATAGACCCGTTTCCGGAACTCTTCGAGGTTCTCTTTGTTCAGGGCAGAAATAAACAAGGCATTATCCCCTATTTTTCCCATCCAGGTCTGTTTCCAGTCTTCCAGGGTAAAATGGGCTTTTGTTTTTTCTGTTACCAAATCATCTTCTGCAATGGTCTCATACCTATAGTTGTCAATCTTATTAAAGACCATAATCGTAGGCTTTTCAACACTCTTTATTTCTGCCAAAATCTGGTTGACCGATGCTATATGTTCTTCAAAATTCGGATGGGAAATATCCACTACGTGGAGCAATAGGTCGGCTTCCCGTACCTCATCCAACGTGCTTTTAAAAGATTCCACCAGTTGGGTGGGCAGTTTTCGTATAAACCCAACCGTGTCGCTCAACAGAAATGGCAGATTGCCAATGACCACTTTCCTAACGGTGGTGTCCAACGTTGCAAAAAGTTTGTTTTCTGCAAAGACATCACTTTTGCTAATGACATTCATGAGCGTTGATTTTCCTACATTGGTATATCCTACCAACGCCACCCGAACCAATGCCCCACGATTGCCCCGTTGGGTGGCCATTTGCCTGTCAATCGTTTCCAGCTTTTTTTTAAGGAGTGCGATACGGTCCCTTACAATACGGCGGTCGGTTTCAATTTCGGTTTCTCCGGGTCCACGCATTCCAATACCTCCACGTTGCCGTTCCAAGTGTGTCCATAGTCCTGCTAAACGGGGGAGTAAATATTGATATTGTGCCAGTTCTACCTGTGTGCGGGCATAACTGGTTTGGGCGCGTTGTGCAAAAATATCGAGGATAAGGCTGGTACGGTCCATCACTTTGCACCGAAGCAGTTTTTCAATGTTTTTTTGCTGTGCCGGGGTCAGTTCATCATCAAAAATCACGGTATCAATTTCGTGTTCTTTTACATATGCTTCTACTTCCTGCATTTTTCCGGTGCCAATAAAGGTCTTAGGGTTGGGCACATCCATTTTCTGGGTGAATCTTTTTAATACTTCACCCCCGGCCGTGTACGTTAAAAATTCCAATTCATCTAAATACTCTTTGGATTTTGCCTTGTCCTGCTCTTGATTGATGACACCAATGAGGATTGCTTTTTCGTAGTCTAATGTCTGTCTCTCTAACATAAATCTATTTAAAGTGCAAAGGTAGTAATGATTTTATGATGCTAGACATGTAATATTTCATCATTAGAGAGTATAGCATCATTTCGCATACGGAGAAATATTTGTGCTACTGCAACGGTATCGCGTTCACAATATTTGATAATACGGTCAACATCCCCATCTTCATAATACACATCCCGTACCTGGCTGCCATCAATGTCTTCTTTTGGGGAAGGAATACCCAAAATATTGGTCAGCAGTTTTAATGAGGTGTAATGTTTATAGTCACCAAATTTCCATAGTTCCATAGTGTCTAAGTGTGGCACTTCCCAAGGTTTTTTACCAAATAAATTCAGTTTTTCAGGAATGTCTATTTGATGGATGATCATCCTGCGAGCAATGTACGGAAAGTCGAACTCTTTTCCATTATGCGCACAAAGAATATGTGACGGCCTGTTGAAATGGGTGTCCAATAGCGATTTAAAATCTTTTAGGATGGTTGTTTCTTTACCGTGAAAAGAGGTTACCCTAAAGTTTCGGGTAATGCCTTTAAGAACAAAATAACCTACGGAGATACAGATAATTTTTCCGAACTCGGCCCAAATGCCGGCACGTTCATAAAAGTCTTCGGCAGTAATCTCTTCTTTTCGCTGGTATTGGGATTTTTGCTCCCAAAGTTCTTTTTTTATGGTTTCGAGAGCTTCATAGTCTTTTTCTTCGGGAACGGTTTCTATATCAAGAAACAGAATGTTTTCGAGTGCGATTTTTTGTAACATTATTGCTTGCCTTCTTCAAAGTTTAGTTAAACATTTTATATGTTTCGTTAATATATCCATAAAAATCAGCAGTATGAGGGTCATTAAGATCTTTTGGAGCCGTCCGGTGTCCCAAACGAACAATGATAAGGTCATCTTCAGGAATTACGATGACATATTGTCCCAAATGTCCCCGCATATAATAAATTTGTTTTCCTAAATGATTGCTCAACCACCAACTATAGCCATATTGGGGACTGTCCGGGAACCTTGGTTTTATGGACATGGCCACATAGCTAGAATCTAACAATTGCTTTCCATTCCATTTTCCATATTGTTTGTATAGTTTTCCAAACCGGGCAAAATCACGGGCATTACTGGCAACGCAGCAATAGGCTTTTTCAAAGCCTTCTTCGGTGTCTAATTGCCAAAAAGCATCATTTTCTGCTCCCATAGGATTCCAGAATTTTTCATGGAGGTACTCGGAGAGTGTAGTTCCCGTAGCCTTTTCAATCACCATCCCTAACAATTCTGTATTTCCGCTCAGGTACTTAAATTTTTTGCCAGGCTCTTCTATAATATCCAACTCCCGCATCATTGTTCTTAAGTCGTCATAAAAATAGGCTTTGGTAGTGATGGAAAACGGACTATAATAGGCTTCGTCCCAATTTAATCCGGAAGCCATGGAGGCTAAATCGCCCACCGTCAGCTTGGCTGCCAAGCCCTCTTTAAACTCTTCAAAGAAATCCCCTACAGGCTGGTCAATATTTTTGATATCGCCATTCATAATAGCACTTCCCAACATGGCAGAAATAATGCTCTTTGCCATGGAAAAAGAATTGCTCTTGGAATTCTCATCATAATTATCATAATAGGATTCGTCCCAAATGCTGTCATTTTTTATAATAAGGAATGCTACTGTGCCGTATTCTTTGTGCAATTGTGTTAAGGCTTCGGTTGGAGCAACCTTATTATACTCTTTATGTACTGCCCATGGTTCCGGATTATCGCTTTTTTCTATCACCCTGTTATTGAAAGCTTGATAATCATGAAGGTACGCTGTATTATGGCCCTTGGCGTAAATGGTGCGAACAGCTGTAATAAGATAATCATAATCGAAGATATAGAGTGCTATTATGAGAAGCACGAAACCTATCAGAAACCATTTCAATAATCTTTTAATGATTTTCATAGTAGAAAAAATTTCTAATTAATCTTAAAGGTACTAATTATACTATTTAAAATAAACTTTGCTGTGCCGGGGGGTTTTCGTGTTCTAGCAACCATTTTTTTCGCCATATCCCTCCGGCATATCCGGTCAGGGAGCCATCACTACCAATAACCCTATGGCAGGGAACAACAATCCATAATGGGTTTTTTCCATTGGCTGCGGCTACTGCACGAATGGCTTTTACATCGCCTAGTTTTTTAGACAGGTCTAGGTAACTCATTGTTTTTCCATAGGGAATGTTTAGCAGCTCTTCCCAAACACTTTTTTGGAAAGAAGTCCCTTCAGGGTTTAATTTAAGGCTAAATGAAGTCCTTTTTCCTTCAAAATATTCTTGAAACTGATATACGGCATCCTCGAGAACTTCAGGAATTACATCTGAGACTTTTTCTTCAGCATCTAAAATAGAAATGGCAGAAACTCCATTTTCATCTCCCTCTATTTTAGCAACACCAAGTGGTGTTTTTATATGGGCAATCTCCATAATATCTTTGTTTACAGGATTGCCAATTTACTGAATTTATCGTAATAATCTTACAACATCTTTGGCAAAATAACTTGCAATGATATCGGCACCGGCTCTTTTGATGGCGGTTACTTGTTCCATCATAACGGCATCATGATCTAACCACCCTTTTTCAGCCGCTGCTTTTAGCATAGCATATTCCCCGCTTACTTGATATACGGCAACAGGCACATCAAATTCATTTTTAATATCACAGACAATATCGAGATAGCACAGCCCGGGTTTTACCATCACAATATCAGCCCCTTCATCAATATCCATTTCAGTTTCCCGAAGCGCTTCTATACGGTTGGCCGGATCCATTTGATAGGTTTTCTTATCCCCGAACCCAGGGGCAGAGTCTAACGCATCCCGGAATGGACCGTAAAAAGCAGAAGCATATTTGGCACTATAACTCATAATTCCAGTATTTATGTGTCCTACGTCTTCCAATGCTTCCCTAATTTCTAACACACGGCCATCCATCATATCGCTTGGCGCCACAAAATTGGCTCCAGCTTGTGCATGTAATACGCTCATTTCTGCTAAAACGGAAACGGTTTCATCGTTTAGAACTTGTCCGTTTTCTACAATGCCATCGTGGCCATAAGAGGAATAGGGATCAAGTGCAACGTCAGTCATTACCAACATTTCCGGAACGACATTCTTAACTGTTTTGATGGCGCGCTGCATCAACCCATTAGGGTTCAAAGCCTCAGTTCCTTTATTGTCCTTGAGGTTGTCGGGTACTTTTACGAATAATAAAACAGATTTTAATCCCAGTTTCCACAATTCTTTCACTTCTTTTTCCAAGTTGTCAAGGCTATATCGAAAGTAATTGGGCATGGAAGGAATTTCTTCTTTTATACTTTTGCCTTCTACCACAAATAGCGGAACTATAAAATCATCGGGAGTAATCACTGTTTCGCGAACAAGGGAACGGATTGCTTCACTGGTTCGGAGTCTTCGGTTTCTTTTTAGTGGGTACATTTCTTAGTTATTAGTCGTTAGTGATTAGTTTTTTGTTTTCGGATTTTTTGATTATTAAAGTCCGTAAATTTCAAACTCCCCAATCCAATCAACAGGTTCTTTTAATACTTTCAATAATTTCTCTTCTTCACTTCCTTTTTCAGGATGATAATCATACCGCCATTGCACGTGTGGGGGCAAGCTCATTAAAATACTTTCTATACGGCCGTTGGTTTTAAGCCCGAACAAGGTGCCTTTGTCATGGATTAAATTGAATTCCACGTAGCGCCCCCTTCGTATTTCTTGCCAATCGCGATGGTGTACATTATAATCGGTAGCTTTTCTTTTTTCCACAATGGGCACATAGGCTTCTAAAAAACTATCTCCTACTTCTGTAACAAAATTATACCAATCCCCTATATTCATGGAATCCGTTGCTCGACAATAATCAAAAAACAACCCGCCGATGCCCCGGGCTTCCCCTCTATGATGATTGAAAAAATAATCGTCACACTTTTTTTTGTATTCCGGATAGAAATCCGGATCATGTTTGTCGCAAGCTGTTTTGCATACCTGATGAAAGTGTTTGGCGTCTTCTTCAAACAGGTAATAAGGGGTTAAATCTTGCCCGCCTCCAAACCATTGATCAATGATATTGCCGTCTTTATCATACATCTCAAAATATCGCCAGTTGGCATGCACGGTAGGTACAAAAGGGTTTTTAGGATGAATGACCAAACTCAATCCACAAGCATAAAAGTCCACTTCTCCAACATTAAAATAGGTTTGCATGGCTTTAGGCAAGGCTCCATAAACAGCAGAAATATTAACGCCTCCTTTTTCAAAGACATTGCCATTCTCAATCACTCGTGTTCTCCCGCCTCCACCTTCAGGACGTTCCCACAGGTCTTGCTGAAATTGTGCTTTTCCATCAATTTCAGCAAGTTTTGATGTGATTTGGCCTTGCAGGTTTTGTATGTATTGATAGAATTTTTGTTTCATATAATTAGTATTGAGATGTTAGTGTTGAGATATGAGAAGGGGGTTGAACTTAAACAATCTCAATACTCAATACTACTATCTAACTTCTATATTCTTTCACTGCTTCTACAAATGCTTTGGCATGGTCTACCGGAATGTTAGGCAAAATACCATGACCGAGATTTACAATGTATTTGTCTTTCCCAAATTCGTCAATCATTTCATGGACCATTTTTTTTATCATTGGAATAGGCGATAATAATCTTGAAGGGTCAAAATTGCCTTGTAGGGTAATATTCCCTCCCGTTAAATAACGGGCATTCCGCGGAGAGCATGTCCAATCGACCCCTAATGCAGCAGCTTTGCTATGTGCCATCTCTTGCAATGCGAACCAACATCCTTTTCCGAAAACAATGACTTCTGTTTCATCAGCTAGAGCTTCTACAATCTGGTTGTTATATTTCCACGAAAATTCTTGGTAATCGTTTGGTGAAAGCATTCCTCCCCATGAATCGAATAGTTGAACAACATTGACACCCGCTTTTACTTTTTCTTTTAAGTATAGAATGGTAGTATCGGTAATTTTTTGGAGCAGTCTGTGAGCAACTTCGGGTTGTGAAAAGCAAAATCCTTTTGCTAGATCAAAGTTTTTTGAACCTTGCCCCTGTACTGCATAACATAAAATAGTCCATGGAGAACCTGCAAAACCAATTAGAGGAACCTCATCATTGAGCATTTCCTTAGTGAGCTTTATAGCATCCATTACATAGCCCAATGTTTCTTCAATATCAGGGACTATTACCTGTTCAACATCTTTTTCGGTACGTACAGGACTGGGCAACCAAGGACCTACACCTTCTTTCATTTCTACCTCTATGTTCATTGCCTGTGGAATGACTAAGATATCTGAAAAGAGGATGGCAGCATCTGGCTTTACAATCCGGATGGGTTGCACGGTAATTTCTGAAGCCAGTTCAGGTGTCCGGCAACGGGTGAAGAAGTCATATTTCTCTCTTATCGCTCTAAATTCCGGTAAATAGCGCCCTGCTTGTCGCATCATCCAAACGGGAGGGCGTTCTACGGTTTCACCTTTGAGAGCTCTTAAAAATAAATCGTTTTTTATCATGTCAGCTAAAGTGTTTTATCGCTTGTACTATCACATTTTCTATAGAAGGGGTATTGGCAATGACAATATTGTTTGTATACTTTTTTAATTCACTTGCCGTGGTTTCCCCGATACAAAAAGCTATTGATATGCCTATTTCATTATCCTGCATATAACTTTCTACCCCAGAAGGGCTGAAAAAAAGTACCCCGTCAAAAACTCCTTTTACTTTTTTTGGAGACAGTATGGTTTTATATACTTCTATTTCGTTATAAGCTATTTTGTTCTGTTTTAAAACTTGTGGTAATTCTTCCCTTTTTAAATTTCCACAAAAAAATGAAAATGGCCTATTTTTATGTTTTTTTATTATTTTTTGAGCTAAATCGAACGAATTTTGTGCGTTTTCTATAATTTTTAAACCTTTTTCAATTAACTTCAATTTTGTCTTTTCACCTACACAAAATATATATTTATCTTTTAGTTCTTGTGCCGAACGTTGTTTTAAAACACTTTTTACTGCATTTTGACTAGTAAAAATAATGTTTCTATGTAATTGTTTTATTTCAAAAAGAATGGGTTCAATTTTTATAAAAGCATGTTCTACTACTGATATATCAGCATTCAAAAGCAGGTGCCTTTGAGAGGGTGTTAGTTTTTTTGTGGAGAGGACACGTGCTTTTGACATCTATAGTTGACCTTTTATCGTTTTCATCAATTCTTTTCCTCCACTTTCCAATACTTTTTGTGCACACTGTTTTCCTATATCCTTATAGGACGCTATCTCAACGACTGTTTCCTTTATTAGTCTTTGTTTTCCATCTATGGAAAGTAGTATGCCTTTAAAATGAATTTGTCCGTTCTCAATTTTTGCAATGGCTCCTATAGGAGCTGTACATCCACCTTCTAATTCTCGTAAAAACTGACGCTCTATATAAGTGCACATTTCGGTTTCTTCGTGATTGAGTTCTGTCAAGACACTCCTTGAAAATACATCTTCCTGTTTTGCTACTACGACCATTGCTCCTTGTGCAGGGGCGGGAATCATCCAGTCTAGTATTATATGTTTTTTTGGTTTTAAATTGATCCGCTCTAGCCCTGCTTGCGCAAAAATAGCTCCGTCCCAATTATTGTTTTTTAATTTTTGCAATCGTGTGTTTACATTACCTCTAATATCTGTAACCTTATGTCTAGGAAACCGATGTAGCCATTGTGCTTTTCTGCGTAAACTTCCCGTTGCAATAATTCCTTTACCTTCTATAAAAGCCATGTCTCCTTTGTAAACTAAAATATCTTCTACTTTTCCCCTCTTCAATACAGCAACTTGTTCTAGCCCTTTCGGCAATGAAGTGGGCACATCCTTCATACTATGTACGGCAATATCTATTTCATCTTTTAACAGGGCAACATCTAATGTCTTAGTGAAAATTCCGGTAATTCCCAACTCGTATAGTGGTTTGTCCAAGACAATGTCGCCGGTAGATTTTACAGCGACTAGTTGAGTAGTGTACCCAAGCTCTTCAAGTTTGTTTTTAACAGTGTTGGCTTGCCAAAGTGCCAGTTCACTGTCCCGTGTTCCAATTCGAATTGTTCTCATTTGGATTGGATTTCAAGCTGAAAAACTTTTCGGATGAGCTCTATACTTTCATCCGAACCGTTGGCATTTTCTTTGAGGTGATTGGCAAAATGAGTCGTTATTTTATGAATAATCCGATCTGAGATAATTTCTGCTTGATCTTTATCAAAGCCATTTAGTTTTTTACGCTGAAAATCTATTTCGGCCTCATTAATTGATTTCAGTTTCTTTTTTAGGGCTTTAATAGTGGGGGCAAATTTTCTAGATTCCAGCCAATCGATAAATTCTCCTTTTACTTCTTTTATAATTGCTTTTGCTTGTGGCACAAACTTTTTTCTACGCGCTAATGTTTTATCTGTTATTTCTGATAATTGATCAAGATGAACAAGGGTTATATTTTTCAAAGACATTACATTTTCATCTACATTTTTTGGAATGGACAGATCTAGAACAAGCAGTTCTCTATCAGTATGGATAATGTCTTTTGAAACGGTTGGGTTTTGTGCACCCGTCGCAACAATCAATACATCTGTTTTTCGTATTTCAGCTTGTAGTTCACTATATTCTTTTACAAGTAGGTTGAATTTCCCGGCAATTTTTTCTGCTTTGCCTCTAGTTCGGTTTATAAGCGTTATATGATCGTTCTGAGTGTGTTTTACGAGATTTTCACAAGTATTTCGGCCTATTTTTCCCGTCCCAAAGAGAAGTATGTTTTTTTCTGAAATATTTGGAACATTTGATAATATGTATTGAACGGATGCAAATGCTACAGAGGTGGCCCCTGATGAAATTTCAGTTTCATTTTTAATCCGCTTACTTGCTTGAATAACCGAATTACATAAGCGTTCTATAAAGGGATTGGCAAGACCTAACTTTTTAGAAAGAATAAAACTTTGCTTTACCTGACTGATTATCTCAAAATCTCCTAAAATTTGACTGTCCAAACCTGTTCCAACCTTGAAAAGATGTGCAATTGCATCCCGGTTTTTATGTACATATGCAATTTTTTCAAATTCTTCTATAGTTCCATGCGAGTGTTCACAGAGTAATTTGATAAGTTGAAAAGGGTGTTGTGCAAAACCATATATCTCCGTTCGATTACATGTAGATATTGCCAATATCCCATCAATACCCTCTTCTTTCGCCTGCTTAAGCAGGTTTTCTTTTTCTATTGTTCCAAGACTGAAGTGTCCGCGGATTTTTGCATCTGCCTTATGATAGCTCAACCCAATGGCATAAAAAGTATTGTATTTTGATATGTGGTACCGTTTCATTTGCCTGTTCAGGAAATTCGAAAACAAAAATAGGAGGAGTGTTTAATAGAAAATAACGCTCAAAGGACTTTTTATATCGTTTAAAGTGATTTTAAAGATTTTATATCTGTAAAATCGAAAATACGCTATCTTTGTAGTAAAACCAATACTTTACATTTAATTTGTTTAGAATCATTCTAAATAATAAGATTTACTAACAACATGGATCTTATATTAAAAAATAACGCTGTAGGTACTCCAAATGAAATAATCCTTGAAGAAGGGTTTATTGTTTTAAAGCATCAAAATGAAACAGATGTTACTAATCACATTATCAAGGAAATAAACAGTTCTTTTATACAGTTTCATTTTAGCCTGAAAGGTTCTGCAAAGTTTAATTTTAATGGGGGTCGCTACGCACTAAATGTGGAAGAGGAAAAAGCATTATTGTTATACAATCCACAACGGGACCTTCCTATTGATATGGAAATAAATTCCAGAACTTGGTTAGTATCTATTTTAATTTCCATTCAGAAATTTCACTCACTCTTTTCTCCGGAAGCCGGATATGTTGATTTTTTAAGCAATGAAAACAAGCATAAAAAATATTATAGTGATAGTAATATATCTCCCTCTATGGCAGTGGTGCTCCACCAAATAATGAATGCTAACTTACATGAATCTATCTTAAATCTATATATTAAAGGAAAGGCATATGAACTGTTGAGCTTATATTTCAATAAATCAGAAGATGCCGACATTGAACAATGCCCTTTTTTGATTGATGAAGAAAATGTACTTAAAATACGCAAAGCCAAAGACATCGTTATTACCAATATGGCTGAACCTCCCGGATTGCAAGCATTGGCCAATCAGGTAGGGCTGAACCTAAAAAAGTTAAAAGTAGGGTTTAAGCAATTGTACGGGGATTCGGTATATAGTTTTTTGTTTGACTATAAAATGGAGTATGCCCGGAAAATGCTAGAAAGTGGTGAGTATAATGTAAATGAAGTAGGTTTAAAAGTAGGTTATAGTACTGCCAGCCATTTTATTGCAGCTTTTAAAAAGAAATTTGGCACTACGCCTAAAAAGTATTTGATGGCATTATCTTCTTAAACCCTGTTACATCTATATTTAAAATCACTTTTCTCTATAATTATATCAATAAACATAACTTGATTTTGCATAGAAAGCATGCTTTTTAATGTATTTTTGAACCACAAAACATCATTTGCATGAAAGGAGCTTTATTGATAAACCTTGGTTCTCCGGATAGTCCAACCCCTAAAGATGTAAAAAAATACCTAGATGAGTTTCTCATGGATAAACGTGTTATTGACAGCCCTTATCTTATCCGGGCATTTGTGGTTAAAGGGATTATCTTGAATACCCGCCCAAAAAAATCAGCAGAAGCATACAAAAAAATATGGTGGAAAGAAGGGTCTCCACTCATTGTTATCTCAGAACGGTTTAAAGAAAAAATCGACAAACATACTTCTATCCCTGTAGCTTTGGCCATGCGTTATGGGTCTATGTCAATAAAAAAAGGATTGCAGGAACTTTATGATAAAGGGGTTTCCGAAGTATTGATGATCCCCCTATATCCTCATTATGCGATGTCTTCTTCCGAGACGGTCATTGCAAAAACTTTTAAGGAGCAACGAAAATATTTTCCAAACATGGAAATTACAACCGTTCCCCCTTTCTATAATCACCCGGATTATATTAGGGTAATGGCTGAAAATATAAAAGAACATCTCAAAAGTTATAAACACGACCATCTTTTGTTCTCTTACCATGGGATTCCGGAACGGCATATCTATAAAACCGATCCTACAAAATCACACTGCAAAATTGACGGGAGCTGCTGCAATACCCCTTCTGAAGCACATAAAACCTGCTATCGGCACCAATGTTTTGAAACCACAAAGGAAATAGCTAATTATTTAAATTTAAAAGAAGGCACGTACAGCAATTCATTTCAATCACGATTGGGGCGCGATCCTTGGTTAAAACCTTATACCGATTTTGAATTTGAACGATTAGCAAAAGAACACGGAGTAAAAAACTTAGCCGTGATTACACCCGCTTTTGTTTCTGATTGTCTAGAGACATTGGAAGAAATTGCCATGGAAGGAAAACAGCAGTTCTTGGAGGCAGGCGGAAAAAACTACATCCATGTACCCTGCTTAAACGATAATGACGACTGGGTAAACGTAATGAGCCGATGGATTGATGAATGGGCCACTATTCAAAGTGCAACCAACACATGAAAAAAACAACCTCTGCAGCACTTGGAACAGCTCCTATAGGAAAACTCCTTGTAAAACAAGCAGTTCCTGCTTCTATAGGAATTCTGGTCATGTCGCTCAACATTCTTGTCGATACCATTTTTGTAGGGCAATGGATTGGTTCTATTGCTATAGCAGCCATCAATGTAGTGCTCCCTGTCTCTTTTTTCATTGCTGCTTTAGGGATGGCTATCGGTATTGGAGGCTCTTCTATTGTTTCAAGAGCGTTAGGGTCCGGAAACAAAGAAAAAGCATTACAGTCTTTTGGAAATCAAATCACACTTACATTAGTAGTTACCATTAGTTTAATCACTTTAGGGCTGTTCTTTGTAGATGATATTATCCCAAAGTTTGGGGGTAAAGGAGCTATTTTCAATCCTGCCCGTATTTATTATATCATTGTATTGTATGGGGTTCCTTTTCTAGCACTTTGCATGATGGGAAATAACGTAATCCGTGCAGAAGGAAAACCAAAACACGCTATGATTGCCATGATTATCCCTTCCATTGGGAATTTAATCATGGATTATATTTTCATTTATGTACTGGATTATGGCATGCAAGGTGCCGCCTGGGCCACTACAGGTTCTTACCTATTATGCTTCGGCTATATTTTTTGGTTCTTTCTTTCTAAAAATTCTGAATTAAAAATTGGTTGGAAACATTTTAAGCTTCAACTTCCTATCGTTTCCGAGATAAGTTCTTTAGGTTTTGTTACCCTTGCCCGTCAGGCAGTAGTAAGTATCACTTATTTGTTTGTCAATAACATTTTGTTTGATCTAGGTGGAGAGGCTTCTGTAACTGTCTATGCTATTATTGGACGAATGTTGATGTTTGCCCTCTTCCCTGTTTTTGGTGTTACGCAAGGGTTTCTCCCCATTGCCGGATACAATTATGGTGCGCATCAATATCCCCGGGTAAGACAAAGTATTAATACCGCCATCACCTATGCTTCTGTGGTAGGAACTATCGTTTTTGCTTTCATCATGATTTTCCCAGAAACGATTGTAAAAATATTTACAGATGATCCTATTGTGGTTTCCAATACGCCGTCGGCCATTCGTTGGGTATTTATGGCTACGCCTATTATTGCTGTCCAGCTTATTGGTGCTGCTTATTTTCAAGCCATTGGCAAGGCCACTCCGGCATTATTGTTAACTCTAACCCGGCAGGGGTTTTTCTTTATTCCACTGCTCTTTGTTTTACCCTTCTACTATGGTGAACTTGGTGTTTGGGTCGCATTTCCTATCGCCGATATCTTATCGACTATTGTAACCGGATACTATCTGAATAGGGAAATACACCATAACTTAAAATAAAGAACTTTATTTTAGTATTTTTATAACCAAACTAACAAACTAAAAATATGCGTAAGTTATTCCTGAACGTAATCATGGTGCTTGTCATTACCTTAGGCACTTATCAAGAAGTTCATTCCCAAAGCAAACGAAAATCAAAAGAAACAACACCTGCCTACCCCGAAAAATTATATAGTTCTCTAGAATATCGCCTCTTGGGACCATTCCGAGGAGGACGTTCTGCTGCTGTAACCGGCGTACCGGGTGAGCCTAATTTATTCTATTTCGGAGCCACAGGTGGCGGTGTATGGAAAACAGAAGATGGGGGCCGTTCTTGGGAAAACATTTCTGATAGTTTTTTTGGAGGTTCTATTGGTGCCATTACTGTTGCTAACAGTGACCATAATGTGATCTATGTGGGTGGTGGAGAAGTAACTGTAAGAGGAAATGTATCTTCCGGATACGGCATATGGAAAAGTGAAGATGCAGGAAAAACATGGAAAGCATCCGGACTGGAAAAATCGAGGCATGTCCCGAGAATTGTTGTGCATCCTAATGATTATAATACAGTTTATGCAGCGGTATTAGGAGACATTTATAAACCTACCCAAGAAAGAGGAATTTACAAAAGCACCGATGGTGGAAAAACATGGAAAAAAACCTTGTTTGTAAATGACTTAGCAGGTGCTGTTGACTTAACTATAGATCCCAACAACCCAAGAATATTATACGCTGCAACATGGCGGGTACAACGGACGCCCTACAGTTTAAGTAGTGGTGGAGAAGGCTCTGCATTGTGGAAAAGTACTGATAGCGGAGAAACCTGGACGGAGATTTCAAACAATGAAGGATTTGCAAAAGGGACACTCGGCATTATCGGAGTTACCGTATCTCCTCAAGATTCCGAGAGAATATGGGCTATTGTAGAAAACCAGGAAAAAGGAGGCATTTACCGAAGTGAGAATGGTGGAAAAAATTGGAAACATATTAACGATGACAGAAGCCTTCGACAACGTGCCTGGTACTATACTAGAATCTATGCAGATACACAAGACAAAGATGTCGTTTATGTGGTTAATGTAAGCTATCACAAATCCAAAGATGGTGGAAAAACATTCAGTTCCAGCAATGCACCACATGGAGACCACCATGACCTATGGATTGCTCCTGAAAACCCCAAACGTATGATTATGGGCGATGATGGAGGTGCACAAATCAGCTACGATGGGGGCATCACATGGAGCACGTATCACAACCAACCCACAGCGCAATTTTACCGTGTAACCACAGACAACCATTACCCATACCGAATTTATGTAGCACAACAAGATAACTCTACCATTCGGATTAATCATCGAAGTGATGGCTTTAGTATTGATGAAGATGATTGGGAACGAACTGCAGGAGGGGAATCAGCCCACATAGCAGTTGACCCTTTGAATAACGATATTGTCTATGGGGGTAGTTACGGTGGTTTTTTAACGCGCGTAAATCATGAAACAGGCACAGTTAGAGCCATCAATGTATGGCCAGATAATCCTATGGGATATGGTGCCGAAGGTATGAAATATCGTTTTCAATGGAACTTCCCCATTATATTCTCTAAACACGATCCGAAAAAACTCTATACCTTCTCTAACCATGTGCACCTAAGTACTAATGAAGGACAAAGCTGGGAGTTGAAAAGTCCTGACTTAACACGAAACGACCCCGAGAAATTAAAATCCTCCGGAGGACCCATAACACAAGACAATACCGGAGTAGAGTATTATTGTACCATTTTTGCGGCTAATGAAAGCCCCTTGAAGGAAGGTCTTTTATGGATAGGCAGTGATGACGGCCTAGTGCATGTTACTAAAGATGGAGGGGAAACTTGGGAAAACGTTACGCCCAAAAACCTACCTGAATGGGCCATGATAAATAGCATAGAACCTTCTGCTTATGATGAAGGTACATGTTATATTGCCGCAACACGTTACAAATTAGGGGACTTTGAACCGTATTTATATAAAACAACCGACTACGGGAAAACATGGACAAAAATCACTACAGGGATAGATCGTGAACACTTTACCCGGGTGCTCCGTGAAGACCCTAAAAGAAAAGGATTGTTATACGCCGGGACTGAAACAGGTATGTACATTTCCTTCAATGATGGACAAAACTGGCAACCTTTTCAGTTGAATTTGCCAATTGTTCCTATTACTGATTTAACTATCAAGGAGAATAACCTTATTGTTGCTACCCAAGGAAGAAGTTTATGGATGATTGATGATTTAACAGTACTTCATCAATTAAATGCCAATGATAACAACAAAGATGTTATTCTTTTCAAACCAAAAGACAGTTATCGTACCAAGGGTGGCGCAGGGAGACCTTCTAAAACAGTCGGAACGAACCATCCAAATGGTGTGATTACTTATTTCTACTTGAAAAATTTTGACAAAGAAAAGGATACCGTATCACTAACTTATAAAGACAATGCCGGAAATGTTATTAAAGAATACAGCAATTTTTCAAAAGAGAAAGAGAATACGCTGAAAGCAAAAAAAGGAGCAAATCAATTCGTATGGAATATGCGATACGATGGTGCTGAACGTCTCCCGGGCATGATCTTATGGTGGGCAAATTTAAGCGGTGCAAAAGCCATTCCCGGGACATACCAAGTTTCACTTAACGTAAACGGGAATGAGGAAACAACACCTTTTAATATCCTACCTGACCCAAGAGCTGAAGTCACAGTGAATGATATGCAAACTCAGTTCGATTTTGTAAAAAGCGTAAATGAAACGGTTGACAAAGCACATAAGTCCATTAAAAAAATCCGAAAAATCAATGAACAATTAGGTGCTTTCGAAAAACAATATACTACTGATGAGTTCAAAGAAAATGAACAAGTAAAAACCTTAGTAGAAAAAGCCAAAGCCCTGAAAAAACAATTTACAGAAATTGAAGAAGCACTTTATCAAACAAAAAACAGGAGTAATCAAGACCCTTTAAATTTCCCTATTAAATTAACCAACAAATTAGCACATTTAAATAGTTTGGTAACCATTGATGATTTTCCCCCTACGGCTCAGGACATTGCTGTAAAAAATGAAATTACTGGACAAATTAAGGAGCAACTGGAAGCATTTGACAAATTAATTTCTGAAGAAATTGCTAATTTTAATAGACAATTTAATGACCTGCAATTAAGCTATTTATTTGTTGAATAGAAAGGTAAATATCAGGTTGAGCAAAGTCGAAACCTATTCTTTAATATTTAAAAAACCTAAAATCAGGCACCAACAATGTCCGAATATTATAACTACATAAAAGCCTTGCACCTCATTTTTGTAATCACATGGTTTGCAGGGCTTTTTTATATGCCCCGCTTATTTGTTTATCAGATAGAAGCCTTTCATAAACCCTCTCCAGAGAAAGAAATTTTAGGAAAGCAATTGAAGTTAATGGCCAAACGCTTATGGCACATTATTACTTGGCCATCTGCTATCCTGGCTATCATTTTTGCGCTCTGGCTGCTTATTTTAATCCCCGAATGGCTACAACAAGGGTGGATGCAAGTAAAATTAGGGTTTGTGATAATTCTTATCATCTACCATCTTAAAACACATCAACTATACAAACAATTACAAAATGATGTCGTGAAGTACTCTTCTAATTTTATGCGTATATGGAATGAAGGAGCCACTATTATTTTGTTTGCTGTTATATTTCTTGTCGTACTCAAAAACAGTATCAACTGGATATTTGGTGTTGTTGGGGTTTTTTCACTAGCTATATTACTAATGCTAGGCATCAAATTATACAAACGTATCCGAGACAAAAATCCGGATGCTTAAGCCTTTTATTAGCTATATTGTGGCGTGATTATTGCTTATCTTTAACCGATAAAACAACGCTTTGTGGATAAAAAATTATCACTTCGTTCTCGCATCTTCTTTTCCATGATTTTATTGGTAGTGGTTGCTTCCATCTTAATAGCAGGTGTCACTATTTACCAATATAGGGAGCAGTCCAAAGACTATCATAAAAATCGGTTAGAACGTAAAGAGGAGCAGATAAGGGCAAGTATTGATTATGTGTTACAGCGCACTACCTATCCGGTAGAAACACAGTACCTACACCTTATTTTTAAAGATGAAATCTACCAAATAGCCAACGTACAAAATGTTAACTTTAATTTATATAGCCTAAATGGCGACCTCATAAAAAGTTCCTTACCTCAACTTGAAAATGATTCTATTGCCAGGTGTCTAAAACCTGAGATTTTGAACCAATTAGATGTAAGCCCTGATAGGCATTACGTTGAGAAAAAAGTTACTGCTGGCGAACGCTTTCAGTCTTCTTATTCTTTTATAACAGATGGTAAATTTAAACCTGTCGGCATACTGAACCTCCCTTATTTTGAAGACGATTCTTTTAATACCATGGAGTTACGCGAATTTTTGGTTCGGCTAGGAGTTGTATACCTCTTTATGCTCGGTATTGCTATTGTTTTAGCCTACATTACTTCTAAATATATTACCCGGTCCTTAAAAACTGTTTCTGATAAACTCGATCAAACACGGCTTAGCGAACGCAATGAAAAAATAATAGTGCCTTCAGCCACTCAAGAGATCAAAAGTCTTATTGATGCTTACAATGCCATGATCGACGAGTTAGAGGAAAGTGCTGTAAAACTAGCAAGAAGCGAACGCGAACAAGCATGGCGAGAAATGGCAAAACAAGTAGCCCATGAAATTAAAAACCCCCTAACTCCTATGCGGTTAAATGTGCAAAATTTTCAACGTAAATTTGACCCGAAAGACCCGGATATTGAGAAAAAAATGACTGATTATTCCAAAACGCTCATTCAGCAAATTGACACATTAAGCAATATTGCCTCTGCTTTTTCAAACTTTGCCAATATGCCGGCACAGCAAAATGAAACGCTTAATGTAGTAAAAATTGTAAAACTTGCCTTGGATATTTTTAATGAAGACTACATTCAATTTGTGGCCGAAGAAAAAGAAATTATTGCTAAATTAGACCGAACACAACTGATTCGCGTGATCACTAACTTAGTTAAAAATGCCATTCAGGCCATCCCTGAAGATAAAACACCAAAAATAGTTGTCTCTGTTCATTCAGAAGGTAACAAAGTAAAGATCACTGTTGCAGATAATGGAAGTGGTGTTAGTGAAGAAAATAAAGATAAAGTATTTGAGCCTAAATTTACTACTAAAACCAGTGGAATGGGGCTTGGGCTCGGCATGGTAAAAAATATTGTGGAAACCTATCACGGAACTATTAATTTTACATCCCAATCAGGCAAAGGAACTGTTTTTACGGTTACCTTCCCTAAAGAAAAAGAAAAACTATGGAATACCAAAACATTTTAATCAATACAGAAAATAACACTGCCGTTATTACCATCAATCGGCCAAGCAAATTAAATGCTTTAAATATTGAAACCATTAAAGAGCTGAACCATGCTTTTACAACCCTAGAGAATGTTACAGAGATAAAAGCTATCATTCTTACCGGAAGCGGTGAAAAAGCTTTTGTAGCTGGGGCCGATATTTCCGAATTTGCTCATTTTTCAGAAGCTGAAGGAGAACAGCTTGCTGCCAAGGGACAAGAGCAGTTATTTGACTTCATCGAAAACCTCGCTACTCCGGTTATTGCAGCTATTAACGGTTTTGCGCTTGGCGGTGGCCTCGAATTGGCCATGGCTTGTCATTTTAGAGTAGCTAGTGATAATGCCCGGATGGGGTTGCCCGAAGTCTCTCTAGGGGTTATCCCCGGATATGGAGGTACACAACGGCTTCCACAATTGGTAGGTAAAGGCCGTGCTATGGAAATGATTATGACCGCTGGTATGATCGATACCGAGAAAGCATTATTGTATGGACTCATCAATCATATGGTGGCCCAAGAAGAACTGATCCCTTTCTGTAAAAAACTAGCCGGAAAAATTGCCAACAATTCCCCTGTCGCCATTGCCAAAGCTATAGAAGCTGTAAATGCAGGATTTAAAACAGGAATTAATGGCTACCACGCCGAAATACAAGCTTTTGGCGAGTGCTTTGGGACGAACGATTTTATAGAAGGGACGACCGCTTTTTTAGAAAAACGGAAAGCAGAATTTCCGGGTAAATAAAGGTCTTAGAAAACAATTCCCATAGTTGCAGTAAACATCCAAACCAAAATTCTTTTGTTCTTTTATTTCCAAGTTACCTTTAGTGTTGCAAAATAAAAGTTATGGAGAAAAACACTATCCTTAAAGGAAGGGGTGCGCAACAAAACATACACAATAGGTTCAGTGCATTAAAACATGAAATGCGAGATGATTTTTTAGAATTCTGCCGTTTAGAAGGAGAGCTGGCAGATGATAATAAAACACAATATATTGATGTTTTCCCAAAAACTATTGTAAACAAAGTAGACAGTCCCGATATTGGTATGTTATACTCTATGAATACTTATTAAGGGTGCGAACATGGTTGCATTTATTGTTACGCCCGAAACAGTCATGAATACTGGGGGTATAGTGCCGGTCTCGATTTTGAACGCCGGATTTTAGTGAAAAAAAGTGCGGCAAATTTATTGGAAGAAAAACTAAAAAGCCCCCATTGGAAAGCACACCCTATTGTACTCTCCGGGAATACCGACTGTTATCAACCTGCAGAAAAAAAATTTGGCATTACCCGAAAATGCTTAGCAGTTTTCTTAAAATACCGACATCCGGTAGCTATCATCACAAAGAATGCATTAATCATCCGTGACCTGGATATTTTAAAAGCACTTGCTAAAGATAACCTCATCGCTGTAAACATTTCTATCACCTCTTTGTCTGAAGACACCCGTCAAATTTTAGAACCTCGAACAACTACGATCAAAAAGCGTTTTGAAACGGTAAAAATACTCTCTGAAAATGGAATTCCGGTCAATGTAATGATTGCCCCTGTGATACCTGCTATCAATAGTCATGAAATTGTTCCATTAGCTAAGAAAGCTGCCGAAATGGGAGCGGTCTCTATTGCCTTCACTTTGGTAAGACTCAACGGAGCCATTGGGCAATTGTTCAAGGATTGGATTAAAAAGACAATGCCTGACAAGTCGGATAAAGTATTGCACCAGATAGAAAGTTGCCATGGTGGCACTTTAAATGATAGTAGGTTTGGCATGCGAAACCGTGGAGAAGGAAAAATTGCCGAACAAATACAACATCTGTTCTCTCTGTCCCGGCAGCGTTATTTTAAAAACAAGGGAATGCCCAAACTCAATATTTCTTTACACGAAAACTATAAAACCAGGCAACTAAAAATGTTCTAACAAGCAGGTTTCTTTTTAGTGTTCTTATTTAATGTATATCGTTAACTATTGTTTTCTCTACATAAGCAATCAATTTATCTACTTCCATGCTGCTTGCCTTTATAGGGGTATGTACTTTATGTATTATATGATTCCCTATCCCTAACGGAAATTTTCCATACTGCAATAATTTCCAGGAATTGTTAATAGTCAAAGGTACTATATAAGCATCCGGGATATGTTCTATGAGCAATCTAAGACCAGTCGTTGAAAACTTCT
The DNA here is from genome assembly GCF_037645805.1 of Leptobacterium meishanense. Lineage (NCBI taxonomy): Bacteria > Pseudomonadati > Bacteroidota > Flavobacteriia > Flavobacteriales > Flavobacteriaceae > Leptobacterium > Leptobacterium meishanense. Next base: position 128,851 of record NZ_JBBEXE010000005.1, read on the forward strand.
TAGGTTTTCCGTCCCTACTACGGGTACCTTCCGGAAAAATAACAGCTGCCCTTTTATGTTTATTAATGCTTTTCGCAAATTTAATAAGTGCCGGAATTGATTGTTTTGGGTCTTTTCTATTGATTAACGCAGCCCCTCCATGCCGCAAATTGTAGGATACACTGGGAATTCCTTTGCCAAGTTCTATTTTACTAATGAATTTAGGGTGATGTTTCCGCATGTACCAAATGATAGGAGGGATATCGTTCATGCTCTGATGGTTAGAAACAATAATTAATGGATGTTCCTTAGGAAGGGCATGTATATTATGAAATTTATATCGTGTCCCTAAAATATGCGTACATCGAATAAGAAATAAGTTGAGAATATTCACACTTTTTTCATGGGTTACCGATCCAAAAAGATTAAAACACACCCATTGTATCGGATGAAAAATGACCAGAATACTTCCAAAAAAGAAAAAATATAGAGCAGATAATGGATAGGCTAGCAGCTTTCTCATCTTTCAAAAATAAAAAAGACTGCCTTAAAAGCAGTCTTTACGCAAACTTTTTCAATCCCTAACAAAACTCATTATAGGCTTCTATAAGATTATCCGCTATTATTTCTGCAGGGCGTCCTTCAATATGATGGCGTTCCAGCATATGAACCAATTCCCCGTCTTTAAAAAGTGCAATACTTGGTGATGATGGCGGAAAAGGGGCCATGTGAGAGCGAGCCTCCTCAGTAGCCTCTCTATCAACCCCTGCAAAAACAGTTGTAAGGTTTTCAGGGGTTTTAGCATTTTGTAACGACAATCGTACTGCCGGACGGGCATTTGCTGCAGCACATCCACAAACGGAGTTTACCACAACGAGCGTAGTGCCTTTTTCAGTCATTGCAGCAGTTACATCTTCAACAGTATGCAATTCCTTAAACCCTACTGCTGTTAAGTCTTCTCGCATTGGTTTTACTAATTCTGGTGGATACATATTTTGCTTTTTGTTGTTTAATTAAAGGAAAGCAAAGATACGGAATTTGTACAAGGAGTTGATGGGTCCGAAACAGAAGTATAAGTTTTTGGTGAATGTTTTGGGCAAAAGGTTTTAAAAAAGATACAACAACCTTTTTTAGAGAAACGAAAAAAGGAGTTTCCGAGAGAGTGAAGAAATATAACATGTACTAAAAAATATTTCTCAAAAATTAGTAATACTCAAGTCACTTGTGAAAACTATATTTATTTTAATATTATTATTTGTATCTAATCTTATAATTCCTAAGGGGATCAAAAAATCAAGGCTGAATACAAGCTCCCAGATAATAAAAAAGTTTAGAGACCAACAGGTAATTTAATCCTTTAATAGCTTTGAACTATTTGATTCATTGATGAAAATGATAATATCAAAGTCATCAGTAATTGAGGTTTCAAAAAACTCATTATCCAATTTTGATGCTCCAACAACTCGGAAATCTAATGTATTGAAAAGCCATTTATTTTCTCTTTCAGGATGTATATTTCTCATATCAAGTAAAAATATAGGCTCTTTAATAGATTTAAAAAAATATTCATAGGTTCCTGGATATGATTCTTTAGCTGGATATGCTTTTAGCCCTTCTTTTCCTTTTGCTGTATAAACCCCTTTATGAAAGGCAAAGCCTATCGATAAATAATCCTTTCCATATTTTTCTGATAAATAACCTCCCATTACGTTTCGGGACTTCTTAATATGCCCATTATGTCCCCAAATTATAAATTTTGATTGGGGGTTATTTTCAATAATCCAGGACATATTATCTGCCATATATAAATCTCTCTTTCTGCCGGATGATTTATCAATAGCTTGGTTGATTATTTTAATGTTCTGAATACCCCAATTTTTCTTTTTGGGATTTGTAATATTTTCAGATATCCAATTTTTTATGTGGTTGAGTTTTTCATCAAAAGTATCTTTCGGTACCAATTTATTAGCCTTCGAAGTAGCTAGTTCAGACTCAAGAGATTCCAAAATTTTCAATTCCTCTTTATCAACAATCTTTTTTAATTCATTGATGGCCCCCTGATAATATTGCATATCAAAACCAGTAAACAATATTTTTTCTTCATGGTCAAGATTATACTCATTCATCCAATTTACCATATCCAATGTTTCCTGGGTATTCCATGTCCAAAAGTACATTCCTTTAATTAACTCTTTAGGTTTTCCTTGGTTTTGTACAATATAATTGTTTAACATATATGATTCGGGCATATTCGCTTCAATTGAAAATATATCAAACCCCATATGTTCTTTTAAATATTTAATGATTCTGTGCTTCATCTTAAAAATTTCTTTCGAACCATGGCTTGCTTCTCCCAAGGCAACTATCTTAGAGTTTTTAACTATATCATTTAAAAAATAAAGATCATTGTCTTTGATGCTGTTGGGGTCAACAGTTTTTATAGGGATAATGTTTTTGCTAAGCCATTTGAGCTCATCATTATTTGGGAGTTTAATTTCAGGGATTTTTTCCTGATACAGAATATTATCAATGCTTATTTCAAAAGTATCAAACCATGCACTTCCTTCTCCTGAAAAAATTCCACCAAAAAAAATGCCTTTAGCTTCAAGAGGGATATCCATCAAAATAGAAACTTCTTTCCAATCAGAGGTTCCTTTTATACCTCTGTCATACATATTGTCAAAACTAAGTAGCTTATTATTCCCATCTACTCTTAACCATAAACCTGCGTATCCATTTATAACGTTCTCTGTTTTGATCTTGCCCTTGAAGGCGACTGTTTTTCCTCGCATTAATTCTACCGGAAATGAAGAAGTGGAAATACCAACTGATTTATTTAGTTGTTCAGCATTTACCATTTTTAAACTGTATTTTCCACTGTTCTTTATGATTGAATCTAATTTTATTTCATATCCTGCACCTCTTACAAACCATTTCTTCGGTAAATCAGTTTGAGGGATTTTTGTTTCAAAATCAAGATTAAAATATTTCTGAGAATAGATGTTTAAGTTTATTGTAGATATAAATAAAAAAGAAAATACTCTTACGGTTAATAGATTCATATATTTTTCTTTATTGTGAATGTATTATAGGTTTTATAGGTTGTCTTTATTCTCTCTGTAAATGTATTTCAGCTTTCAACTCCGATATTCTTCTATCAGCGTATTCAGTCATCTTATTTTCACTAGAGGCCTTATCTCTAAAGTTTTGGAAGTGATATAGCTTAACATTGGGGTCTTTATAATAAACATCGGACATAAGTGCGAGCTGGTAATATCCCATTGTATAATCAGGAACTTCATTTATTAGTAATTTATAATATTTAATAGTATTTTTTAAATCGTTGATGTCTTTATAAAGTTCTGTTAGCTTTAGATACTCATTAGCCTTGCTAACATATTTCAACCGTAGGCTTTCCTCTATGTGATATATCGCTTTTTCATTTTCTTGTTTTTGTTGGTAGGCAATCCCCATGTTATAGTGGGTTCTGGGGTTCTCATCATCAATAACCAATAGTATCTCGTAATATTTTAACGCATTTTCATAATCGTTTAGGCTAAGATATGCATTGGCCAGTTTTTCGTATATAAATTCTGTTTTTTGTCCCAAGGTTAGTAGTTTTTCAAATTCAACAATAGCAGCCGAGTCTTTGTCAACAGTATATAGATATTGTCCTTTTAAACTAGTAAGGGCAGGGCTGTTTTTATAGAAACGTAGCCCTAAATCTGTATAATAAAGTGTGGAATCTTTTGTGAAGTTTATTAAATAATGTTTGGCTATTTCTTGAATACTTTTAAGGTGGGTACTGTCTATTTTTACAGCTTTTTTTAAATCTACAATAAATGAAGAGTCTTTTTCTTGCATTTTTATCATCCCTATTTGGTAATAATAGTTTGGGTTTAGTGAATCTTTTTTGACCAATAATTTAAAAATGGACTTTGCCTTATTTGTTTGGGATGTTTTGTAATATAATTTTCCAAGCTCATATTGAGCAATTATCTGCAAACTGTCTTTTGCTATTATTTGCTCATATTTTTGAATGGCACCGTCATAATTTCCAATAGCATTATACGCTTTGGCTATTGAAATTTGATTATTAATAGTTGACTCTCCCTTCTGATAATACGCAATAGCTTTTGAATAATTTCCTAGTAAGTACAGGCTGTCAGCTATTTTATTGCTATCATATTGTGCCATTATATTTAATGTGGTAAAAAACAAGGAGAAAAAAACAAAAAGCTTCATAAACTATTTTTTTTGGGTATTATTACAATAATATGAAATATTATTTGGTCAAAAATAGCAAGACGAATAAAAATTTGAGGGGGATATAGCCTTACTTTTTAGATAAGGCTACATTATAATTTAATCGTTGCCAAAATGAAATTCATTACAAATAATTTTAAGACCGAAAAACCAATGGGGTTACATTAACAAAAGCAAAAACTGTTATATAGCTCACTACCGCCAGTAGCCATAAATTAGTGCTATGCATAATGTTAAAAACATCCTACATCCAAGAATAATTAGTTTCCCATTGCTAAATTATTTTTTTAATTGTATGTTTGGGGAACCCTCAAATAAATAACTAAAAAAATGTCTCAATTCTGGTTTTACCTCAAGCTTGGCCTTACCCATGTTCTTGATTATCAAGCATATGACCATGTGCTTTTTTTTATTGTACTTACTATTCCTTATACTTTTAAAAACTGGGAACGTGTTTTATGGCTCGTCACTATTTTTACCATAGGGCATACTGCATCTTTACTTCTTGCTGTTTATGGGATTGCTGATTTTAATATTGCATTAATCGAATTTTTAATTCCTGTAACCATATTTATTACAGCCCTATATAATATTACTTCCTCAGGGAAAGGAGCTAAAAAAGAAAAGTGGGGGCTTACCTTTTTCACAACCCTTTTCTTTGGGCTCATTCACGGGATTGGCTTTTCTAATTACTTTAAGCAGATTGTTGCCGGAGAGGACACTAAATTGATCCCTTCATTAGAATTTGCATTAGGAATAGAAGTTGCACAAGTCATTGTTGTTCTAATTGTTTTAATTATAAGTTCTTTATTCTTAACTATTTTCCGAATCAATAAAAGAGATTGGATAATGATCATCTCTGCTATTGTACTGGGAATGGTCATACAGATGTTGATAAAGACATATCCTTTTTAAAAAAATTAGTAAAATTTTACCATAGCAATGGTTGATTATCGAAGGATAACGACCTATCTTCGCCTATAAGAAGTCTTTGTAAGTTATTTACTTTCTTATAAAAATATGTCTGAAAAAAAACAAGCAAAATATGACATGGCCTATTTACGAATGGCTCATGAATGGGGAAAACTATCACATTGCAAACGAAAAAAAGTAGGAGCCATTATTGTAAAAGACCGGATGATCATTTCTGACGGATACAACGGCACTCCTTCGGGATTTGAAAACTTCTGTGAAGATGAAGAAGGGTACACAAAATGGTATGTACTCCATGCAGAGGCAAACGCTATCTCTAAAGTAGCATCCTCCACACAGTCATGTAGGGGGGCTACCTTGTATATTACCATGTCTCCTTGCAAAGAATGTAGTAAGCTCGTTCATCAAGCCGGAATAAAAAGAGTGGTGTATCAGCAAGCATATAAAGATGGTGCGGGATTACAATTTCTTGAAAAAGCCGGCGTTGAAATAAAACACATCCCGAACATAGAAGAACTCTAGAAATGTTACAAAAACGAAATTATTTCTTATTACCTGTAATTATTTCAGCAGCACTTGCTGTAGGTATCTTCATTGGGGGTAAGATACATTTCAATGATTCCCCTGAAAAACTCTTCACAACCAATTCTAAAAAAGACAAACTAAACCGCTTAATTGATTATATCGATTATGAATATGTAGATGAAGTTAATACCGATAGTATTGTGGACGTTACGGTAAACAATATCCTAGACAAACTAGACCCACATTCCGTTTATATTCCAAAAAAAGACATGAAGCAAGAAGCTGAAAATATGAAAGGGAAGTTTGTAGGTATCGGGGTGAGTTTTTATATGTACAAAGATTCTGTAGCTGTCATTCGCCCCTTAGAAGGAGGGCCAAGCATAGAAGCCGGTATAAAACCCGGCGATCGGATCCTCATGGCTGACAATGATTCCCTTTTCAACAAAGACCTAAAGAGTGAAGAAATTATAAATAAATTAAAAGGACAACCTAACACTCCTCTGACATTAAGCGTATATAGAAAAAGCGAACCGGATCTTTTGGAAATAAAATTAAACCGAAACGATGTTCCTATAAAAAGTGTAGATGCTTATTATATGTTAACAGATAATATAGGGTATATAAAAGTGAACCGGTTTGCCGAATCTACTTATGGCGAATTTAAAAATGCGCTAACAATACTAAAAGATGAAGGAGCTACATCTATAGCACTGGACTTACGTGACAACCCTGGAGGCTATATGGGGGTTGCAGAGCAAATAGCCGATGAATTTTTAGAAGATGATAAACTCATCCTTTTTACAAAAAACAAAAAAGGAACTGTAGAAAAGGTATATGCTACGAAAAAAGGGAGCTTTGAAGACGGCCATGTGTATGTCCTCATCAATGAACGGTCCGCATCTGCCAGTGAAATTATTGCAGGAGCATTACAAGACAACGATAAAGGGACTATTGTAGGCAGGCGTTCTTTCGGTAAAGGATTAGTCCAAAGAGAAATGCCCTTACCTGATGGCTCAGCGGTACGTCTTACCATTTCCCGGTATTATACGCCTACCGGAAGGTCTATACAGCGCTCTTATGCGAACGGAACAAACGATTATTATGACAATTACTACCAACGTTATAGCAATGGTGAACTGAAAACAGCGGATAGCATAAAGGTTGCTGATTCTCTTAAATATAAAACTCCAGGCGGCAAAATTGTTTATGGCGGAGGTGGCATTATCCCTGATATTTTTGTGCCCTTAAAAGCAAGTAGAGAAGAAGAATCCTTAACCTATGTGCTAGAATCCGGATTTTTGGCCTATTTCATTTTTGAATACCTGGATAAAGACCGAAGTCTGTATGATGCTTACAATAGCAAACGTTTCATAGATGAAATCGATATTGATGACAAACTGGTACAACAATTTATTGCCTATGCACAAGACCGGGGCATTAATTTAGATTTTTCTCCTTATAAAAATATGCTGAATAAATATATAAAGGCAACTATTGCCGAGCAACTATATGGGACTAACGCCTATGAGCAAATACGAAACGATGATGATGATATGATTACAAAAGTCATTGAACTTGATCAATCCGAAAACTAATCTCCTTCTTTTAATTTCTTCTGAATCTTTCTAGAAATAGTTAAAATCACCAATAATAAAATGGCACATAGGGAAGCCACAATACCAATGATAGCAATAATGCTATCTTCTTCGAATGGTGACTGGTAATTTACAAGTGTTGCATTATAGCCTATTAATATTATGGCTATTACAACAATTACACTACTTATTATTTTCATTTTTGTTTATTTAAAATAATCCTGTGACATTAGTTGCAAAAAGTTTCACTGCAATAGCCAGCAAAATTACACCAAATATTTTACGGATAATACCAATTCCTGATTTTCCTATCACTCTTGCTATTCTTCCGGAAGATTTCAATACGATATAAACAAATACCATATTTATCAGAATAGCAACTATAATGTTTTCTACATGATATTCTGCCCTAAGCGAAAGCAAAGTAGTCATCGTCCCTGCTCCAGCTATTAAAGGAAATGCCAATGGGACAATAGATGCCGTTTCCGGAGCATCGTCTTTATAAAGTGTAATGCCAAGGATCATTTCAATAGCTATAAAAAACATGATGAATGCCCCTGCTACCGCAAAAGAATTGACATCAATCCCTATAAGCCGTAAAATCTCTTCCCCAACAAATAAAAATGCAATCATAATAATCGCTGCTACAATCGATGCCTTTTCAGATTGAATATGCCCAACCTTTGCACGTAAATCAATAATAATGGGAATGCTCCCTACAATATCAATTACCGCAAAAAGGATCATCCCTGCTGTTAATATCTCTTTAATGCTAAAATCCATTTTTTTGTTTTTTCGCTGCAAAAATACGTAACAGAAATAACGTTTTGATTCAGAAATAGGATTTTATATTATAATTTTAGCTAGCTTCTATAAATGATTTCTCCTTGAAAAAGTATCTTTGCCAAATGTTTCAGCTGGGGAAAACTATTGTATCCGAAGAAGTTATAGAAAATGATTTTGTATGCAACCTTGCTGCATGTAAAGGAGCCTGCTGTATTGATGGTGAAGCCGGGGCACCCCTTGAAGAAGAAGAACTTAGTGTCCTTGAAAAAATCTATCCAAAAGTAAACCCCTTCTTAAGGAAAGAAGGAATTAAAGCTATTGAAAGCCAAGGTACAGCCATAAAAGGAATGGATGGTGAGTGGGAAACACCTCTTATAGATGGGGCTGATTGTGCATACGTTATAAAAGACGAAAACGGAGTTGCGCTATGTGGTATAGAAGAAGCCTATAACCAAGGAATCATTGATTGGAAAAAGCCCATCTCGTGCCATTTATACCCTATAAGAGTTAAACAGTACTCAGAATTTGCAGCTGTAAACTACCACCAATGGCATATCTGTGATGATGCTTGCGCGCTGGGGAAAGAATTACAAGTCCCGGTATACACATTTGTAAAGCAGGCTCTTATCCGAAAATTTGGTGAAGATTGGTATGCCGAATTGGAAAAAGTAGCGAAGGCGCATAAAAGATAACCACATGTACAAAACTTGCTCAACTCCTCTTTTATCAGTAAGTTTAAAAACATTTTAAAAAAACTCCACTATGCGAAATTACCTGCTATCAACGATTGCCGTTGTATCAATGATATCTGCTACTTTTTCACAAACAAACCATCCTAACTTTTCTTATTTAGACGTATTTGAATTAGAATACGCTTCTGATCCACAAATAGCCCCTAATGGTAAAACCATTATTTACCGCCGAATGGGGTTCGATATTATGAACGATCGGGCTACCGGTGCCTTATGGATGATGAACACTGATGGTTCGCAACATCAAAAATTAACTTCACGAGAAGTCAGTGAATTTTCCGCAAGATGGTCGCCTACTGGAGACCGTATTGCCTTTGCAAGTACCACTAATGAAGGAACAGAGATTTATATGCATTGGGTAGCTACCGGAAAAATTGCTAAAATATCACAATTAGAAAACAGTCCCGGGTCTTTAACATGGTCACCAGATGGATCGTGGCTTGCTTTTACTATGAAAGTGGCAGAAGCGCCTCCGGTAATTGCTAAAATGCCTAAGAAGCCTAAAGGAGCCAAATGGGCTGACGCTCCTAGGATAACAGACCGATTAAATCACGAGGCAGATGGTGCCGGATATATTGCTCCGGGGTATACCCACATTTTTGTTATCCCCTCAGAAGGAGGGTCACCAAGACAAATTACTTCCGGAAACTATAACCATGGGGGCAGCCTTTCATGGCATCCGGATGGAAACCATATTTATTTTTCCGCCAATAGGAATGAGGACTGGGAATATGACTTTATGAACAGCGAAGTATACCAAGCAAATACTTCTACAGGAGAAATAAAAGCATTGACCTCCCGAAAAGGGCCTGATTATAACCCTATTATTTCCCCTGATGGAAAACATATTGCTTACATTGGTTTTGAAGATAATGTACAAGCCTATCAATTACGGCGGCTTTATATAATGAATGCTGACGGGAGCAATAAAAAACTTCTCTCAGCTGATCTTGATCGAAGTATTAGCAACATCCAATGGAATGCAAAGGGCGATCGTATCTATTTCAGCTATGACGATAAAGGAAATACTAAAATAGGCTATACAGACCTCAAAGGAATTATTACCAAATTAGCTGATAACTTAGGGGGTACTTCCATAGGGAGACCTTATGCCGGTGGATCCTACAGTGTTGCCAATAACGGAACTATTGTTTACACACACTCTCGCCCCAATTACCCTGCTGAGGTGGCCATACTACAACCTAAACAAAAACGACCACAGCTTTTAACAGCATTGAATACAGACCTACTTTCACACAGGACACTTGGTGAAGTAGAAGAAGTGTGGTATAAATCAACAGTTGACGGACTTCCTATTCAAGGCTGGATCGTAAAGCCTCCAAAATATGACCCTAGTAAAAAATATCCGTTGCTTGTAGAAAATCATGGAGGGCCCATATTAAATTATGGAGACCGTTTTTCTGCCGAGATGCAATTATATGCAACAGCCGGTTATATTGTTTTTTATCCAAATCCAAGAGGGAGTACCAGTTACGGTGAAACCTTCGGGAACCTGCTTTATAACAATTATCCGGGAGAAGATTATAATGACGTAATGGATGGTGTTGACTATCTCATAGAAAAAGGACTAATAAATGAGCAACAATTATACGTTACCGGAGGAAGCGCAGGTGGTATTATGACTGCTTGGATCATCGGAAAAAACAATCGGTTTAAAGCAGCTGTAGTGGCTAAACCTGTAATGAATTGGATAAGCAAAACTCTGGTAGCCGATAATTACTATGGCTATGCTAATTACCGCTATCCCGGACAACCTTGGGAAAATGTAGAAACCTACTGGAAATTCTCTCCAATATCACTAGTGGGTAATGTACAGACACCTACCATGGTGATGGTCGGTATGAACGATTTGCGTACCCCACCAAGTGAAGCCAAACAACTCTACCATGCATTAAAGCTCCGAAAAATAGAAACCGTATTGGTAGAAATTCCTGGAGCCAGTCATGGAATTGCCAACAAACCCAGTAACCTCATTACTAAAATTTCACATACATTAGCTTGGTTTGAAAAGTTTCGTGCAAAAGAGTAAAACAATTTCATAAATCTATTTCTTTGGATCAAAAAACGATTTTACAGTTCAAAAAATAAGCGATTTACTACAAAGTGTGCATTTCATCGATTTTTTTGATCTTTTTAACGATGGTTGCAAATAATTTTCTAGGTTTGAGTATGCGTTTGACCCCAAATCTTACGATGAACTATGAAAGTAAACTTAACCTTTGAAAACGCTATGAAAATGCCCCTTGTCAACAAAAAAGTACATTCTTTTATGAATGGAATTATTTTGACTTTTTATTTGACAAAAAAAATAGCATACATAACCAAAAAAGTTTTTATGCTATAATACATAACGTGAGTTTGATGTTTTTCCCAAATCAAGCATTAGACGCTTTTTAACAACCCTAACCTATTGCTATTCAAACTCACGTTATTTTTTTATTTCATCCCTTTTGGGATTGCTTCAATTAATTTTCTTGTGTACACTTTTTCAGGATCAGCATAAATATTATCTGCTTCCCCTATTTCTTCAATCTTTCCTTTGTTCATTACTATAAGTGAATCAGCCATATATTTTACTACGGCCAAATCATGTGAAATAAAAATGTACGTAAATTTTAACGCTTCTTTTAATTCATTGAGCAAATTCAATATCTGTGCCTGTACAGAAATATCCAACGCTGATACCGACTCATCACAAATTATCAATTTAGGCTGCAAAGCAATAGCCCGAGCAATCCCAATACGTTGCCGCTGCCCCCCGCTAAACTCATGAGGATACCTGTTAAAATATGTTGCTTGCAAACCTACCTCTTCCAGTAATTGGAATACCCGTTTTTTTCTTTCAGTTTTATTTTTTCCAATTCCGTGTACTTTCATTGGTTCCATAATCGCATTTCCGATCGTCATTCTGGGGTTTAAAGAAGCATAAGGATCTTGAAAAATCAGTTGTACTTCCTTTCGTAGCATCCTAATTTGGGAATCGGACAAATTAGTAATTTCCTTCCCTTTATAAAAAATCGTCCCAGAGGTCGCTTTATCCAATTGCAATATTGTGTTCCCTAATGTTGATTTTCCACAACCACTTTCGCCCACTATCCCTAATGTTTCTCCTTCATACAGCTTAAAACTAACATTATTTACCGCTTTTAGCCCTTTTCTTTTTCTAAAAACCCCTACACTTGAAAAATATTCTTTTTCTACATTTTTCACTTCCAGTAAAGGCGTTTGATCATATAATTGTTGGTGTTTTCGCAACCGTTCTTCTTTTAAGATAATTTCTGGTTGAAAAGTCCCTTCAAGAAAATCTGTGACCGTAGGTAGTTTTTTTAACCGCACGTCCAATGAAGGTCTCGATTTTAAAAGTGCTTTAGTATATGCATGCCTTGGTGATTTAAAAATCTTTTTTGTATCCCCTTGCTCCACAATCTCACCCTTATACATCACCAGTACCCTATCTGCAATTTCCGAAACCAGTGCCAAATCATGTGAAATGAAGATGATACTCATTCCCGTCTCTTTTTGTAATTCCTTTAATAATGCAATGATTTCCTTTTGCACAGTTACGTCAAGAGCTGTCGTAGGTTCATCTGCAATAAGTATTTTTGGTTTGCAGGCAATGGCCATTGCAATCATCACCCGTTGTTTTTGCCCACCACTTATCTGGTGGGGATAGCTATTATAAATAATTTCCGGTCGGGGCAACTTCACCTTATCAAAAAGTGAAAGCGTGCTTGTCTTTGCTTCTTTTTTTGTTAAACCCGTATGTTGCAGTAATATCTCCGCTACTTGCTGCCCGCATTTTAATGAAGGATTTAAAGAACTCATCGGTTCCTGAAAAATCATACTAATATCACGCCCTCTAACCTTCCTTAATTCCCTCTCTGTAGAATGGGCAATCTCTGATCCTTCAAACCAAATTTCGCCTTCGATCTTTGCTTTTTTTTGAGGCAGTAAACCCAAAATAGCCAAGGCACTCACTGATTTTCCACTACCAGACTCTCCTACAATTCCCAAAATTTCATTTTCCAGTAGAAAATAAGAGCTGTTTTTTACAACATGCGTATAAATTTCTTCTGTCTTAAAGCTAATGGAGATATTCTTTGTCTCTAAAAGTGGCTTTCCCATATGATAAATATAACATTTTGACTATTAATAGCCTATTCATTCAATACTCACAACCCCTTTTATTAGTATATTTAGGTTCTTAAAATAATTCCATATGAAAAAACTTTCAGCTTTTATAGTAGCACTAAGCATTCTAACCACCTATTCACAAGAAAAAAAAGACAAATGGGACGTAAATAATCCCCCGGGAAACTTTAAAGAGATTACTATAAATACCACCGAAGGCACCTGGATGAGCCTCGATGTAAGCCCTGATGGAAAAGAAATTGTATTCGATTTACTGGGCGACATCTTTAAAATACCTGTATCCGGAGGCAAAGCTACTGCTTTACGAACCGGAATGGCTTGGGAAACCCAACCTCGTTTTAGCCCCGATGGCAAACATATTCTTTTTACTAGCGATCAAGGAGGTGGCGATAACATTTGGTATATGAACACGGATGGAAAAGAGCCCAAACAAATCACTAAAGAAACTTTCAGGTTGCTCAACAATGGTATATGGACACCAGAGGGCGATTATATCATTGCACGTAAACATTTTTCTTCAACGAGGTCGCTAGGCGCAGGAGAAATGTGGATGTATCATATTTCGGGGGGAGAAGGCATTCAACTTATCAAAAAGAAAAATGCCCAGCAAGATATAAATGAGCCCAGTATTTCTCTGGATGGAAGGTACCTTTATTACAGTGAAGACATGTATCCCGGAGGGTTCTTTCAGTACAACAAAGACCCTAATGATCAGATTTTCGTTATAAAAAGATATGATCGAAAAGAAGGGACAACCGAAACTGTGGTGGGTGGCCCAGGTGGCGCTTGCCGCCCTCAAGTTTCACATGATGGGAAAAAATTAGCTTATGTAAGACGTGTACGAACCAAGTCTGTTTTATTTATTCATGACCTAGAAACAAAACAAGATTACCCGATTTTTGATGGCCTTAGCAAAGACCAACAAGAGGCATGGACCATCTATGGAGCGTATACCGGATTCGATTGGATGCCAGACGACCGCCACATCATCATATGGGGAAAAGGCAAACTATGGAACGTAGATACACAAACCCGCACTACCACGGAAATTCCATTTGAAATAGAAGTGAAACACAAAATGATGGAAACCTTGGCGTTTACCAATCCTGTGGATGCAGATGCGTTTGATGTAAAAGTGATCCGGATGGCAAAAACAGCACCTGACGGGAAAAAACTTGTTTTTAATGCATTGGGCTATTTATGGGAAATGAAACTTCCCAATGGGAAACCCAAACGATTAACCGATGGTACTGATTTTGAATTTGAACCTGCTTTTGCTCCTGATGGAAAAAGTATCGTTTATGTAACATGGAATGATGAAACCCTAGGAGCTATCTATAAATTGGATTTAGTCTCTAAAAAAAGAATAAAACTAACTAATGAAAAAGGCATTTACCGTACCCCTTCTTTTGCTCCTGATGGAACAAAAATAGTATATCGTAAAGAAGGAGGAAATACACACCAAGGGTTTAATTTTGTGAATAAGCCTGGTATTTATGAAATCCCTGCAAACGGAGGAAAAGCACATTTTCTATTCGCACAAGGAGAAAATCCTTCCTATAGTACAGATGGTAAAAAGCTGTTTTTCCAAACCGGAGGGTATTTATTTGGAAGTTTAGAGAAAGCTTTTAAAGCCTATGACCTCAACAAAAAGGAAACTGCTGATATTTTCACCACCAAATATACCAATCAATTTGTGCCTAGCCCCGACAATAAATGGATTGCCTTTACAGAGCTCTATAAAGTATATATTGCGCCTATGCCCAAAGTAGGTAAGCCCGTAACGCTCTCTGCCAATATGAAAGCATTGCCTGTGGCGCAAGTGGCACGAGATGCGGGGATCAATCTACATTGGTCTTCCGATTCCAAATCATTGCATTGGACGTTAGGGAATGAATATTTTACCGAAAAGCTCACCAATCGTTTTACCTTTCTGGAAGGTGGTGTAGATTCTGTTCCTGCTATTGACACTACAGGGTTAAAAATCAAGCTCCCCGCTAAAATGGACAGGCCAAAAGGCACTATTGTTTTTACAAATGCCCGGGTTATCACCATGGAAGGTGACGAAGTGATTGAGAATGGAAAAGTAATTGTTCAGGATAACAAAATTACGTTTGTAGGGCCCAATGATTTTGAAATAGCCCCTCCAAAAGGTGCAAAAATCATTGACCTTAAAGGAAAAACGATAATGCCGGGAATTATTGATGTACATGCCCATTTAGGCGCTTTCCGGCATGGGTTAAGCCCACAAAAACACTGGCAGTATTATGCCAATTTAGCGTATGGCGTTACTACCACACATGATCCTTCTGTAAATACGGAAATCACTTTTGCACAATCGGAAATGGTGAAAAATGGCACGATGGTAGGACCAAGGATCTTCTCAACAGGAACTATTCTTTATGGTGCTGACGGCGATTTTAAGGCGGTAATTAATAATCTTGACGATGCGCGTTCTGCCATCCGAAGGACCAAAGCATATGGGGCATTTTCTGTTAAAAGTTACAATCAGCCCAGAAGAGATCAACGGCAGCAAATTATCCAAGCTGCCCGCGAAATGAACATCCGGGTAGTTCCGGAAGGGGGTTCTTTCTTTCAGCACAATATGAACATGATTGCGGATGGCCATAGCAGTATTGAGCACAACATTCCGGTAGCGCCTTTATACGATGATGTCATACAATTTTGGTCGAGTACCAACACTAGCAATACGCCTACGCTCATTGTAAACTATGGTGGTATTAATGGCGAATTTTACTGGTATGAAAAAACCAATGTTTGGGAAAAAGAACGACTGCTGTCGTTTACTCCAAGAGCTTTGGTAGACTCTCGTTCCAGGCATCGGATGAAAATCCCAGATGAGGAGTATGCCAACGGACACTTACTTACTTCGCAGTCATGTACAGCCCTTCACAATGCCGGGGTAAACATTAATTTAGGAGCGCATGGGCAATTACAAGGCTTAGGAGCACACTGGGAACTATGGATGATCCAACAAGGAGGAATGCGTAATTTGGATGCTTTGAAAGTGGCTACCATTAACGGTGCCAAATATATGGGAATGGAGAAGGAGCTAGGCTCTATAAAAGAAGGTAAATTGGCGGATTTGATTGTAATAGACGGAAATCCATTGGAAGATATCCACCAAACGGAAAACGTAGTATATACCATGGTCAATGGGCGGTTGTATGATGCCGCAACTTTAAACGAAATTGGTACGCGCTCAAAAGAGCGCACAAAATTTTACTGGGAACAGGATGGAAGCGGCAATGCCTATCCTTTTTATACCGAAACCAATAGTTTTATGACCCCCGTATGTAGTTGCAGGCATTAAAAAAATACTCAAAAGAAACTGTCTGAAAAGGCATGAAAGTTCTAAATATTTTGCCCCGATAGCTATCGGGACGAAATGTTTGGTTATCAATAATATAGAATTCTCGACCGCGCTCGAATTGACAAAAACTACTTTTCAGGCGAGTTGTTTTATATAATGTCTATGTTTTACCCTTTTACACTTGCTTTTAAATATTCCCGGTTCATTCGGGCAATATTTTCCAAAGAAATACCCTTAGGGCATTCTATTTCACAAGCTCCGGTATTGGTACAGTTCCCAAACCCTTCTAAATCCATTTGTTTTACCATGTTCATCACACGGTCTGTAGCTTCAATTTGGCCTTGAGGTAATAAGGCAAATTGTGATACTTTGGCAGAGGTGAACAGCATGGCACTTGCATTTTTACAGGCCGCTACGCACGCTCCACAACCGATACAAGTAGCAGCATCAAATGCTTTATCTGCATCGTGCTTATTAACCGGTATTGCATTGGCATCGACAGTATTGCCTGAAGTATTTACAGAGATATACCCTCCTGCTTGTTGGATGCGGTCAAAAGCACTCCGGTCCACAATTAAATCTTTTATTACAGGAAATGCCTTGGAACGGAAGGGTTCTATATAAATGGTGTCGCCATCTTTAAATTTTCGCATATGGAGTTGGCAGGTAGTAACCCCTCTGTCCGGTCCATGGGGTTCTCCATTAATTTGTAAAGAACACATCCCACAAATCCCTTCCCGGCAGTCGTGGTCAAATTCTACAGGTTCTTCTCCCTTAGCGATCAATTCTTCATTGAGTACATCCAACATTTCTAGAAACGACATGTCCGGTGATACATCATTGATTGCATAATCAACAATTTTTCCTTTTGAGTTAGCGTCTTTTTGACGCCATATTTTTAGTTTTAAATTCATTGTATTTAGATTTTAGTATTGAGTATTGAGCTTTTGAGTAGTTTTAGGCTAACATCTCCTATCTCAATACTGATATCTATTTATAACTTCTTGTCTTCAATTCAATATTCTCATAGACCAATGCTTCTTTATGTAATACAGCATCACTTGGTGCGCCTTTGTATTCCCATGCAGCTACATACTTAAAGTTTTCGTCATCTCGCAGTGCTTCGCCTTCTTCGGTTTGGTACTCTTCCCTGAAGTGGCCCCCGCACGATTCGTTCCTGTGCAAAGCATCTTTAGCGAATAACTCTCCTAACTCCAAAAAGTCTGCTACGCGCATCGCTTTTTCCAATTCGGCATTTTTACTGTTGGCTATTCCAGGGACTTTTACATTTTTATAGAAATCCTCTCGCAAGGCTGCAATTTCTTCAATAGCTTCTTTTAGTCCTTTTTCATTACGTGCCATGCCGCATTTGTCCCACATGATTTTACCCAGTTTTTTGTGATAGTGATCTACTGAATATATCCCTTTATTGTTGATTAGGCTTTCTATTTGAGTTTTTACGTTTTTCTCTGCTTCATCAAACTCAGGAGTATCTGTTGGGATTTTTCCTGTACGGATGTCTTGTGAAAGGTAATCTCCAATGGTATAAGGAAGTACAAAATAACCATCGGCTAATCCTTGCATTAGAGCTGATGCCCCTAATCGATTGGCTCCATGGTCAGAAAAGTTTGCTTCTCCGGCAGCATAGCATCCGGGAATGGTAGTCATTAAGTTATAATCTACCCAAATGCCTCCCATGGTGTAGTGAACGGCCGGATAGATCATCATAGGTGTCTTATAGGGGTTTTCATCTACAATCTTCTCATACATTTGGAAGAGGTTCCCATATTTATTTTCAATGACTTCTTCTCCTAATTTTCGAACTTCAGCTTCTGATGGGTTCTTCATTCCACTGGTTGCTGCTTTTTCCTTTCCGTAGCGCATAATGGCAGCGGCGAAATCTAAAAATACCGCTTCTCCTGTCGCATTTACCCCAAATCCGGCATCACAGCGTTCTTTAGCTGCCCGGGAGGCCACATCACGTGGAACTAAGTTCCCGAAAGACGGATATCTTCTCTCCAAATAATAATCCCGGTCTTTTTCTGCTAGATCGGTAGGTTTTAGTTTGCCTTCACGAATGGCTTTGGCATCTTCTTTTTTCTTAGGTACCCAAATACGTCCGTCATTTCGAAGGGATTCTGACATCAATGTCAATTTGGACTGATGGTCTCCGGAAACCGGAATACAGGTGGGGTGAATTTGTGTGTAACAAGGGTTGGCAAAATGGGCACCTCGCTTATGAATTTTCCAAGAGGCAGTTACATTGCTTCCCATCGCATTGGTGGATAAGAAAAATACATTTCCATAACCTCCTGACGCAATCACTACTGCATGTGCTGAATGTCTTTCTATTTCACCGGTAATCAAATTACGGGCTATAATTCCTCTTGCTTTTCCATCAACTACCACAACATCTAACATCTCATGGCGATTGTACATTTTTATCTTTCCGCGATTGATCTGCCGGTTCATGGCTGAATAGGCTCCCAGTAATAATTGTTGTCCTGTTTGCCCTTTTGCATAGAAGGTACGGGAAACTAATACGCCCCCAAAGGAACGATTGTCTAATAACCCGCCATATTCACGGGCAAAAGGAACTCCTTGTGCAACACATTGATCAATAATGTTTGCTGAAACTTCTGCTAATCGATATACATTGGCTTCTCGCGAACGGTAATCACCTCCTTTAACGGTATCATAAAACAATCGATAGGTAGAGTCACCGTCTCCTTGATAATTTTTTGCGGCATTGATTCCTCCTTGGGCTGCAATGGAGTGTGCTCTTCTGGGTGAATCTTGATAACAAAATGCTTTTACATTATACCCCAGTTCTGCCAATGTAGCTGCTGCCGATCCTCCTGCTAATCCTGTACCAACAACAATAATGTCAATATTTCGCTTATTGGCAGGGTTTACCAGGTTGATGTCATTTTTATGCTTTGTCCATTTATCAGCTAAATCGCCTTGTGGTATTTTGGAATCCAAACTTGCCATATTTCGTATGTTTTAATGTGCGTTGAAATGGTGAAAAAGTGCAATGAAAATAAAACCTAACGGAATTAGCACAGCATATGCTTTCCCTATTTTCTTAATGGCAGACGTGTATTTATTATTGAAACCTACCGATTGAAATGCAGAGCTAAATCCATGTAGTAAATGCAGCATTAGAAAAATAAATGCGAGTACATACGCGCCAACTCTCAAAGGGCTATGAAACTTTTCTACCAGCTCATGGTGATACCTGTTAGGGTCTTCCGGAAGGAACTCTACATATTTGTAATTCATCTCCGGAAACCAAAAATCTATAAAGTGTAACACTACAAATGCTAAAATCACCAATCCGCTCCATATCATGTTTCTGGACATCCATGAGGCATTAGCTCCACCATTATATTTCGCATAGTTGATTCCTCGTGCATTTTTGTTTTTGATCTCTAACACAAAACCCATTACAAAATGAAACACTACACCAAAAATTAATATTGGTTGTAGTGCAAATTGAACTAAGGGATTGGTGCCCATAAAATGAGACCATTCGTTGAATGTTTTCTCGCTAAATACGGAGGTAATATTTATGGTGAAATGTTGTAATAAAAAAACAAGTAAAAATAGTGCAGAAAGCGCCATGGCTACTTTCCTTGCAATGGAAGATTTTAATAAACTCATTCGTCAATTAGTTTAGGTATACAAAGGTACTGTACAAAGCAATTTTTAACAAACTTTCCGATTCTTTTACACGGTATTTAGAATTAGTTTAACACCTTAAGTGTTACTTGATCTCTATTTCTCTTTTAGCTACTCCTTCATTTCCTGAAAACGCAATGGTATATTTCCCTTTTGGTAGATAATATTTTCCGTTCGAAGCTTTTTTTAACGAGGTGTCTTTATGTTTTTTCTCATAGGCTTTTTTCCCTTTCATTGCCATCGTTAAGTCATACGACGTATAATTAAACCCTTTATCCGCAACTGTTTGGAAGGAATTCATTTCAATGCCATCTTCTGACATAACTTTCACCTCAAATGTACCTTTTTGGAAGGTATAAAAAGCTATTTCTATATCCGGTTCATTGTAATCTGACCATGTGCTCCAACGTTCTCCCCAGCGCCCCGAATGGCGCACTGCGTCTATCTCAAAAATATGAATGGCTTTTCTGCTAAGCTCATAATTGTAATATTGCAATGGGGCAATGTCTGCTTTATAAATACTTCTCCCATGGGTTCCTACTAAAAGATGTTTTTCTTCCGGTTGGATCACTAAGTCATGTACTGCAGCATTAGTTAATCCATTATCAAAAGCTTCCCATTTCTTGCCTCCGGTAAATGATACATATACGCTATTATCTGTACCTACATAAATAATATTCTCATTTTCGGGGTCTTCAATGATCACATTTACAGGAGATGTAGGAAGGTTTCTATGCAGATCTCCCCAAGTTTTTCCATAATCATCGCTCCTATATACATAGGAAGTAAAGTCATCCCAACGATAACCATTGAGTGTTGCGTACACCCGTCCTTTTTTGTGTTTTGAGGCTACGACCCTGCTTACCCATAAGTCTTCATGAAAAGCATCGGAGATATTTTCCCAAGTATTCCCTCCATTTTTGGTAACGTGTACCAGACCATCGTCTGTGCCCACATAAATCAGCCCGAACTCAAAAGGGGACTCCGAAATGGTCGTAATAGTCCCATAGGCCACATTTCCTTTTTTACCTCCTTTGGTTAAATCTCCTGAAATAGCTGTCCAGTCATCCCCCTGATTTAAGGACCGCATTAATTTATTGCCCCCAAAGTATAAGATGTCCTGATTATGAGGTGACAATAGAATAGGTGTTTGCCAATTAAACCGGTACGGACTTTCTCCTAATTCGTGTTTGGGTTGGATATATTTTCGCTTTCCCGATCCTAAATCTAATCGGAAATAGTTTCCAAACTGATAGCCTGTATATACAATGTTCGGATTTCGAGCATCAATCTGAATTTGCATTCCATCTCCTCCCATGATGCTTTTCCATGGATATTGTCCTTGTTGGTGCCAACTTCTGTCTTCTCTAGCATTGTGGGAGCCTTTCCAAACACCATTGTCCTGAAGCCCTCCATATACATTATACGGCTTTTGATGGTCTATATTGATGGCATAAAACTGCCCTACAGATGGGGAGTTCTTTTTGATCCATGTTTCTCCATCATCATACGTAATATTTACACCTCCGTCATTTCCATTAATAATGTGACCTGTTTTATTAGGGTTGATCCAAATAGCATGATGATCGGCATGCACATTTTCCTGATTTATGGATTTCCATGTTTTTCCACCATCATCTGACCGGATAATAGGAACCCCGCCCGTATAGAGTTTATTTACATTATTTGGGTCTACTGCAATTTGTGCAAAGTAATAGCCATAACTATAAAAAAGATCGTCTATATACCCTTCATGTGTCTTCTTCCATGTTTTTCCACCATCATTTGTACGGTACACTTCAGCACCAATTACCGGGGTATCAAATAGCAGTGCATTGGCATTTTCCAAATACTTCGCTAAATCAACTGGTTTTACACTCTCACTTCTCACTAATTGTTTTACATTCTCCGCACGATACTTTTCCTGAAATCCGTTTGTCTTTAAATAATCATCTAATTTCTTATTATCAAGTGCTAAAAAAGTTTCGACTGACATGGTTTTGAAATCATCTTTCACCAGTTTGTCTTCATCTTTTTTCTTTTCTTCTTTTTCTCTATGGAATTGATTATCATGGATAGCAAATACCGTGTTTTCATCAAAAACAGCCAATCCAATACGTCCTACACCTTCTCCCGTAGGAAAACCACTTTCGGGAGTAGATGCACGGGCCCATGTTTCACCTCCATCAGTGCTTTTATAAATGCCTGAATTATTTCCGTTGCCTAAAAAATTCCACGCTTTTCGGTCTTTTTCCCATGAGGCTGCATACATCACATTAAAATTTCCAGGGGCATGTGCTATGTCTATAATTCCGGTTTCATCATTCACAAAAAGGGTTTGTTTCCAATTTTTTCCACCATCAACAGTTTTATAAATTCCCCGTTCTTCATTTGGGGAATATAAATGGCCTGTAACTCCAATAATTACTTCTTCAGAATTGTTGGGGTTGATAAGAATCCTCCCTATATGATGTGAGTCCATCAATCCCATATGTTCCCATGTTTTTCCATTATCTGTGGTTTTCAGTATTCCGATCCCTGAATACGAAGAGCGTGATGCGTTGTTCTCTCCTGTTCCTACCCATATGGTTCTATTTTTCCAGTCAATAGCAATATCTCCTATATTTTGAGTAGGGGCGTTGTCTGTGATAGGCGTGAAACTTGTCCCATTGTTTTGGGTATGCCACACCCCTCCGGATGCATAGGCTACATAAAACTCTGTGGGGTCTTCGGGGTTTACCGCTAAGTCAACCACTCTCCCACTCATAATGGTAGGACCTATGTTTTTGAATGGGACATTTTTTACAATAGACTCTTCTTTGAGTTCTTTTGTGCTTTCAAGATTGTATTTTATATCTTCTACAGAAGTTGGCTCTTGCTGTGCAATTACAAAGTTAAGGCCTGCACATATTAAAAATAGTAAAATGTATTTTTTCATTTTGGAAGTTAGTTTAAAGATGTTGAAATTTAGAAAATAATTGAAGGGAATCAAAATTTTATATAAAACTACTTCATTATATCATTACTCACATATTAAAATTAGTATCATTCTGAACTACGTTCATATTAGCTCATCTCATCATTCCATTTCTTTATTATATTATCATGTTTCTTTTTATTATTCTCATGAATATTAACAAGTATGTTTTGCAGATCAATAAAGATGTCAGTCTCAAAGGATGAATGACTATTAAGTACTTTTTGTCTAATTTCAATTATAAAATTACGTAGAGTCGAGAACAATAATTCTAACTCAGATAAAGTAACATCAATTTCATCAATAAAATTTTCTTTGTATCTATCTGTATGTGCATAAAATTTATTCCTAAGTGTTTTTATTTTTTCTCTTATTTTAATTATGTTTTCAGCATTAAAACTCTCACAATATTCATCAATGTCAGATTTTGATAACACATCATTAAATTCAAGGCCCTTATAATTATTTTTCAATAGATTTAAAAACCTATAAACATTGTAATGTTGAGTATCATTTTTATGCTCAAATATCTTGCATAATTCAATAACTAAAATATACCAAGAAGAATGTTTAATAAATCGGATAAAATGTTTGTTACTGTTCTCTGTTATTGGGTAATCTCTTAGCTGAACCAAACAATGATAATATTCATACGATTTGGTGTATAATAACCATATCTGTGAAGTCTCTATATTAAAATCTGATTTTCTCATACATGCTGATATACTTAGGATACTAATAACTGTATTTAATATGTCTTTGTCATATCAATATCAACAACAATGATATAGTCTGCCGAGTTTAAATGATCTTCTTCTACTTTGTTTATATTTTCTTGTTCTACCACATTAATTGTTTTAATATTCATATCTGGCATTTGCTTTTTTAAATACCAATATATCCCTTCATAATCATTGGAGTGATAAGCGCCATTATAATGAATAAAAATAGTTCCCTGCTTAACATTTTCAATGATAAAATGAGCCATGGTAGCATCTTTTATCGCTTGTGCTTTCGGAAGGTTTTCCCCTCCGTGGCCGGGCATCATTTCAAGCATTGCTTTATAGGAAGGTAGATTTGGGTCGTAGCTAATAGGGAGTGGGGCTATCCGTTTTTTTTCTTCCATCGATAAGCTGCCAAGCACATCAAAGCCTTTTTTAAAAACCAAACTTGCATATTTTCTGGGAACATTGGTGGCTATAAACTTTAATTGTTTTGTCTTTGCAAAATCAACCAGAGGCTTATAATCCGTTTTATAATTTTTCCATAGCCGCGCCAAGGTGTCAAATGCTTTTTCATCTATTGTTCCATTCAAATATTTCTCAATAGCTTCTTGGTTGTCTGTTTCAAACATTTCTGCCCCTAATATTATTTTATTTTCCTGGGATAGGTCATATGTAATCTCATATTCTAACCAATGGGCAATTGCATTGTTATGAAGTTCTCCAAATAATATAATATCTGCTTTGGAAAAATCTTTGAGCATTTTTTTATAAGAAGTCTTCTGTCCTTTATCATTGTATATCTTATAAGGTGCTTTTGTTTGTGCTTTTATTGATGAAAAAGAAAAAATTACCACTAAAAGAATTGTAATCTTAGTATGCTTTAACATTTTTAAGTATTTTGTGACATTCCAAATGTATAAATTTGTTTCTAAAGTAAATTCATATGAAATACGATTTAATCCCTAATGCTTTATTTATAAAAAACCGTAAAAAATTTACTGCCGGAATGAAGCCTAAAAGCCTTGCAGTGTTTAATTCAAATGATATATATCCGGTAAGTGCTGATAGCATGTTGCCTTTTGCACAACACAGGGATATTTTTTATTTGAGCGGGGTAGACCAGGAGGAAAGTATTTTGGTTTTGTTTCCTGATGCAATAGAAGAAAAGCATAAAGAAATTCTTTTTGTGAGGGAAACCAATGAGCATATTGCTATATGGGAAGGAGAAAAGCTTTCTAAAGAAAAAGCGACAAAGGTTTCCGGAATTAAAACTGTGTATTGGCTTTCTGATTTTGAAAAGGTTTTTCATGATATCATGACGGAGGCCGAAATCATTTATTTTAACACCAATGAACATTACCGCCAAGCTGTAGAGACCGAAACCCGTGAGGACCGTTTTATAAAATGGTGCAAAAAGAAATACCCTGCCCATAAATGGGAAAAAAGCAATCCAATACTACAAAGGATACGCGGGGTAAAAGAACCTAAAGAGATTGACCTGATTCAAAAAGCGTGCACTATTACCGAAAAAGGGTTTAAACGAGTGTTGAATTTTGTGAAGCCCGGCGTATGGGAGTATGAAATTGAAGCAGAATACATGTATGAATTTTTGCGGAACCGCTCTAAAGGGTTTGCATATACGCCAATCATTGCCTCAGGGTTTAATGCCAATGTTTTGCACTATATTGAAAATAACCAACAATGTAAGGATGGGGATATGCTATTGATGGATGTTGGTGCAGAATACGCAAACTATTCCAGTGATATGACGCGCACCATTCCTGTAAATGGGCGATTTACGAAACGGCAAAAGGAAGTCTATAATGCTGTCCTCCGTGTAAAAAATGAGGCTACTAAAATGTTGGTTCCCGGAACATTGTGGAAAGAGTATCATGTAGAAGTGGGAAAGATTATGACTTCTGAATTACTTCATTTAGGGTTGTTGGACAAAGCAACTATACAAAATGAGAATCCGGATTGGCCTGCGTACAAAAAATACTTTATGCATGGCACTAGCCATCATATTGGGTTGGACACACATGATTATGGCGAATTAAAAACCCCTATGAAAGCAAATATGGTATTTACCGTAGAGCCCGGGATTTATATTCCTGAGGAACGTATGGGCATTCGCTTAGAGGACGATGTAGTAATACAAGAAAAAGGAGAACCTCTAAATCTTATGAAAAACATCCCTATTGAGGTGGAAGAGATTGAGGAGTTTATGAATTCGTAATTCTTATTTGTTCATTTTTTGAAACAATTCTGTAATCCTGCCATCCGTCAAACTGGCAATAAAGCAACTGATGTTTAAGATGCAAGTATATAACGATGCGTCTGTTTTTAAATACTTTTCAGGAATTAAATACAATATTAGTTTGTCATAATTGCTTTCTTCTCCTTTAAATTTGCTAACTGCTGCTTTTAAAAAAACATCCAGCAACCGTTCAATAACTGCATACCCAGTAATTTCTTTCTCAATAACTTCTTTTGACCGGTATATTTTTTCAATACTTAATTTTATAATATCATCTATTTGAGCTTTGTAATTAGATTTTTCCAGCAGTGCAGTCGTAAATGTACCTTGTAGAATTGCCTCTTCGTTTCTTATAAAAATTTCCACAGTCTCTTCTATCAATACATTAATTGCCATTGCCCGTAAATAGCCCAATCGGTCTTCTTTAGTATGCAGCTCATGGTATTTTTTGGTGTTGATTTTATCTTTTACCAGACTTATCAAATATTCCAGGGCATATGATTCATCTACCAAACCGAGATTAATACCGTCTTCAAAATCTATAATAGTATAGCAAATATCGTCTGCTGCTTCTACTAAATATGCTAGAGGATGACGTGCATACGAAATATTTGTTCCTTTATTGGTTTGCTGAATTCCTAATTCGGAAAACACTTCTTCAAAAAATGGTTTTTGTGTTTGAAATATTCCAAACTTTTTATCGGCAATATGTGATGACGGTTTTACCGGCAAGGATTCTTTCGGGTATTTCGTAAAGGCTCCTAGCGTAGCATAGCTTAAACGTAAGCCTCCTTCTATTCCTTTTCGGGTTTCAGTAAGGATCTTAAATCCATTTGCGTTTCCTTCAAAAGCTATAAGGTCTTGAAATTCTTTATCAGTAAGGTCATTTTTGTATTGTGTTCCGTTTCCCTTTTTAAAATATTCACCAATAGCCTTTTCCCCGCTATGCCCAAAAGGAGGATTCCCGATATCATGTGCCAATGCTGCAGCAGCGACAATAGCTCCAAAGTCATTGAAATGATATCCATGGATTTCTCTTAAGTGTGGATGTTTTTCCAGTATTTTTTTACCGGCCAATCTTCCTAAACTTCGCCCTACTACCGAGACCTCCAAGCTATGGGTAAGCCGGGTATGTACAAAATCAGTTTTAGATAAGGGAATTACCTGTGTTTTGTCTTGCAGGCTCCTAAATGCAGAAGAAAATATAATCCGGTCGTAATCTACTTCAAAACCCAAACGGGTTTCGTCTTGTTCTTTTCGGAGCCGCTTATGGGTATCTCCAAAACGTTTAAGGGATAGCAATTGTTCCCATTGCATCATAGTGGTACTTTCTTTAAATGACAACGGGCTGTATGAAAAGCCATAAAAGTTCCAAATATGTCATATTGAGCGCAGTCGAAATATTTGGTTATCAACTATATAAAATTCTCGACTGCGCCCGAATTGACAAAAAAGCTACTTTTCAGACAGCCCCTATTAATGTTGTTATTATGACCCACACATTAGGCAATCATCATCTTCATTTTCTTTTGACCTTGCTATCATTTCTTTCAATTCTTGAGGTGAAAGTGGTTCTACCGCTACTGCCGGGTTTGTCCCTTTTGCCTGCGTTGCTATTGCCTCGGGAACGGGTTCTGACTTTTTGGTATTATCTAATGTAAACTTAATTGCATCTACTGCCGATTTTGTTCTCAGATAATACATTCCTGTTTTTAATCCACTCTTCCATGCATAGAAATGCATCGAGGTTAGTTTTGCCATATTGGCATTTTCCATAAACAGGTTGAGTGATTGTGACTGGTCTATAAAATACCCTCTCTGGCGCGACATGTCTATGATGTCCTTCATGCTCATTTCCCATACCGTTTTGTATAGTTCTTTAATTTCCTGAGGGATAACATCTATATGTTGAATAGATCCATTGGCACGCATTAATTCTTGTTTCAACTCCTCTGTCCATAATCCCATATTTACTAAGTCTTCCAGTAAATGTTTATTCACCACAATAAACTCTCCAGAAAGCACACGTCTTGTATAAATGTTTGATGTATAAGGCTCAAAACACTCATTGTTCCCTAGTATTTGCGAAGTGGAGGCAGTTGGCATCGGTGCTACTAACAATGAGTTCCTAACACCATGTTTTTTAATATCCTTTCTTAGTTTTCCCCAATCCCAAAGTCCACTTAACTCTTCATCTTTTATTCCCCACAAATTATGCTGAAATTCTCCTTTTGAAACAGGAGATCCTTTGTACGATTCATATGGGCCTTCTTCTTTAGCAAGCTCCATAGAAGCGGTTACAGCAGCATAATAGAGAGTTTCAAAAATATCTTGATTCAATTGTTTTGCTTCATCACTGGTAAATGGCATGCGAAGCATAATAAATGTGTCTGCCAATCCTTGAACTCCAAGACCTATAGGCCGATGGCGCATATTGGAGTTCCGGGCTTCTTCTACCGGATAATAATTCCGGTCAATAACCTTGTTTAAGTTTTTGGTAACCTGTTTGGTTACTTTAAACAATTCTTTATGGTCAAATGCTCCATTTTTCACAAACATCGGTAATGCAATAGAGGCTAGGTTACATACGGCAACTTCATCTGGTGAAGTATATTCCAAAATCTCGGTACAAAGATTAGAAGAACGTATAGTGCCTAAATTCTTTTGGTTCGATTTTCTATTCGCCGCATCTTTATAAAGCATGTAAGGGGTTCCCGTTTCTATTTGGGACTCTAATATTTTCTCCCAAAGCTCACGAGCTTTAATGCTTTTTCTCCCTTTGCCTTCTGCTTCATATTTCTCATACAACGTTTCAAATTCTTCACTATGCACATCAAAAAGCCCAGGGCATTCATTCGGGCACATTAATGTCCAATTACCATCTTCTTGCACACGCTTCATAAATAAATCGGGAATCCACATGGCATAAAAAAGGTCTCGTGCCCGCATCTCTTCTTTTCCATGATTCTTCTTCAAATCTAAAAAGTCAAAAATATCTGCATGCCAAGGTTCTATGTAAATGGCAAAACTTCCTTTTCGTTTTCCCCCTCCTTGATCAACATAACGTGCTGTATCATTATATACACGTAGCATAGGCACAATTCCGTTAGAAGTCCCGTTGGTGCCCCCTATATAGGATCCTGTTGCACGAATATTGTGGATAGATAGGCCAATCCCTCCTGCTGATTGTGATATTTTGGCTGTTTGTTTTAGGGTGTCGTATATACCATCTATGCTATCTTCTTTCATAGTCAACAGGAAACAAGATGACATTTGTGGTTTGGGTGTTCCAGAGTTGAACAAGGTTGGTGTAGCGTGTGTAAAGTATTTTTTAGACATGAGTTCATAGGTCTCCAGAGCGCTATCAATATCATTCAAATGAATCCCTATAGAAACTCTCATCAGCATATGCTGTGGACGTTCTGCTATCTGCCCATTTAACTTTAATAGGTATGAACGCTCTAAAGTTTTAAACCCGAAATAGTCATAACCAAAATCACGGTTGTAAATAATGCTGGAATCTAAAGTGTCAGCATGTTCCATGATCACTTTATAGACCTCATCTGAAAGCAATGGTGCTTTTTTCCCGGTACGCGGATTTACATATTCATATAAATCTGTCATGGTTTCGGAAAAGGATTTTTTGGTGTTTTTGTGCAAATTTGATACTGATATTCTAGCTGCCAATCGTGCATAATCGGGATGCGTAGTAGTCATAGTCGCCGCTGTTTCTGCAGCCAAATTATCTAACTCTGACGTGGTTACACCATCATATAATCCTTCTATAACGCGCATAGCTACTTTTACAGGATCTACCAGATCATTCAATCCATAACACAATTTTCGTACGCGAGCGGTAATTTTATCAAACATTACCGGTTCTTTTCTACCATCTCTTTTTACTACAAACATGCCCTTGTTTTTTAGTTGTTTATTATTTCCCTTAAATTATATTTTTAAAGCTCTCAAAAAAGAATAGGAAAGTAGCCATAGTAAGCAAATTTTCAGGTTCTTTTTTTAGTAAGGAGCCGTATGTTTATACACCTATAAGGTGTTCTGAATTTCCTTATGCTAAAAATCAGCGTCGAAGCTTATTTTTTGAGATGTTTCGTCTTTGTCTTTGTTCAATACCCCCGCTTTTTGATATTCGGACACCCTTTTTTCAAAGAAATTGGTTTTTCCTTGAAGGGATATCATCTCCATAAAATCAAAAGGGTTGGATGCATTGTATACTTTATCACAGTTCAATTCCACTAAAAGCCTGTCTGTAACAAACTCCAAATACTGTGTCATCAATTTAGCGTTCATTCCTATAAGGCTTGCCGGAAGCGATTCCGTGATGAATTCGCGCTCAATATTTAAGGCATCCACAATTATTTCCTTAATTCGTTCAGGAGTCACTTTATTTACCAAGTGATTGTTATGTAAATGTACAGCAAAATCACAATGCATGCCTTCATCTCTGGAGATAAGCTCATTTGAAAACGTAAGTCCCGGCATTAATCCTCGTTTTTTTAACCAAAAAATAGAACAGAACGCTCCTGAAAAGAAAATTCCTTCTACGGCAGCAAATGCTATAAGCCTTTCTGCAAAACTAGGTGATTCTATCCATTTTAATGCCCAATCTGCTTTCTTTTTAATAGCGGGAAAAACTTCTATCGCTTTAAACAAATTGTTTTTTTCTACCTCATCTTTTACATATGTATCTATTAACAATGAGTAGGTTTCTGAATGAATATTTTCCATCATGATTTGAAACCCGTAGAAGAATTTTGCTTCAGAATATTGTACTTCGTTCACAAAGTTCTCTGCCAAGTTCTCATTTACAATCCCATCTGAAGCAGCAAAGAAAGCAAGGATGTGTTTAATAAAGTATTTTTCATCTTTATTGAGCTTGGTGTTCCAATCGCTTAAATCTTGGTGCAAGTCTATTTCTTCAGCAGTCCAAAAGCATGCTTCTTGTTTTTTGTACCAATCCCAAATATCGTGATGTTGTATAGGAAAAATAACGAATCGGTCTTTATTTTCTTGTAAAATAGGCTCAACTGCTACAGACATAGTGCTTTGGTTTTTAATAAATTAATAGAAATTATATTGAGTCAGATTGTCTTTAACAAAGATTCAAAAATGTTGTTGAAATTGAAAGCAAGTTCTGAGTTTAATCAGTTAAAGTTTTTAACACAAATTGTTGAAATGTCGATTGAGAGGTGATTGTTATTGGCCTTGTTAAGTAATTGTTAAGTGGTGATATTTTTTACTTTATGAATCTGCAACAGAAATAATAAGAATTTTCTTTTATTACATTTTTAAATTATGTTTTTATCCTCTAAAAAGAAAAAAGCGCTCTTTCATTTCTTCAATGGCAGCACTCTTATTGGTAATGATATATTTAATTGCTTCAGAAGTAAAGCTTTTTCCTTTAGGGGTTAGTGATATGATATTTTTATTGATAGTAATCATGTTGTTTTTTAAGGCAAGCGTTAATATTGTCTTAGATTTTAACCTCCCCCAGTTGATATGTTCTTCAAGGTGATTTATATGTCGCTCTGTTTCTTCATCATGGTTTTGTAAGTGTAATAAAAATGTGAGCAAGTGTACTTCCGTTTTTTGTCGTTTTTGTCGATATAATATAGATATAACTCCACGATTAGGCGCAAATAGGTATATCAGAAAGAACATAATCCCCAAAACGGAGGTCATTGCTCCTGCAATGGAAGCGTCTAGCCAATGCGCTACCCAATATCCAATTATAGCCCCTATAAGGCCGAAGAAACAAGCTAAGGTTAACATTTTCTTTAGGTTGCTAGTCAGTAAATATGCCATTGCCGGTGGTGCAATCATTAATGCTACAACTAAAACAGCACCTACCGCATCAAAAGCGCCTACTGTGGTAACAGAGGCTATCGCCATAAGCCCATAATGTATGATTACAGGTGAGAAACCTAATGTCGCTGCTAAACCTTTGTCAAAAGTACTTACTTTGAGCTCTTTGAAAAATGCTATCAAAAATACAATGGTTATTATTAAAATCGTCCCAATAACCCAAAGAGATTTGGGCCCGTAATCTGTTCCGCTAATGAGTAATCGGTCAAATGGCGCAAAGGCCAGTTCTCCTAGCAACACAGCATCTATATCTAAATGCACATCGTCTGCGTTCTTGGCAATAAGGATGACACCAATACTGAACAATGCCGGAAATACCAATCCGATGGCAGTATCTTCTTTTACCAGTCCTGTTTTTTGAATAAACTCTACTAAAAAGACAGTAATGACCCCTGTAACACCTGCTAAAAGAATCAACCAAGGGGAATTAAGATCGTGCGTTAAGAAGAACCCAACAACAATTCCAGGCAGAATAGAATGGCTTATGGCATCACTGATCATCGCCATTTTCCGTAGGACTAAAAAGGTTCCGGGGATGGCACATGCAATGGCCACTAAAGAGGCTATGAGTTGTATTTCTATCTGTGCACTACTCATCGTCTTCCTGTGTATATAAGTTAGTGGCTTTTTTATAGCCTTTTTTAGTAAGCGCCCACATGGTTCCTTGAATGGTTATATATTCTTTACTTTCTAACTTTTTAAGCGATCGTTTGTTATATCCCTGAAAGTTATTCAAGATTTTTATCGCATGTGGATGACTTATATCTTCATGTGTTTTAGCAATATTGTACATAAAAGCCAATGTCTTATGTAATTGTAAATCGCTTCGGTTCTTTCGATAGCGTATTTCTCTGAACAATAACCCTCTCCCGGGGGAGAAAATAAAAGATAGTACGACAAAAAATGCCGCTACCAAGACAATTAAAGGGCCGGTTGATAGATTATTTGAACTAGCACTTATAGCTGTTCCTATGACTCCTGAAGCTGCTCCGAAAACAGCTGCTAAAAAAACCATTATCCCCAAACTATTGGTCCATTGCCTTGCAGCAGCAGCAGGGGCCAATAGCATGGCACTCATCAATACTACACCTACAGTTTGTAGCCCTAGAACAATCGCCAAGACGATGAAAGAGGTTATTAAAATATCCAGAAAACGTGTATTAAATCCCAAGGATTTGATATAATCCACGTCAAAAAGAAGAAGTTTCAACTCTTTCCAAAATAATAACAAAACTATCAGGCTTATTCCTGTTATAATACTCATTAGCCATACATCACTTTCTATCAATGTAGCGGCCTGGCCAAACAAGTATTTATCGAGCCCAGCTTGATTGGCATTGGGCATTTTCTGAATAAAGGTGAGCAGCAGCATCCCAAAACCAAAAAATAAAGATAGAATAAGGCCTAATGCAGTATCTGATTTCAAGTGTGTTTTTTTAACAATTCCCCTAATCCAAAAAGTTCCTATAAGCCCACTTATTAAAGCGCCTATAAGCAGTGTGTTTGTGTTTTTTGTGCCTGTTATAAGAAATGCAATGGCTATCCCAGGCAATGCTGCATGGGAAATGGCATCTCCTAAAAGGCTTTGTTTTCTGAGTACAGCAAAACTGCCTAACATCCCACAAATGGCCCCCAATACGGCTGTTCCCATGGTGATGGTCCGGAGTGTATAGTCATTGATTACTAACGAGAAATACTCTTGTATATTCATTATTGCTGAATACTTACCTTATAATTAATACCGTATGTTTTCGTTAAATTATCATCATTAAAAATATCTTTTACAGGGCCTGTAGCAATCTTTTTTACATTTAAAAAAGTTACCCAATCAAAATATTCTGGAACAGTTTGTAAATCATGATGAACTACAATCACTGTTTTTCCTGCCTTGCGCAGTTCTTTCAAAATATTAATAATAGCTTTTTCTGTAGTGGCATCAACTCCTTGAAAGGGTTCGTCCATTAAATAAATACTGGCGTCCTGGACTAGTGCTCTCGCTAAAAATATGCGCTGTTGCTGGCCTCCGCTTAGCTGACTTATTTGTCTTGATTTAAATTCGAGCATTCCTACTTTTTCCAAGGCTTCTAAAGCGGCTTTTTTTTGTTTTTGCCCCGGGCGTTTTATCCATCCCAAACTTCCGTATGTACCCATCATTACTACATCTAGTGCCGTAGTAGGGAAATCCCAATCTACACTCCCTTTCTGTGGCACATACGCTACATGTCGATATTGTTCCTTATAGGTTTTTCCAAAAACTTTTATACTTCCGGCAATGGGCTTTATGATGCCTAGAATTGATTTTATTAAAGTTGATTTTCCAGCACCATTAGGTCCTACAATAGCCATTAAAACACCTTCAGGAATGGCTAAATCAATGTCCCATAGCACCGGCTTATAATTATATGCTACAGTGAGGTCATCTATTTTTATGGCTATTTTTTCACTCATTATTTTAATGCGTTAACAATGGTATTTACATTGTATTCAAACATTCCTGTGTAAGTACCTTCTACGGTGCCTTTTGTGCCCAAAGCATCTGAATAAAGTGTCCCTCCTATGGCGACATTGTGCCCTTTTGATTTTACAGATGCTTGTAATGCTTCTATAGTCCTTTTTGGAACCGAGCTTTCCACAAAAATGGCTTTTATATTTTTCTCTATAATAAACTTAGCAAGCTCCTGTACATCTTGTACTCCGGCTTCAGTAGCAGTAGAAAGCCCTTGCAACCCCACTACTTCAAAATCATAGGCCCCACCAAAGTAATTAAATGCATCATGGGCAGTTACTAATATCCTTCTGTCCTTAGGAAGTGTTTCTATGACCTCCTTTATTTCTTTCTCTAAAGCGTTTAATCTGTTTATATATTTTTTACTGTTTTCTTTATATAAAGTGCCGTTTCCAGGATCTATCTCTATAAGTTTTTCAGCCACATATTGGGTAATTGCTTTCCAAAAAGTGATATTAAACCAAATATGAGGATCATAATTAGAAGCAAAATATTCTGATCCTATTAGCTTATCCTTAGCTATGGTTTCTGCAACGGCAATAGTTTTTTTGTTTTGGCTTTCCATCTTTTCAAAAACATCTACCAGTTTTCCCTCTAGGTGAAGTCCATTATAAAAAACTACATCAGCATTGAAAAGTTTTGTAACATCCCCTTCACTGGCTTTATACAAATGTGGGTCTACGCCACTCCCCATTAATCCTTGAACATTAATAGCTTCTCCTCCAATGTTTTGAAGTAAATCTGTAAGCATTGTGGTTGTAGTAACTACTTGAAGTTTTCCGTCTTTATTTTTGTTTGTTTCCGTTTTACAGCTTACTACAATCAATAAAAGTAAAAGGTATTTTTTCATTTATTCGTTCTTTTTTATCCCTATTTTGGTTTTTTCATTAACAAATTAAGTGCTTAGTATCACATCATGCATTATTTAGGGATCCGAAAACTTACCCCTGCACTTAATAGTATATTCTGATCATTATTTATTCCTGTACCTATTGTTGCATCCAACTGTATGTTATCACTTAGCAAATAGGTCATTCCGGCATCCCAAAAATGATTTGCAGTGCCATTCTCAGGAAAATCTCCATACAGCTCTGCATATAGCCCTAATTTATCTGTTAAACTGTATCCATAAGCTAACGTATAAATATAAGCTACCTCTGGAGAGTCATTTCCCCACTGCGCTCCAAGATTATATGACAGGCTCGACTTTTCACTTAAAGTATGTGCAAAAGCTAACCGGATATCGGCACCTGTAGTAGCTGGTCTAAAGTCATCTCCTGCACTAAAGGGTAAAAATAATGCCCCTAACAACCCTATTTCAGGTAAAGTGCCTTTTTCCTCAGTAATCCCTATTTTCAATCCTAGCAATAATGGTGAAAGCCCGTTGGCAACATCACTCAGCTTTATACCGTTTATTTCTGTGGTTACTCTTGCAAAATCAGCTCCTAAACGAAGTTCTAGATTATCTAAAAGTCCATAACGAAACAGTGTTGTGTTATAGGTCATTGTTTTTTCTTTAAACACTCCATCTCCATTATCCTCATAAAAAGCACCTGTTTCTACTTGTAAATAGCCTTTCGGAACCAAAGTTGGTGACTCCGTCTGATCAGGTCGGTCCGTAACCAATGTTCCCTCGTCTATTTTATCTTGTTCCTGAGCACACAAAACTCCTGTTATGGATAAACATAAAATGGTTATTCTTTTTTTAATTAAACTCATCTATTTTATATCTTTGGCTAGCAAAACTATAAAAGTTAGCCATGACTAACAAATATTCTTCGTTAGAATTGACAAAAAGTGAAGAGGATTATCTAAAAGCACTCTTCCATCTTCATATTGAACAAGAAGATACGAAAGTAGGAAACAATCAACTAGCTGATTATCTGAAAGTTTCGCCTGCTTCTGTAAATAATATGATTAAAAAACTGAAAACTAAAAAATTGGTAAGCAGTGAGAAATATAGCAAATTGGAGCTCTCCAAAATGGGCAGAGAGGTTGCTATATGGCTCATTCGAAAGCACCGCCTCTGGGAAACTTTCTTGTATAAATACCTGAACTTTTCCTGGGACGAAGTCCATGAAGTGGCCGAACAACTAGAGCACATAAAATCGCCTAAACTGATTGACGAGTTAGATCGTTTTATGAAGTATCCGAAAAAAGATCCGCATGGTGATATTATTCCTAATGAGCATGGTGATTTTGAATTGACACCCAAAACAACGCTTGCACACCTTACCAGTGGTTCTCGATGTAAACTAATGGCCGTAAATGATAATTCTGTCGCTTTTTTAAAATATGTTTCTGAGATTGGTTTGGCACTTAGTAGTGATATAAAAGTACTTGAAGTGAAAGAATTTGATGGTTCTATTCGAATTGAGTTTGGTGGAAAAACTGAAACTGTTTCTAAAAAATTTGCAAATAATATTTTTGTAGAAATTAGTTAATCCTTATCCTCTTATAAATCGAAATTAGTATTTTTGGTTAAAGCCCAAAAGTATGATCCGGTTTTTCTTTTTCTTTAGCCTACTCTCCTTAAATATTATAAATGCGCAACATACTGTTGTCAATCAAACAGTAACATTATCTCCTGAAACTGAACAAGAGTTTCTTTTTGCAGCAGGAAAAGGAGATGTCATTGGGATTAGCCTAAACCGAAAAAAGGGAAAGGTTTCTGAAATAACCTTGTCAGAATATCCAGATCATTTGGTATTTTCAGATACGAATGTGAAAAAACTTCATACTTCCATTACTGCAACAAGAGAGGGTATTTACACACTTGTTGTAAAGAACAACCACAAAAAAATATGTTCGTTTTCATTAAATGTTCTTGTGAATACCTCTCGAAATAAACCATTAACTGTAAGCTATAAAATAGAAAGAGATACTACTTATGGATATCAAACTCTTCATTATCGAACTATTGATAAAACAGTAACAGAGTCATTACAGAACGAGCAATTTTACCTTAACAGCCGCTCTAATACTGTTTTGAAAGGTGGAAAAAACCGAGTAATTCTACCTGTGAACCTTCCTGAAAACACTGTTGAATGGTTTTATGTATTTACAGCATCCAGAAATGAAGACGATATTAAAAACACTCTTCACTCTTTTGACCTTGCAGCTTCATTGACAAAGTTTATTGACAATGATAAATCGCTTAGCAGTGCTGTTGCCAGCCTGAATGCCCCCCCAGGAGCAAATATTTGTGATATCTACTTATTAGATGAAGAAAATACACTCCTTTTTAATAACAAAAAAGATTTTTTATATGAAATAGATGCCTCTCGGGAAAATTATAAGTCAGGAGTTGTGGAGGTAAAAGAAGTGAATGGAAAGAAAACTTATTTGGGCATTAATAATACTGATAATATTTATGGAATCCATGTAGCCATAGAAATAGTTGCTATTGTAAAAACCCAAGAAACCATTGAAGAATTTATAAGCATTCCTATTATTACAAGTTATGAAATCCCTATTGTAAAATGAGACAAGATCTATATTGTCCTGCTCATAAGGTCTTCTCCAAACTGTTTTAAAATGGCTTTTTTACCTTCATTTATACTAATGCGGTCTAATTCTTTAAACGCTTTTTCAGTATAATTTGTTATTGCCTTTTGCAACATTTTAACAGCTTCGGTTTCTTTATAGATGTTTTTCACTGTTTTTATTTTTTCAGTAGCATCCGGAGGTTGGATGGAAAATAAATATCGTAACATCTGAGCTGTTTGCCTTGGGGCTTTTTCTAAAGCCTTTAAGTATAAAAATGTCTTTTTATTCTCAATGATATCACCTCCTGTTTGTTTTCCAAACGTTTTTGGGTCTCCAAAAACGTCTAAATAATCATCTTGTAACTGGAACGCAATACCCAAATTCACCCCAAAATTAGATATTGCCTGTGCATCTTCCATACTTGACTGAGCTACTATAGCTCCCATTTTCATTGCTGCCCCTATAAGTACTGCCGTTTTATATTCAACCATCTTCATGTATTCAGGCAATGTAACATCCTCCCTTGTTTCAAAGTCAATATCATACTGCTGCCCTTCACAAACCTGCATGGCCGTCTTATTAAATAAAACCAATAGTTTTTTAAATGTTTTTTCATCATATCCTTCAAGAAAATTATATGCCATAATAAGCATCGCATCTCCAGAGAGAACTGCAGTGCTTATATCCCATTTTTTATGTACTGTCAGTTTTCCTCTACGTATAGGTGCGTCATCCATAATATCATCATGCACTAGCGAAAAATTATGAAACATTTCAATCGCTAAAGCAGCATCTAAGGCTTTTTTATAATTACTGTCAAAAATAGCAGCAGTCATTAATGTTAATATAGGCCGGATCCGCTTTCCTCCCAATTGCATCATATATTCTACTGGAGCATATAAATTATGCGGTTCTTTTACATTGACCTTCTCAGCTAAGTAACCGAGAAATGCTTTTCTATATTCCTGAATAGACAACATTTTTGTTAGTTATTTTCCTGCTAAAATAATATAATTCAATATGCCTATTGGACAAATCTTTTGTTAAATAATTGTAAAACTTTGGAAACTTTTATTGTTTTTATAGTTTCCTTGTGTATTTTTGCCCTCATTAAAATAATGAAAGAGACTATTTTACATAAAGCTACCGACATGTTCTTAACCCTTGGTTTTAAGAGCGTTACTATGGATGATATTGCCAATGAAATGGGAATTTCGAAAAAAACCATCTATGCACATTACGAAAACAAAACCCAACTGGTAGAAGCATGTACTTTTTATTTGTTTGAAAATATATGTTCTGGGATTGACGCTATTTGCGATACAGCTCCCAACCCTATTGAAGAGTTGTACCATATAAAAAGGTACGTGATGGAAAGTCTTAAAAATGAAAAATCCTCTCCCCAATACCAACTCAAAAAATATTATCCGGAAACCTATGAAGCTTTAAAAAAGAAGCAATTTGAAGTGATGCACGAAAGTGTTTCTGATAACCTTAAAGAAGGTATAGATAAGGGCCTTTTCAGAAAAAGCTTAAATGTTGATTTTGTGACTAGAATGTATTTTAATGGGATGACGGGGATAAAAGATGGTGACTTATTTCCAAACAAACAATATTC
Source organism: Leptobacterium meishanense (assembly GCF_037645805.1). Lineage (NCBI taxonomy): Bacteria > Pseudomonadati > Bacteroidota > Flavobacteriia > Flavobacteriales > Flavobacteriaceae > Leptobacterium > Leptobacterium meishanense. The sequence continues at coordinate 168,333 of NZ_JBBEXE010000005.1, forward strand.
TATGGAACAGCTCATGGAAAATTATCTTGAATATCATTTACGAGCCATTGTCACCAAAAAAGGCATGAAAATATTAGCACAACTTAACAAAATACAATCAAAGGACGAATGAGAATAATTACGCTAACTTTCTTCACACTACTTTATATCACTACGGGAATTGCCCAGCAAAAAGAATACCGCTTTTCATTAGAAGAAGCTATTAACTATGCACTAGAAAATAACCGAATGGCTATCAATGCCCAAAGGGATATTGAAGCTGCCAAGAAACAAAAGTGGGAAACAACAGCCACAGGGCTGCCTAAAATAGACGCCTCTATAGAATACCAAAATTTTCTCAAACAACAAGTTTCATTGATTCCCGCAGAGTTTTTTGGTGGAGAGCCCGGAACATTTTCTGAAATCATTTTTGGAACCAAACAAAGTGCTTCAGCTACCGCTACTTTAAAACAACTCCTTTTTGACGGATCTTATCTTGTAGGGCTTCAATCTGCTAAAGTATTTCTCAAAATTTCTAAAAATGCCAAAGTAAAAACAGATTTAGAAGTTCGTAAAGCTGTTATTGAAGCTTACGGGAATGTTTTATTAGCTGAAGAAAGTGTTTTGATTCTTGAAAAGAATAAAAATGCCCTTCAAAAAAATGTAGATGAAACTGAAAAAATTTATGAAAACGGCCTTGCTGAAGAAGAAGACCTTGAGCAGTTACAAATTACCCTTGCAAATATAACTAGTGATCTCAATAATGCACTTCGATTGAAGGACATTGCGTATAAACTCTTCAACATCACTCTAGGAATTGACTTAAACGTAGAAGTTGAATTTACAGAATCACTAGAAAATTTAACTGTTCAAAACATCAACCAAGCACTTATTGAAGCACCCTTTGATGTAGAAAGTAATATTGACTATCTTATTGCCAATAATAATAAACGTTCCCAAGAACTTTTACTTAAACTTGAAAAAAGCCGTGCCCTGCCTACATTAAATGCTTTTTTAAATGGAAACTATCAAGGGTTTAATGATGAGTTTAGGTTTTTAAGTAGAGAACAACAATGGTTTGGAAGTTCCTTATTAGGAGTTACTTTAAACATTCCTGTTTTTAGTTCATTAGAGCGGTCTGCCAGAACCCAACGAGCAAAAATTGAATTGGAAAAAGCAACTACCGACTTAACAGAAACAGAACAAAAAATAAAATTACAACTTGAATCTGCTAGAAGTGAATATCAATTTGCTATAGAACAATACAGCACTTCTAAGCAAAATTTAAATCTTGCAGAACGTATTGAACGCAAAAATCAAATTAAATATACTGAAGGGATCACATCCAGTTTTGAACTAAGACAAGCACAATTGCAGTTATATGCAAGTCAACAAGAATATTTACAAGCAATGCTAGATGTAGTTACCAAAAAAGCAGCACTAGAAACTATTTTTAATTCCAGAGGCATATCAAAATAAGCGTCCAATAGTTTAAAAATGTTTAAAAGTTTAGTAATTATGAAGAAGACCTTTTCATTTGAAAAATCAAAAGTATGGCAAGAAGCTAAATCCCTGTCAATTCTTGTATACTCGTTAACTAAAATTTTTCCAGAAGATGAGCGCTTTGGGCTTACCTCTCAAATGAGACGTAGTGCTGTTTCTATTGCATCAAACATTGCAGAAGGTACAGGGCGACATACCGAAAAAGATAAAGCCCGATTTACAGCAATCGCATATGGGTCTTCTCTAGAATTATTAAATCAAACAATCATCTCTTCCGAACTAAACTATATTTCAGATGAAAAATACGAACTAATAAGACTTTTCATCGAAAAAATCACGAGAATGTTGAACGGATTATATAAATCCCAACTGACTAATTCTCCCATAAAACATCTAAACTCCTAAGCGTTAAACTTCTAAACTTAAAAACACTAATGAAATATATATATATCATCCTATCTGCAGCCTTCATACTTACTTCATGTGCAAATGGCTCCAAAAAAACGGTAGAAGAACTTATTGAAGAAGGTAATTTGGATGCACTCCGTACTAAAAGAGGAGAGCTTGTTATTCAAAATGATTTATTAAACACCCAGCTATCAGAACTGGATGAAGCTATCGCAAAACTCGATACCGTTAAAAAGTTAGCCCTTGTTAGCTCTTTTACAGTTAAAGACACCTTATTCAACCACTACGTAGAAATACAGGGAAGTGTAGACACAAAACAAAACATCATCATTTTTGCAGAATATTCAGGTGTGTTATACAAAATCTATGTAAAAAAAGGTGAAGCTGTAAAAAAGGGGCAGTTGCTTGCTAAAATCGATGATGGAGGATTAAGCCAACAGCTTGCCCAAATGCAAGTACAAGCTAATCTTGCAAAAACCACTTACGAGCGGCAAAAAAGACTTTGGGATCAAAAAATAGGCTCTGAAATTCAATACCTCCAAGCAAAAAGCACCTATGAAGCACAAAGTGAAGCTGTTGCCCAAATGCGGAATCAACTTGCTAAGACTTCCATTACAGCTCCATTTTCAGGAATCATTGATGAAATTTTTTCCGAGCAAGGAAGTGTAGTAGCTCCCGGAAGAGAAATTATGCGGATTGTAAACCTAAATGATATGTATATCGAGGCCGAAGTTCCTGAAAAATACCTTGCCGATATTAAAAAAGGAACCCATGTACAAGTTGAATTCCCTATTCTTGGAGAAACAGTTAACACTAAAGTCAGGCAAGTAAGCAATTACATCAATCCAAACAATAGGTCATTCAAAATAGAAGTTGGTGTTCCGAATACCTCCGGCAATATCAAACCCAACCTTACAGCAAAACTTAGAATCAATGATTACACTAATAAGGCTGCCATTCTTATACCCCAAAGCATTGTTTCTGAAAATGCCGATGGAGAACAATACGTTTACATTGCCTCTTCTATCATTGACAGCAGTAAAGAAGCCATTGCCCAAAGAGCAATCATAGAAACCGGCAAAACACAAGGAGACATCGTAGAAGTTATAAAAGGAGTGGCTAGCGGAGATGCAATTATAAAAGAAGGTGCCAGAAGTGTAAAAGATGGTCAAAAAGTAAAACTCATCAATAAAAAATAAACAACATGAGTTATCAAAATAAAAAAATAGATAAAGAGTTTGCTTTATCTTCATGGGCAATCAACAATAAAACAGTAGTATATGTAATTATGGCCATTTTCCTGTTTATGGGGCTCTCTGCATATTACACTATGCCAAGAGAAAATTTCCCGGAAATCAAGGAAACCAAAATATATATTAGCTCTGTATACCCCGGTAACACTGCAGAAGATGTAGAACGTTTAATTACTGATCCACTTGAGGAAGAGCTGAGAAACGTCAGTAATGTGGTAGAAATCACTTCCACTTCTCAGGAAGACTATTCCATTATTACGGTGGAGTTTGATGAAGATATTGCCGTGGAAGATGCCAAGCAAAAAGTAAAAGACAAAGTAGATTCAGAAAAAGCAAGCGAAGATTGGCCCACATTTAACCAAGCAAAAGTAGAACCCAATGTATTTGATCTGAACTTTTCTGAAGAATTTCCCATTCTCAACATCAACATAGAAGGTGATTATCCGGTAGATAAGCTTAAAGAGTTTGGCGAGTATCTGGAAGACAAAATTGAAGCCTTGCCCGAAATCAAACAAGTAGACATACGTGGCGCACAAGAAAAAGAAGTAGAAGTAGCTGTTGATATTTATAAAATGGCGGCTGCCAAAGTAAGCTTTGACGATGTTATCAATACCGTCAGAAGAGGGAACGCCACCATTTCTGCCGGAAACCTCATTGCGAGTGGACAACGCAGGACCATTCGTGTGCTAGGCGAAATTGAAGACCCAAAACAACTGGAAGATTTTGTTGTAAAATCGCAAGATGGTGCTGTTTATCTGAAAGATGTGGCCAAAGTGACCTTTAAAGATGAAGACAAAACCACCTATGCAAGAACATTTGGAGAAAGTGTGGTAATGTTGGACGTAAAAAAACGTGCAGGAAAAAACCTTGTAGAAGCTACTGAGCAAATCAATAAAATTGTAAATGAATCCCGAGAAAATTATTTTCCAAGCGATTTAAAAATTTCGATTTCCAATGACCAATCATCTATTACCCTCAACCAAGTGAATGATTTAGTTAACAACATCATTTTTGGGGTTATCCTTGTAGTAACCGTATTGATGTTTTTCTTAGGGTTTAGAAACGCCCTTTTCGTTGGTTTTGCCATCCCTATGTCCATGTTTATGTCATTTATGGTTCTCCAAACCTTAGGTTACACCATGAACACTATGGTATTATTCGCTTTGGTCATGGGGCTCGGAATGTTAGTAGACAATGGCATTGTAGTGGTAGAAAACGTATATCGCCTCATGGATGAAGAAGGTATGAGCCGCACACAAGCAGCCAAAAAAGGTATCGGTGAAATCGCATTCCCTATCATTATTTCTACCGCCACTACCGTAGCCGCCTTTATTCCTTTAGGTATGTGGCCTGGTGTTATGGGTGAATTCATGATCTACTTCCCTATAACACTGTCTATTGTATTAGGCTCTTCCCTTTTCGTAGCTATTTTTATCAATTCCATGCTTGTTTCCCAATTCATGGAGGTTAAAGAACGAGAGATTACACGAAAAGGGCTTATCCGGCTCACTATTATCTTGGGAGGGCTTGGATTATTGCTCGTTTTTGCAGGAGGAGCAGTAAGAGGACTAGGAACCTTAATGATTTTTTCAGCAGGAATGTTTTGGTTATACAAATATGTGCTCAAAAAATTAGCACTACGTTTTCAAAAAGGATTTTTAGTTTGGCTCGAAAACAAATACAAAAACTTCCTTTCGTATGCATTGCGTGGATGGCATCCCTATGCATTTTTAGGAGGTACCATTATGCTGCTTTTCCTGTCTTTCGTATTAGTAGGCATCGCATCGCCAAAAGTAGAATTTTTCCCTGACAACAAACCCAACCAGATCATTGTTTACATCGAATACCCGCAAGGAACGGATATTGAGAAAACCAATGCCATTACAAAAGATATTGAAACCCGGGTATATACGGTTTTAAATGACCCTAAATATAATAAGAACGGACGTAATTTTATGGTAGAATCTGCCGTATCGCAAGTAGGCGAAGGCGCTGGAAACCCACAAACTGATGGCGGATCAAATGCTGAAATGCCACATAGGGGGAAAATAACTGTTTCCCTTCGGGAATTTAAATACCGAAATGGGGAAGATAGCGAAGAATTGCGCAAACGTGTCCAAGAAGCCCTAGCCGGACGTTATCCAGGAGTTGCTATTTCCGTAGAAAAAGATGCTGTAGGCCCTCCTGTCGGTTACCCTGTAAATGTTGAAATTACAGGCGATGATTATGCTGAACTTATTTTTACAGCAGAAAAAATGCGCGACTTTATCAACACCAAAAACGTAGCCGGCATTGAAGAGCTCAAAATAGATGTAAACCGAAACAAACCTGTAATGCAGGTAACTGTTGACAGAGAAAAAGCAGGAGAACTAGGGGTTGCCGCAGGACAGGTAGGCACACAACTCAGAAGAGCACTGTTTGGAGAAAAAGCAGGAGTTTATAAAAAAAATGGCGAAGATTATGACATCAATGTCCGTTTTAATGAAGACAATCGCTACAACCCTAGTGCACTCTTCAACCAAAAAATTACATTCCGTGACCAAGCTACCGGACAATTACGTGAAATTCCTGTGGCTGCCCTTGTAAAACAAAAGAATACAGCCTCTTTTAGCGCCATTAAGCACCGAAACCTGAATAGAGTGGTAACATTATATTCTGCTGTATTACCAGGGTACAATGCAAACGAAATTGTCAATCAGCTAAAATCAGAACTCAAAAGTTTTGAAAAGTCAGATGCTGTAACCTATAAGTTCACCGGAGAAATAGAAGAACAAGAAAAAAACATGACCTTTCTTTTAGGGGCATTGGTTTCCGGTTTAGGGTTAATTATGCTATTGCTTATTTTCCAGTTCAGTTCTATTTCCAAACCGGCTATTATCATGCTAGCTATTTTCCTGAGTTTTATAGGTGTTTTATTCGGATTGGTCATCTTTAACATGACTTTTGTCATTATCATGACCATGATGGGCATTATTTCCCTAGCCGGAATTGTGGTCAATAATGGAGTAGTACTACTAGATTATACACAGCTTCTGATCGACAGGAGAAAAGTTGCGCTTGAGTTGGATGAAGGCGATGAACTAGCTATTGAAGAAACAAAAAAAGCCATTATTGAAGGAGGAAAAGCCCGTTTGCGCCCTGTGATTTTGACAGCAATCACTACAGTATTAGGGTTGATTCCATTGGCCGTAGGGCTCAATATCGATTTCTTTTCACTATTTGCCGAGTTCAATCCAAAAATATACATTGGTGGGGATAATGTGATTTTCTGGGGGCCACTGGCCTGGACTGTTATTTTCGGCTTGACATTTGCCACCTTCCTTACCTTAGTCATTGTTCCGGTAACTTTCTTACTGGTGAGTAAATTGAAACTCCGAATAAAAAGGAGATTCTCTAAAAATACACAATTACAGGAGGTTAAAGAAGATTTGAAATCGGTAGCTTAAAAAAGCCAAAAGCCTCATGAAAATTTCATGAGGCTTTTTTTATATCATTTGATATTATAATCCTTATTTATTAACCGCTATTGAATTGGCTTTATTCCATTCCGTAACACTTACAATCTTACTATCTTCATAGTTAACCTCACTTAATTTTCCTTCTGTCCAAAAGAACCATTTCCCTGTTTTCTTTCCTAAATCATACAAACCCATCGCTATTTTTTCCCCTTCAGTATTGTATGCCTTCCATTCCCCATGTGGTTTATCGTTCAAATAATAACCCGTTTGGGAAATCTGTCCATTGTCATGGAAATAAGTTGCTTTTATTAAATCCCCTTCCTTTTCAAGCGTTGGTTTACTCTCTTGTGCTATTAGGACAACTGAAAATAGCATTGCAAAGGTTAACATTAAGTTTTTCATGCTGTCTATATTTTATGTTTAATTTGATTCTTTGTTTACACTTCTGTAACAAATTTACAAAAAGATTTACATTAAAAACACTTTTAGTTAACATTAAATTTACATTTCAAATGTAAAATGCTGATATTTAATAATTTAATTATTTTAATAGTTCTCTTCCCCGTTATATTAACGTTCCATTATTTTAAATCCTTTTTTCAGCTTTATCTTATTAACTTTGCGGCTCTAAATATGCTATACGTATGTACAGAAGCCATAATTGTAACGCATTGCGAATAGCTGATGTTGATAAGGATATAACATTGGCCGGATGGGTTCAGAAAACACGGGATAAAGGGTTTATGATATGGGTGGACCTTCGGGATCGTTATGGAATTACCCAACTTATTTTTGATGAGGAACGCACGCCCAAAAATGTTTTTGAACTCGCTAAATCGCTTGGCAGGGAATGTGTTATTCAAGTTTCCGGAAAAGTTATAGAACGTGAGTCTAAAAATAAAAACATCCCAACCGGGGATATTGAAATTTTGGTTTCAGATTTGACTATCTTAAATGAGGCTAAATTACCTCCCTTCACCATAGAAGATGAAACAGATGGAGGGGAAGATCTCCGAATGAAATACCGCTACTTGGATATTCGAAGAAATCCGGTAAAAAACAATCTTATCTTTCGGCATCAAGTATCTATCGCCGTTCGGAATTATCTTTCACAGGAAGGGTTTATAGAAGTAGAAACTCCTTATTTAATAAAATCCACCCCTGAAGGCGCACGCGATTTTGTAGTTCCTTCCCGTATGAACAAAGGTCAGTTCTATGCCCTCCCGCAATCGCCACAAACCTTTAAGCAATTACTTATGGTGGGGGGAATGGACAAATACTTTCAAATTGTGAAGTGTTTTAGGGATGAAGATCTACGGGCTGACCGCCAACCAGAATTCACACAAATTGACTGTGAAATGGCATTTGTTTCACAGGAAGATGTTTTGAGCACTTTTGAAGGAATGGTCCGGCATTTGCTCAAAACTGTTAAGGGTATTGATATAGGTTCCTTTCCTAGAATGACCTATGACGAAGCCATACAAACTTACGGAAATGATAAGCCTGATATTCGTTTCGGGATGAAATTTGGAGAGCTAAATGCTGTGGCACAACATAAAGAGTTTGCCATCTTCAACAAGGCTGAACTCGTTGTGGGTATCGCTGTTCCGGGAGCAGCTGACTATAGCCGAAAACAAATAGATGCACTTATTGATTGGGTAAAACGCCCACAAATTGGGGCTATGGGAATGGTATATGTAAAATGCAATGCAGATGGTACCTATAAATCATCCGTAGATAAATTTTATGGTCAGGAAGATTTGGTAAAATGGGCTGAAGTTACCCATGCAAAACCCGGAGATCTTATACTGATCCTCTCAGGAGAAAAAAATAAAACCCGTGCGCAGTTAAGTGCATTGCGAATGGAATTGGCTGAACGTTTAGGCTTTCGAAAGCCTAACGAATATGCCCCGCTATGGGTAGTTGACTTCCCCTTACTGGAATGGGATGAAGAAACCCAACGTTACCATGCTATGCACCACCCCTTTACTTCTCCAAAACCGGAAGATATTGAATTGCTCAAAACCGCTCCCAAGGAAGTACGTGCCAATGCATACGATTTAGTCCTTAATGGAAATGAAATTGGTGGTGGGTCGATCAGAATCCATGATAAAACATTACAAAGCCAGTTGTTTGAACTCCTCGGTTTTACTAAAGAACAAGCTGAAGAACAATTTGGGTTTTTAATGAATGCTTTTGAATATGGAGCACCTCCACATGGCGGTATTGCTTTTGGTTTTGATAGGTTAGTCGCTATTTTAGGTGGACAAGAAACCATCCGGGATTTTATTGCATTCCCAAAAAACAATGCAGGAAGAGATGTAATGATTGATGCGCCTTCTTTTATTGATGAAGAACAATTGGATGAACTGCACATAAAGCTTGACTTAGACGAATAATTAACATTGATATTCTCTGACGTTTTTTGTAAATTAGTAAAAATGAATGCATTATGATTTCTGAAAAAATAGAAAATGCACTTAACAATCAGGTAAAAATAGAGGCTACGTCTTCTATGCAATATTTGGCAATGGCTTCTTGGTCCGAGGTGAATGGCTTCAACGGAGTTGCTTCCTTTTTTTATAAACAATCAGAAGAAGAACGTATGCATATGGTAAAGCTCATGGCATTTATCAATGAGCGTGGCGGAAAAGCAATTGTTCCTTCCATAAATGATATCATCAGCGAATTTGATTCATTGGAAAACCTGTTTAATACGTTTCTGGAAAGCGAGGAGCATGTAACTCAACATGTAAATGAAATTGTTCATATGTGCCTAGAGATCAAAGATTATAATGTGCACAATTTTATGCAATGGTATGTATCTGAACAACTGGAAGAAGAAGCTTCTGCCAGAACTTTGATCGATAAGCTAAAAATTATCGGGAATGATAAAGGAGGCCTGTATCTTTTTGATAGAGATTTGCAAATACCTGAAAATTAAACAGGAAAGCTAAAATCAACGAGCGTTTCGTAGCATGTCAAATAAAAAAAAGCCCCTACTTACACGTTTTTTAATCTGGCGTGCCAAACATATTTCCCATCGGCAGTTTGTATATATTTTGAGTATACTTATAGGTTTTACCTCCGGTTTGGGAGCCCTAGTTCTTAAAAATTTCACACATTTCATACAACATTTTCTAGAAGGCAAACTAGTGCAATACTATCACCATGCCTTTTATTTTGTTTTCCCTATTATTGGGCTTACTATTACCTATCTTATTATTAAATATTTTGTCCGGAATAAGGTAAGTCATGGTATTCCTTCTACTTTATTTGCTATTTCCAAGCGAAAAGGGATTATGCGTCAATATCAAATGATAGGATCATTGCTAACTGCTCCTATAACTGTTGGTTTTGGAGGTTCTGTAGGGTTGGAAGGGCCTACCGTGGCAACCGGATCGGCAATTAGTTCGAATATTGCCCGGATGTTACATATGAACCAAACTACCCGAACATTACTCATTGGTTGTGCAGCAGCAGGGGCAATGTCCTCTATTTTTAAAGCACCTATTGCAGCTATTATTTTTGCTATTGAGGTTTTTAGCTTAGACCTAACCATTGCTTCCATGCTCCCTTTGTTATTGGCCTCTCTTTCTGCGGTGCTTACTTCATATTTTTTCTTTGGATCAGATATTCTATTGCCTTTTCGCATAGAAGACAAGTTTATTATAAGTGATGTCCCTTTCTTTATTATTTTAGGGGTTTTTGCAGGTTTTACATCTATTTATTTTACAGAAGCTTATGATCGAATTCATCGTTTTTTTGAAAAAATAGCTTCTCCCATAAAAAGATTGATCATAGGGGGGATTGGGATTGGTGTTTTGGTGTTTTTTATTCCTCCGCTGTATGGAGAAGGGTTTGATGTCATCAACGAACTGGTAAAAGGGAATCCGGAGAAAGCACTTGAAAATAACTTTTTAAACTTAAACCTGGATAATGTTTGGGTTGTGATTGCATTGTTGGCAGGGCTTGTTTTTTTTAAAGTAATCGCCAGCTCTTTTACATTCGGTGCGGGGGGCGTAGGAGGTATTTTTGCGCCAACCTTGTTTATGGGAAGCATTATGGGGAATTGTATTGCTAAGGTCTTTAATAATATCGGATTGAACGTTGCCGTTTCTGAAAGTAATTTTACTTTGGTAGGGATGGCTGGTTTAATGGCCGGCGTGCTTCATGCTCCTTTAACGGCTATTTTTCTTATTGCAGAATTAACAGGAGGATATGAACTTTTCATTCCGCTCATGATTACTGCTGCTATTTCCTTCTCTATCACTAAATATTTTATGCCTCATTCTGTTTATACGATGGAATTGGGAAGGAAAGGAGAGCTTATTACACATAACAAAGACCATGCAGTATTAACTTTAATGAATATTGACAAAATAATAGAAACAAATTTTACAGCTATTTATCCCGATATGAACTTAGAAGAAATTGTTCATGAAGCAGTAGTAAAATCTAAAAGGAATATTTTTCCTGTTATCGACAGAGAAACACAATCATTGCAAGGAATTATTTTGTTAGATGATATCCGCCCTATCATGTTTGATCAATCCCTCTATAAAGAAGTATTTGCCAGTGACATTATGCAGCATCCCCCGGAAATTATTGAATTAGAAAAAGATAAAATGACTACTGTCATGAAAAAATTTCAAGACAGCAGTGCATGGAACCTTCCGGTGGTTAAAAACAATCAATATGTAGGTTTTGTTTCCAAATCTAAAATGCTTACTGTATATAGAAGGAAATTAATTCAAGTAACTTCTTAATAATGAAAAGACTTATTCAAATCTTATTTATTGCTATTGTTCTAGCCATAGCTACCGGATATTACTTTAAAAATAATGCAAACAATGCTACAGGGGATATCATTATTGGTATTGCTGTGTTGGTAACAGCCTTTATTCTAATGCCGCTTTTTATTTATCACCGCTCTAAAGGGAAAAAGATACAAGACTATATGTTTTCTCAGGAGAATTGGGACAAAATGAAGGATAAAAAAAATGAAAAGTCCTGAAAATCAATATTTTTTTAATAAAAAAAACAATAATTTAACATTTTGCGTATATATAAATCCTAAATTTGCATTTTAATTTTTAATTATTTTATAATGACAGGTACAGTTAAATTTTTCAATGAATCAAAAGGTTATGGATTCATTACCAATGACGAAACGGGCAAAGACATTTTTGTTCATGTAACAGAATTGAACGGTGTTGAACTCAGAGATGGAGACAAAGTAGAATATGTTGAAACAGAAGGAAGAAAAGGCATGGTTGCTTCACAAGTAACAGTGCTAAACTAATATGAATTGTATTTTATTTTGAATGACTGAAGCGCAATGAGAATTGCGCTTTTTTTATTAGTTAAGGTTTCTTTTTTGTATAAAAAACTTTTTTAATAATTGGCTGGCCTCTTCTTCCATAATACCCCCTATGACCTCTGTTTTAGGGTGTAACTTCGCTTTCATTGCAGTAAAACCACGCTGTTCATCTTTTGCTCCATAAACTATTTTCGATATCTGGCTCCAATATAGTGCCCCTGCACACATTTGACATGGTTCCAGTGTTGCATATAATGTACAATCTTTTAAATATTTTCCCCCTAAAAAGTTAGCAGCGGCTGTTATGGCTTGCATTTCAGCATGAGCGGTTACATCATTCAAAGTTTCCGTAAGGTTATGCCCTCTTGCAATAATCCGGTTATCTATCACAATAAGCGCCCCTACCGGAATTTCTCCTTTTTCAAAAGCAATTGCCGCTTCTTGAAGGGCTTTTTTCATAAAGTAGGTATCGTCAAAAATAGTTTCCATTAAAACAAAAATACAATTTCATGCCTTACTTTTGTTGTATGCCTGATAAATTGCTAGATCATATCCATTCTCCTGAAGACCTCCGTGGGTTTTCTATTTCCCAACTCCTCCAATTGGCAAAAGAACTTCGTGAGTTTATTATTGACATTGTCTCCGTAAAAGAAGGGCACCTAGGAGCCAGTTTAGGTGTAATAGAGCTTACCATAGCACTTCATTATGTTTTTGATACACCTGATGATATGTTGATATGGGATGTAGGGCATCAAGCTTACGGGCATAAAATTTTGACAGGGAGAAAAGATCTTTTTCATACAAACAGACAATTCGGTGGCATCAGTGGCTTCCCAAAGCGAAGTGAAAGTACCTATGATGTTTTTGGGACAGGCCATTCATCTACCTCCATTTCTGCAGCTTTAGGAATGGCATTGGCCTCAAATATAAAAGGTGATTATGAAAAAACTCACATTGCTGTTATCGGCGATGCATCCATCGCGAGCGGAATGGCCTTTGAGGGGTTAAACCATGCCGGTGTAACGGATGCCAACCTCCTTATAATCCTTAATGACAATGCTATGGGAATTGATCCTAGTGTAGGGGCTTTAAAAAAATACCTCACAGAAGTAAAATCAAATAAAAAACTGGCTCAAAATAATATTATTAAGGCCTTGAATTTTGATTATTCCGGTCCTATTGACGGGCATGATATTGAAGTAGTGATAAATGAATTAAAAAGGTTAAAACACAAAAAAGGGCCTCGTTTTTTGCATATTGTTACTACCAAAGGAAAAGGGTTAAAGCAAGCTGAGGAAGATCAAATACGCTATCATGCTCCCGGAAAATTTGATAGAAAAACAGGGGTTATTGCTCCTAAAGCAGAAGACGGTTTACCTTCAAAATACCAAGATGTCTTTGGGCATACATTGGTTGAATTGGCTGAAAAAAACGAAAAAATTGTGGGTATTACCCCTGCAATGCCTACCGGAAGCTCTCTTAAATATATGATAGAAACATTTCCTGATAGGGCTTTTGATGTAGGTATTGCCGAACAACATGCTGTGACACTTGCTGCCGGAATGGCTACACAAGGGCTCATTCCTTTCTGTGCCATTTATTCTACTTTTTTACAACGTGCATATGATCAAGTGATTCATGATGTTGCATTACAAAACCTTCCGGTTATTTTTTGTATAGACCGTGCAGGCTTAGTAGGTGAAGATGGTGCTACACATCATGGGGTTTTTGACTTAGCTTATTTAAGGTGCATTCCCAATCTTATCATTTTTGCTCCAAGAAATGAACAGGAATTGCGTAATATTATGCATATTTCTCAGCTTGGATTAGAACATCCCATTGCTATCCGTTACCCTAGGGGCAGGGGAACCGTCACTGATTGGAGGACACCCTTTGGAAATATTCCTATCGGAAAAGCAACACAGCTAAAAAAAGGAACTGATATTGCTATTTTAAGTATCGGAAGCATTGCTAATAATGTTACCTCAGCGCTTCATGAAATTCCTGACAATTCAAGAATAGCACACTATGACATGCGTTTTGTAAAACCTTTAGATGAGGAGCTACTTCATAAAATTTGTGCTGTTTATCAAAAAATTATCACCATAGAGGATGGTGTCATAAACGGTGGCTTCGGAGGTGCCATTTTGGAATTTATGGCACGGCACGGTTATAAAATCACTGTTCAGCGACTTGGTGTTCCGGACGTTTTTATTGAACAAGGAAATATTACTGACCTGTATAAAGTTGCGGGAATTGATGTTCTATCAATAAAAAGAATTCTTTTAAATAGTTTATAAGTGCTATATCTTCATTTCAGGAATATCACCTTCTACAATAAGCGTTCCTTCTGTAGCCTTTTGTATTTCTTCTACAGAAACCCCCGGAGCTCTTTCTAATAATTTGAACCCTCTATCAGTAATATCCAATACTGCCAAGTTAGTCACTACTTTTTTAATACAGTTAACGCCTGTTAATGGTAATGTACAACGTTTCAAAAGCTTGGATTCTCCAGCTTTATTAGTATGCATCATCGCCACTATAATATTTTTTGCTGAAGCTACTAAATCCATTGCCCCTCCCATTCCTTTTACCATTTTCCCTGGAATTTTCCAATTGGCTATATCACCATTTTCAGCTACTTCCATAGCTCCTAAAATAGTAAGGTGTACATGTTGTCCTCGGATCATTCCAAAACTCATTGCAGAATCAAAAAAGGAGGCTCCGGGCAATGTCGTAATGGTTTGTTTCCCTGCATTGATAATATCGGGGTCTTCTTCTCCTTCATACGGGAATGGCCCCATTCCTAAAACACCATTTTCACTTTGAAATTCTACTTCTATTCCATCCGGGATATAGTTGGCAACTAAAGTTGGGATTCCGATCCCAAGGTTTACATAATATCCATCTTTTAGTTCTTTCGCTATCCGCTTGGCAATGCCTATTTTGTCTAATGACATTATTTACTGATTTTATTAATGTAGTTTTTTAATCTCTAGATCGAACCGTGCGTTGTTCTATTCTCTTTTCATAGTTTTTCCCTTGAAATACTCTCTGTACAAATATTCCCGGGATATGGATATGGTCAGGGTCTAAACTTCCTGCAGGCAATAGCTCTTCTACTTCTGCTATTGTTATTTTTGCTGCCCCACACATACATGGGTTAAAGTTTCTGGCTGTTCCTTTAAAGATCAAGTTTCCTGCTTCATCGCCTTTCCATGCTTTTATAAAGGCAAAGTCTGCTTTAAAAGCATGCTCTAGCACATACATCTTACCATCAAATTCTCTCGTTTCCTTACCTTCTGCTACTTCTGTTCCATAACCGGCAGGAGTATAAATAACCGGAAAACCTGATTGCGCTGCCCGGCAGCGTTCTGCTAAAGTTCCTTGTGGTATTAACTCCACCTCTAACTCACCACTCAACATTTGCCGTTCAAATTCATCATTCTCTCCCACATAGGAAGATACCATTTTTTTTATCTGACGTTTTTGTAGTAGCAGTCCTAAACCAAAATCATCCACTCCGGCATTGTTAGAAATACAAGTAATATCTTTTATTTCGCGTTTTACTAATTCGGATATGCTATTCTCAGGAATCCCACACAGTCCAAACCCTCCTAACATGAAGGTCATTCCATCTTTGACTCCTTCAAGGGCCTCTTCTACTGAACTTACTTTTTTGTTAATCATTTAGGCTAAAAATTTATGAAACAATCTATCTTTTAAAAGTCTAACTCTTCAAATTCTTCATCATCCACTTCTATAAGCTCCTCATTTGTTAGTTCTTTGGTACAATCTACAGCTATACTTAGCTCTTCAGGAGCCTCAAAATCCTCTTTGGAAACATTCAGTTCTTCATCTTCATAACATTTTTTCATGTACAATGCCCATATAGGAAGTGCCATACTTGCTCCTTGTCCGTAGGTGATGGTTTTGAAATGTGTAGCCCGGTCTTCCCCTCCTACCCATACACCCGTGACCAAATTAGGAACCATTCCCATAAACCAGCCGTCACTTTGGTTTTGTGTGGTCCCTGTTTTACCGGCAATAGCGTTTTTAAATTCATAAGGATAGCCCGTAATAATTTCTTTATATTCTGTCCGGTCTTTTGCAAAGGTATGCCTTAGTCTCATCCCCGACCCTGCTTCTGTGACCCCCTCTAATAAGTTTACTGTTGTATAGGCTATTTCTTCACTTAAAACATCTTTTGTTTCAGGAACATATTCGAATAAAATGGTTCCATTCTTGTCCTCGATACGGGTCACCATAACAGGCTTCACATATACTCCTTTATTGGCAAAGGTTCCATATGCACCTACCATTTCATATACAGTAATATCTGGTGTGCCCAAAGCAATAGAAGGAACGGCTAAAAGATCTGATGTAATGCCCAGTTTACGGCTCAAGTTTACTACCGGTTCAGGACCTACTTTGTCCATTAATCTCGCTGTAATGGTATTGACCGAGTTTGCTAATGCATTCTTAAGTGTTCTCATTTTTCCGGAATATTCACCACTTGAATTTTTAGGACACCATGGTTCCATATTCCCATATTTATTAGCTTCTATACAATGTAACACATCAGGCAGGGAGTCACAAGGGGACATATGTAACTGATCAATCGCCGTAGCATATACAAACGGTTTAAAGGTAGAGCCTGCTTGCCGTGCTCCTTGTATTACCTGGTCGTATTTGAAGTGCCTATAGTCCACTCCTCCTACCCACGCTTTAACATGACCTGTTCTGGGTTCCATAGACATCATTCCTGTACGAAGAAAATATTTATAATACTTTATAGAGTCTAAGGGTGTCATTACTGTATCTATTTCGCCACCCCAACTAAATACAGTCATCTCTGTCTTTTTATTGAAGGAAGCTTTTATTTCTTCTTCACTTTTTCCTTGTAGCTTCAATACTCGCCAACGTTCCGACTGGCGCATAGAACGCTCGTAAATGCCTTTTATTTCTTCATTGGTAACCCCTGTAAATGGGGCTGTGGGGTTTCTGACCAACGTATTTTGGACAAAAAACTCTTTTTGAAGGCGCTTCATATGCTCTTCCACTGATTCTTCTGCATATTTTTGCATGCGTGAATCTATGGTTGTGTATATTTTTAAGCCATCAAGATAGATATTGTATTTTGATCCATCTTTTTTAGGGTTTTTTTCAATCCAGTCCAATAAATACCCCCTTAAGTATTCTCTAAAATAAGTAGCAGTGCCTTCTTTATGTGATTCGGGAGTGAAATTTATCTCCAGAGGGAGTTTTTGGAGGGAATCTTTTTCATTTTTAGCAATGTATCCATTTTTATGCATTTGTTTCAAAACAACATTTCTCCTTTGCTTTACCATTTCAGGACGTCGAATCGGGTTGTATAAAGATGAATTTTTTAGCATTCCCACCAATACCGCTGACTCTTCTATTTTTAGCTCGTGTGGTTCTTTTCCGAAATAGATACGTGCTGCAGAGCGTATTCCATCTGCATTATAATTAAAATCGTAAATATTGAAATACATTGCAATAATCTCTTGTTTTGTATATTGACGCTCTAGTCGTGTGGCAATAATCCATTCTTTAATTTTTTGTAATACTCTGGCAGCTATATTGTTAGATGCTCTTTCGGTAAATAATAACTTCGCCAATTGTTGCGATATGGTACTTGCCCCTCCTTTAGTTCCTAGAAAAACAAATGCCCTGAGTGTACCACGAACATCTATTCCCGAATGTTTGTAATAACGTTCGTCTTCCGTAGCAACTAAGGCGTCTACTAAATATTTTGGTAAGTCGTTATATGAAATAGGGGTTCTATTATCATTAAAGTAAAACTTCCCTAATGTTTTTCCATCTGATGAAATAATTTCTGTTGCAAGATTGGTCTTAGGGTTTTCTAATATCTCAAACGTAGGCATCTTTCCGAAAACACCCCATGACGCTAATAAAAAGACAAGTACAGTTATTCCTATAAATCCGGCAAACAACCTCCAAAACCATACAATATATCTTTTGAAAAGATTTTTTTGCTGATCGGATTTCTTTTTTACAGATTTTTTAGTCATTCCGGACTAATTTTTAATTACTTTTTCTATTTCAATGCCTACATCATTAATCCCTTCTAATACAGAAACTCCTTCAATACTTCCATTTGACCTCATGGCATGTTCTATATGAACTTCATATTCCCCTGATATTGGAAAGGTAACTGCTTCTTTGTACCACAGTTTACTCTCTTTTAATGATGTAAATCCTTTTCCTAACCATTCCCCTGAAGATTTTGCCATTTCATACTCTAAAGTATCAGAAATTACTTCTGAATTGGGAAATCTCATCTCCACAATCAAAAAAAGATTGTTATACTTATAGTTTTCATCATTTCTGAGATTGATAAACATATCATAATTGCCTATAGTATCGGGTGCTTGAAAAGAAAACGTGATTTTCTTGTTTTTATTCCACCCTTTTTCTATGGACTGGTATTCTGAAAACACTGTATTAGTATTACAGGAATGAAATAGTATTAACAAGAAAAGAAATAGCCCTTTCTTTAGCATTATTTTGATGCTTTTTTATAGTTTTTATTCCTCCGTTTCTTATTCTTTCTCCTTCGCTTTTTAGGCCTGTCAAATCGTGTCAGGCTATCTTGTCCAACGACATTTTCAAAGCCTTTCTTATTTTCTTCAGTGAATTCTGATTCATGTTCCTCCAAGCTAGTGATTTTTTCTCCTGATTTATTTATTTCAATAATCTCATTAACTTGTTCTGTTGTTAATCTATACCAGTTAGATACATTGTCTTCATATGCATACCAAAGAAGGCTTTTGAAAATATCCACTTTTTGACATATTGCTCTTCCTTTCTCAGTATTTAATTTTATCTCTTGTTTTGGAAAATTTTGTATAGCGTCTAAGTAAGCGTCTAATTCATAATTAAGACAGCATTTTAGCTTGCCACATTGACCTGCCAGCTTTTGAGGGTTTAAAGATAATTGTTGATATCGTGCTGCTGATGTGCTTACAGACCTGAAATCAGTTAACCATGTAGAGCAACACAATTCCCTGCCACAAGAGCCAATACCCCCGAGACGCGATGCTTCTTGGCGAAGGCCTATCTGTCGCATTTCAATACGCGTTCCAAATACTCTCGCCATTTCTTTGATCAGCTGTCGAAAATCTACCCGCCCCTCTGCTGTGTAGTAAAAAATTGCTTTTGAGCCATCTCCTTGAAACTCTACATCTGATATTTTCATTTCTAGGCCTAATGTAATGGCTAATTCCCGGGATCGCTTTTGAACCTCTTCTTCCCTGTTTCTTACTGAAGACCATTTATCAACATCCCGTTCTGATGCTTTCCGGTAAATTTTCGGGAGGGTTTCGTCTTTCCAATTGGTTTTTTTCTTTTTCATTTGAACCCTTACCAATTCTCCTGTCAATGTTACAATACCTATATCATGACCGGAAGGTGCTTCCGTAGCAACAATATCACCAATAACCAATGGAAGGTTTTTTGTGTTCCTGAAAAATTCTTTTCTGCTATTTTTAAACCGGACTTCTACACAATCAAATGGTTCTTGACCGGCAGGGAGCGCCATATTAGACAGCCAATCAAAAACAGTTAATTTATTACAGCTATCTGTCCCACAAGTACCATTATTTCTACATCCTCCAGGCTTTCCGTCTTTCCCGGTTGAACAATTTGTGCAACCCATATTTTTTATATTAATCCGAGGTTTTTATCACGGAATAGGTTTATCATTTAATTTCTAAAAACGTAAAGATAGTGTTATTTATTCAGATGATATTAGTGCTTTTTTTATGGTGTTTTTTTTGAATTTCAACACTTTTGAACGTCCTTTTTTAAATATTTTATTTGATACGGTTTTGCCTCTTCGAAGTTTCTTTTGCTCTTCATAGGGCAATGCTACTATCTCTTTGCATTTTTCTGAGCAACATTGGTTCATTTTCTCTGCACATACTTCGCATTGAATAAAAAGCAAGTGGCACCCTTCATTGGCACAGTTAACATGCATGTCGCAAGGGTTTCCACACTGGTGGCATGAGGCAATTATTTCATCAGAAATTTGCTCTGCTCTGCGGTCATCAAACACAAAGTTTTTACCTAAAAATTTATTTTCCAATCCTTTTTCTTTTACTTGACGAACATAATTTATAATCCCCCCCTCTAGTTGATATACATCTTTAAATCCTTTATGTTTAAAATATGCACTTGCCTTTTCACATCTTATCCCTCCAGTACAGTACATAACCAATTTTTTACTCTCTTTATAGTCATTAAGGTCCTCTTCAATAATGGGTAATGACTCTCTAAAGGTGTCCACATCGGGGGTAATGGCATTTTTAAAGTGTCCTATTTCGCTTTCGTAATGGTTTCTCATATCTACCAATACTGTATCAGGGTCTTCAATAAGTTCGTTAAATTTTTCAGCTGCCACATGAGTTCCTTTGTCTGTAACATCAAACGTATCATCATTTAATCCATCCGCCACAATCTTATCACGGACTTTTACTTTCAATTTTAAAAATGATTTATTGTCTTGTTCCACGGCAATATTTAGCCTTACATTTTCCAAGAATGTAATACTGTCCAAATGTGTTTTGAATTTTTCAAAGTTTTCTGCTGGCACAGACAGTTGGCCATTGATCCCTTCTTTGGCAATATATATACGGCCAAGAACATCCATTCCATTCCAAGCAATAAACAAATGGTTTCTGAAAATTTCAGGGTTTTTAATGTTGTGGTACTTATAGAAAGAGAGCGTCAACCGATCTTTGCCAGCTTTTTCAATAAGTGCTGCTCTTTCTTTAGCACTTAAAGTGTTGTACAGTTGCATGCTATACGGTTTTTAAGGTTAAAGAATAGTTTTTACAAAATTATTGCTTTATTATACTTTAAGCAAACAAAAAGCATTTAAGGAACATTCCTTAAATGCTTTTTACAGCTAATTCGTTATTATTAGATTTTTCATTATCAAATTTTCAAATCAAAATATAACGTCAGCTAGCCACCATCTAACCTGCTATTTGCCGAAACAGAAATAGCAAGCATTTGGCAATTAATTAAAAATGTCTTTTTAAAAAATTTCATTATCAGTATCCCCTTGTATTAGTAAGATGCAGAAAACTTAAAAAGGTTGCGCAACACGTTGTATTCTGAAAAAAGAAATAGTATTTTAGCACAACAAAATTATTTAGAAAATATACTGATGAGTTCTGAAAAAGATGCAAAACTAAAAGCCTTAAAATTAACATTAGACAAACTCGATAAAACTTACGGAAAAGGTGCCGTAATGAAGCTTGGTGATAGTGTAGTAGAAGAAGTAGAAGTAATCCCTTCCGGTTCTATTGGCTTAGATATTGCTTTGGGAGTAGGCGGTTACCCCAGAGGGCGTGTTATAGAAATCTATGGTCCGGAGTCTTCTGGAAAAACAACACTCACGCTCCATGCTATTGCAGAGGCTCAAAAAGCCGGTGGAATTGCTGCTTTTATTGATGCAGAACATGCTTTTGACCGTTTCTATGCAGAAAAACTTGGAGTAGATATTGACAACCTTATTATATCACAACCTGACAACGGAGAGCAGGCGCTGGAAATTGCAGAAAACCTTATTAGATCCGGAGCAATTGATATTGTAGTGATTGATTCTGTAGCTGCCCTTACACCAAAAAGTGAAATAGAAGGGGAGATGGGTGATTCTAAAATGGGATTGCATGCCCGGTTAATGTCACAAGCTCTTAGAAAGCTTACTTCAACTATAAGCAAAACCCACTGTACTGTGATTTTCATTAATCAACTTCGTGAAAAAATTGGGGTTATGTTTGGTAACCCGGAAACTACTACCGGAGGAAATGCTTTAAAATTTTATGCTTCCGTCAGATTAGATATTCGTCGTTCTACTCAGATAAAAGACAACAATGGTGAAGTGGCCGGTAATAAAACCCGCGTAAAAGTGGTAAAAAATAAAGTGGCCCCTCCGTTTAAAACTGCTGAGTTTGATATTATGTACGGGGAAGGGATTTCCAGGGTTGGTGAAATATTAGACCTTGGTGTCAATTATGGAATCATCAAGAAAAGTGGTTCCTGGTTCAGCTATGGTGACACCAAACTAGGGCAAGGCCGCGATGCTGTAAAGCTCTTATTGGAAGACAATCCCGAATTGCTAGAAGAGCTCGAAACTAAAATTAAAGAAGCTTTAAAAGCCATTCAATAAAAGACAATCCCGAAAATTCGGGATTTTTTTAGCTTTAGACGCAACCTTTTTAAGTTTTCTGCATCTATTATAAAAAATATGTGCCGTATTATGAAAAAAATTATTCTACTATTTGCTGTTATAGTAGTCATTATTTCATGTGATTTAAATGATGATAACCGGAACTTTTCTTTTGAAGCTATTCCTATTTCAACAGCCACTTTGCCAGAATTTTTTGAACTAGGGGAAACCTATGAAATACTATTAACCTACTTCAGGCCTACTACTTGTCACTTTTTTGAAGGGTTTGATTTTGTAAGAGGGGAGAATAATTTAAGAACCGTTGCCATTATTAATTCTGTACTGGAAGATGATACCTGTGAAGAATTTATAGATGAACAGATAGAGGTCTCTTTTGACTTTTTTGTAGTTAATGAAGGCGTTTATACGTTTCGTTTTTGGCAAGGTATTGATGAAAATGGTGATCCTGTTTATTTAATTTTGGAAGTTCCCGTTGTTATTTCTGAAAACAATGGCTAAAAGTATATTTATAAGATTGCGTGCAGATAGAAAAGCTCATAGAGGATTGTAAAAATCAAGATAGAAAAGCACAGCAACAGCTATATAAATTGTTTGGCAGTAAAATATACAGTATCTGTTTACGATATTCTAAAAATAAAGCTGATGCTGAAGATAGTTTGCAGGATAGTTTCCTGACTATTTTTGACAAAATAGGGCGCTACAAACACAAAGGCTCTTTTGAAGGGTGGATGTGTAGAATTGCTATAAATACTGTGCTTCAGAAATTCCGAAAAGAAAGAGTTTTCGATTTAATCTCTGACGAAGTGGAGGAAGATACAGAAGTAATTATTGAAGGTAGCCACCTAGACATAAACTATTTACTCAAATTGATTCAAAAATTACCTGATCGGTACCAGGCTGTTTTTAATCTGTATGTAATTGATGGTTTTTCACATAAGGAAATTGCCGAAAAGTTGAATATATCAGAAGGTACCTCAAAGTCAAATTTGTCTAGGGCTCGAATGATTTTAAAAAATACTATTGAAAAAGATTTAACAAATAAAAAAACGGAATCACTTTAACTATGGGTGATAAGAAAAATATAGATCGGTTATTTCGGGAAAAGTTTAGGGACTTCAACGTTTCCCCTAGCGATACTTTTTGGAAACGTATCGAAGAAAAGCTAGAAAAGAAAAAGTCCCGAAGAATCATTCCTATTTGGTGGAAACTAGGTGGCGTCGCAGCACTGGTTGCTCTTCTTTTCTCCATAGGATATAATTTATTAATCAATAACAATGATCATTCTCCCCAAAAAAACATCATTGTTGACACCCAAAAAGAAAATGAGAAAAAAACCAATACTGATCCAGTCACTACTATCCCTATCGATTCAATAGGAAATAATAAAAATGTTGTTTCTTCTCTCACATCTAAAGAAAATGAAAACTCTAAGAACCCACTTTTTCAAAAAACCTCATCTAAGCCAAATAAAAGAGCGTATGTGACCATAAGAGATTCTGTTTCTACTATTCAATCAGAGCGGTCTGAAAAGCTATTAGCCACAATACATGACAGGCAAATAACCCATACAATCTCTGATAAAGAATCTAAAAATGAGAAAGAAATAGCTAAATTATCAGAAGCCACTCTTCAAGATACCATACCAGACAAAAAAGCAGCAACTGTTGTGAATAACACAGATGTAAAGAACCAGAAAAAATCATTGCTAGATATTATAGAAGAACAACATAAAGAAGAAGAAACCGTAACAGCAGAAACCAAAAATAAAAAATGGAGTATTTCTCCAGTAATTGCGCCTGTATATTATAATACTATAGGAGAAGGATCCCCAATTAGCAGACAGCTTTCTGATAATTCAAAATCCGGAAATGTAAACCTAAGCTATGGGATTACTGTTACATATCAATTAAATGACCGCCTAAGTATCCGGTCCGGAATCAATAAAGTTGATTACGGTTATAATACTAATGATGTTTCTTTGAGGCCTTTGGCACAAGTGGAAACCATAGTAAATAATAATACCAACTCCTTTATACTAGACGACGCAAATAAAACTATTTCACCAATCATAGCTCTTGAAACTTCTGCTAGGCCTGCTGAAATTACGGGTGTCTTAGTTCAAGAAATGGGCTATATAGAAGTTCCTTTAGAGTTAAGCTACCGAATTGTTGACAAAAAACTGGGCTTAAATCTCATCGGTGGGATAAGTTCACTCTTTCTAATGGACAATACTATTTCTATAGATTCTGATAATATCGATGCTGAAATAGGAGAGGCTAATAATTTAAATGCTACCAACTTTAGTACTAACATAGGTCTAGGTATCGATTATCCATTATCAAATAAGCTCAAAATTAACATAGAACCTATGTTCAAATATCAATTAAACACATTTTCTAACAGTGATGGTGGTTTTAAACCCTATTCGTTAGGCATTTATACAGGATTTAGTTTTAGGTTTTAATATAAATTGTTTCATACTTTTCTTTTACTGAAAAGCAATGATAAAAAAGCTATTCTAATTACTAGAATGGCTTTTTTAATTGATTGTAAATGATTTTTTTGGATTTTTCTTTAATCTCATTTTTGTTGACAAGCGATAGCCCTTCTGTTTTAATAAAATTATGAATAATGCACCGCATTTTCCCAGGGCTTCCTTTCATAAAAGTATAAGGGAACCGTTTTTTATTATCAACAAATGTAATCGGTACAATAGGTATTTGATATTCAATTGCAAGCCGGAAGGCACCATCTTTAAACTTATCTAAAAAAACGGATTCGTCCGGAACTCCTCCCTCAGGGAATATACAAATACTTAAGCCTTCATTTAATCGGGCTTTTGCCCTTTCATAAACTGCAGTCCTACTCCTAGCACTGCTTCTGTCTACTAATATACTTACCCGTTTATAGAAGAACCCAAAAATTGGCATTTTCACCAATTCTTTTTTCCCTACAAACACAAATGGGTTTTTAGAAGCTTTTAGCATCAGCATAATATCAATCATACTTGTATGGTTGGCAATCAACATATAGCTTTTCCCTCTAACTATTTGTTCTTCAGCCTTAATAATTGGAAAAAAGCCCATTCCATAAAGGATGATATTTGCCCATATATTACGAGCTACCCAAAAAAATTGCGGATATAGTTTTTCATTAGATGATAATATCAACAACACCGGAAAAAAAATGATAATAGGAATTCCTACCAATACATAAAACCATGCCCGCCATAAGCTATAGAAAATTGCCTTTGCTAAGAATATCATATTCTCAAAAGTAACAATTTTAACCTTCGTTTTTGTCAAATCCGTTACCTTTGTCTCTTGTTTGAATAGAATATCCTATGGCACGAATACTTACAGGTATACAAAGTACAGGCACTCCACATTTGGGCAATATTTTAGGTGCTATTTTACCGGCTATTGAAATGGCCAAAAATCCGGATAATGATTCTTTTCTGTTTATCGCTGATATGCATTCGCTCACCCAAATAAAAAATGGTGAAGCGTTAAGAGCCAATACGTATGCCACAGCCGCCGCATGGCTTGCTTTTCAACTAGATACTGAAAAAACAGTTTTTTATCGCCAGAGTGATATCCCCCAAGTAACAGAACTTGCCTGGTATTTGAGTTGCTTCTTCCCTTATCAGCGGTTAACGTTGGCACATTCTTTTAAAGATAAAGCTGACCGTTTAGAAGATGTAAATGCCGGTTTATTCACCTATCCTATGCTGATGGCTGCTGATATTTTGTTATATGACGCAGATATTGTTCCTGTAGGGAAAGACCAGCTCCAACATATAGAAATGACCCGTGATGTTGCCTCACGGTTTCATACTAAGATGGGAGAAACTTTTGTTTTACCAGAAGCTAATTTACAAGAAAACACAATGCTCGTTCCCGGCATTGATGGAGAAAAAATGAGCAAGAGTAAAAACAATACTATCAATTTATTTCTCCCTGATAAACAATTGCGTAAACAAATTATGCAAATTGAAACGGACAGCACCCCTTTGGAAAAACCGAAAAATCCGGATAAGGATACTGTTTTTGCATTATACAAAATTGTCGCTACTACTGAGGAAGTTGCCGCTATGCGAGAAAACTATTTAAAAGGAGGTTATGGCTACGGTCATGCCAAGCAAGCCCTGTATGAATCATTAATAAACCGTTTTGCTGAAGAGCGTGAACGTTTTAATTATTATATGTCCCACTTAGATGAAATAGATACTATTTTAGCAAAAGGAGCCACAAAAGCTAAGGAAGTAGCCAATAGTGTCTTAAAAAGAGTTCGGGAAAAAGTAGGCTATTAAATTGCTTCAAATAACTTCCCCGGAAGTGGCCTTACGGCTCCCTTTAATTCCATGTTGAGCAACAATGTTGAGGTCTTGTGAATTGGCAACTGACATTCCAAAGCTATTTCATCTAAAAGTTTTTTTCCTTTTTTTTCTAGGAAGCTGTACACTTTTTTTTCCGAAGTATCTAATTCTGAAAATAGCTTTTTCTGAATTACATTTTTCTTTTTCTCATCAATATCCCATCCTAAAATATAGACCAAATCTGCTGCTGAAGTAAGCATATGTGCTTTTTGTGATTTGATTAGGTTATTACACCCTTCACTAAACTTATCCGTATTTCTTCCGGGAACTGCAAATACTTCACGGTTGTATGAATGTGCAATATCTGCGGTCACTAAGCTTCCCCCTTTTTCTGCTGATTCTATAACAATGGTTGCCTCTGATAAACCTGCAATAATACGATTCCGTTTTAAAAAGTTCTCCCTGTCGGGATTGCTAGTACTCCAAAAATCGGTAATAAACCCTCCATTTGCTTCCATTTGGTTATTATACCGCTCGTGAACTTTGGGATATATTTGGTTTAACCCGTGCGCCAAGCAACCTATGGTTTGCAGCCCATTTTTTATGGCTGCTCTATGTGCTACAATATCAATCCCATATGCATAGCCACTTACAATAATAGGATCTAATGGCGCTATTTCCTCCAATAGTTGCTCACAAAAGGTGGTTCCATAAGAAGTATTTTGACGTGTGCCTACAATGCTGATTATTTTTCTTTCCTTATGGATAGCTATATTTCCTTTACAAAAAATAAGGATGGGGCCATCTACACAATGTTTTAATCGTTCCGGATATTCGGTCTCTTCGAAGGAAAAACACTTAATATTATTGTCTTTAATGAATTTTAATTCTCTCTCCGCTGCTTTAAAATGAACTGTATCAAATAGTTTAGCAATTGTTCGCTCTCCAATTCCATCAATTTTTAAAAGTGTTCGCTTTTTTTCTTCAAAAACAGCCTCTGCAGCACCGCAAGCAACAATAAGTTTTTTTGCTGTTATATCACCAATGGTAGGTGCATGTTGTAATGCCAAGAAAGATATTAATGTTTTTTCTGTCATTTATATACCGTAATTATATCGTTGCAAAGAACCTAAATAAATAGTGTTAATAAAAACTTCTTGATAAACTTTTATGCCTATCGAATTTTTCCCCATATTTGTGATGATGAGAGTGTCTAATTATATAAGTGATTTACTATATCGGTATGAATGTGTTACTGTTCCGGGTTTCGGAGCTTTTTTGGCACATCATAAGCCCGCGCAAGTACATCATACTATCCATGCATTTTATCCTCCGTCCAAAGTGTTGTCTTTTAATGCACAGCTTATCTCTAATGACGGATTGCTCGCTAAATACATGGCTGACGTAGAAGACATTTCGTATGAAAAGGCATTGAGCAAAATAGAGAGATACGTTGCTAATTGGAAAACCACTCTTGAGAAAAAAGAAACGTTAATCCTCAAAGATATTGGCGAATTATGGCTTAATGAAGCTCTCAAAATTCAGTTTAAGCCTACTCACGCTGTTAATTATTTAGCCTCATCTTTCGGGCTACATTCTTTCGTGTCTAATGCCGTTGAAAGAGAAATTTTAAAAAAGGAGGTCGTTGAAATGGAAACGGCAGTGCCTATATTCTTTACCCCTGAACAGCGTACTAAAAAATCATATCTGAAATATGCTGCTATTGCACTTGTGCTTCTTTCCATAGGAAGCTTTCTAGGGGTCAAACATTTCCGAAACCGTTATCAAGAAAATATTCAGTATGCTGAAAAAGAAGCACAGAAACAAGTAGAAGAGAACATTCAGCAAGCCACCTTTTTTGACGCAGCCCCTATAGAATTGCCTTCCATTGCCATAAATGCTCAAAAGGAGACCAACCAAAACGCAAATTATCATGTTATTGCCGGAGCTTTTCGTATAGAACGCAATGCTGAAAAACGAATGCGCCAACTTACGGCTAAAGGTTATACACCTAAGCGGCTTGGAATTAATAAGTATGGCCTCCATATTGTAGCTTATACCAGTTTTAGGGACGCTGATGAAGCGCTTTCTTTTTTAAGGGATGCGCGAAGGAATGAAGCATGGGATGCTTGGCTATATGTAGCAGAATAATTATCCAATTATATTTTACTCCCCATATTTATTTTAGGTAATTGAATTAACAGCGTGTATCTTTGCAAAAAATTGTGATATGCAGCCAAAACACCCCAGTGATTCAAGGACTATTATGACGGACATGGTACTTCCCAGTGAAACAAACCCGTTAAATAACCTTTTTGGGGGCGAATTGTTAGCCCGGATGGACCGATGTGCAAGCATTACTGCACAACGGCATTCACGCCGTATTGTGGTAACAGCATCGGTAAACCATGTAGCTTTTAACAAGGCTGTTCCTCTAGGAAGTGTTGTTACAGTAGAAGCTGCTGTTTCAAGGGCTTTTAAAACTTCTATGGAGATCTTTATAGATGTTTGGATAGAGGACCGGGTCTCCGGTCTTCGTTCTAAGGCCAATGAGGCTATTTATACATTTGTAGCTGTTGATGATACCGGAACCCCAACGGTAGTTCCCGAGCTTATTCCCGAAACCGATTTGGAAAAAGAACGTTTTGCAGCAGCACTCCGCAGAAAACAATTAAGCTTAGTGCTTGCCGGGAAAATGAAGGCAAAAAATGCCACAGAGTTAAGAGCTCTCTTTACAGATTAGTTGTTAATCTAAATAGTTTTTTGGGTTAAAGCATTTTTTTCGAGATTTATGATATAAATTGGGATGCTCTTTTTACATCCTATACACCCAATTCTCAGGATTTAAGCGGTTGGTGTCCCTGTAGAGGAAAAATTTTAGTTCGGTTTTTCCGGTAGAAGGACTAGTAAATATTTCGCCGAGTACTTCTTTGGTTTTTACTTTATCTCCTTTTTTTACAAATATTCTCGACAGGTTGTAATAGGTAGAGATATAGTTTCCATGCCGTACCTGCACTGCTTTGTTCCCGTTGGGCACTGCTATGATAGCCGACACCTCTCCATCAAAAACAGCCCGCACACTTGCATTTTTTTCAGTAGCAATAATAACCCCGTTATTGAAATGTTTTAGGTTGGGGTATACAGGGTCTGCATAACTTCCGTAGCCTTTTTTCTTTACGCCTTTTTCTACCGGCCAAATGAGTTTTCCTTTGTTGGCTTCAAAATTGTTGGCAATGAGTTTTGCTTCAGGGGTCAATGCAAATGTGGTGGTATTTCCTGTTTTTCCCGCTTTTCGGTTGGCTTCTGCAATGGCTTCACGAATAAGTTTCTCAATTTGCCGATCAATGGCCAATGTTTCTTTTCGCTTTTTTTCAATTTGCGATTTGTATTGTTTTTCATTTTTGCGAATAGCCGCCAATAAGTTTTCTTGTGTTTTCTTTTCGTTTTCTAATTGCTGTTGTTCTTTACGGTTTTCAGTAATGAGTTTTTCTTTTTCTTTTCGTTGGGCTACCAACGCTTTATTGAGCGTTTGCAATTCTATGGTCTTGACTTGTATTTGTTCTCCTTGTTTTTTCCTGTAATCAGTGTATTGTTTCATATACTGAAGCCGCTTGTAGGCTTGAAAAAAATTATCAGAAGACAGTAAAAACATCAATCTGCTTTGTTGCGATTTGCTTTTGTATGATTTTTGAATCATCTGTGCATAATCGGCTTTGAGAGCTGCTAACTCCTCCCGAAGGCTTGAAATCTTGTTTAAGTTATTATTGATCTGTCGGTTAAGAATATTTGCCTGACGGTTGGTAACACGTATAAGTTCACTTCTTACATTTATCTTCTGGGAGAGGTCTTCTACTTGCTGAATAGTTGTTTTACGCTCTTTCTGTTCTTTAGAAAGCAGTTCGTTTATTTGGCGGATTTCTTTTTGTAAACGTTCTTTTTGTGCTTCTAATGCTTTTTGCTCAGCGGTTTGAGCAGGTAGTTGAACTGTAAAAAGCACTAATGCTATCCACCAAAAAATGTGCTTATGTGTAATTCGTTTTTGTTGCATTAGTTCAATACAATTCTTTTATAGCCTGTTGGGATAGCGTAAGGAAAAGATACGCGTTGATCAAATTCTATGTTTCTGTATTCTATAGCAATGTTTATTTTACTGGTCTGTTCCTCCGCTTCTATCATTATTTCATTAGGGACTAACTTGTTGTCTACTTTCTGGTAGGTTTTATAGTTAATGTTCAACAGCCGGTTTCTATTGGGTTGCGCTATTTGCTGTAGCGCCATTTTAAAGTTACCTGGTTTTATAAGAAATAGTTTTTTAAATAGCTCAATGTCCCTAGAGGGTTTTAGTTGGTAATTGTTATTTGAGACGGAGGATTTATATTTTTCTTCTTTTAAATTAAATATGGCTTGGCCTAACAACAGGTTTTGTACTTTTTTAAAATCCATTTCTGTACCTAGCAAATTGCTTAGGTATGAAAAATCGCCATCAAAATAACTATTGTCTAATTTGTTATAAAAGCTTACCCGTGTTGGGGTTATGTATATTTTCACGAGTGACAGTGTGGCGCTCAGCCATATGGCTTTATCTTTTTCCATACGCATGCTTAAGGAAAAACTTTCTGATTTACCACCATCATTATAGTCAATTTTCATCCGTCCGCGAATGGTTTTAAAGGCAAGCTCATTATTGTAATGGTTCCTTATGATAGTTCTGGCAGGAAGGGCATCTGTTGCTTTTTCTTCCACAACTATTTTATTGGTACCACAGGAATAAAAAATTAAAATGAGTCCTGTCGCATATATACTCCCTTTAATATATTTTATATACTTCTTCATCTTCACTACAATTCTCCCTTCTGTCTCTTTAAATATTCATTGGCCTTCTTGGTATCTCCCTGTTCGTTATATGCTTTTATTAACTCTTCATATATTTTTTGTTGCAAATCTTCATCGTCTATTAAAAAATCTAACGCTGTTTTTAAGGAAGAAATTGCCTGCTTGTAGTTTTTTGTCCTATTATTTGCTAATCCGTTTGCGTAATAAAAAATCGCCTGAGAAGGATAGCTCTCCAATGCTTCTATAGTAACTTTTAGCAGCTCATTATAATTATTGTTTTCTATTAATTCTTCCAGTTGTGCTTGAATAGCCTCTATAGGGTTCTCTTCCGTTTTTTTGATATTGATTTTTTCCGCGGTAGTTTCCTCTTTTTTTTCTATCATTTGTTGAAACCGTATGCGTTGGTTCTTTCTAACTGTAGTTTTCCCAAATTCCTTATCAAGTACATCTATAAGGGCTATCGCTTTTTCATAATTATTGTTTCTGGAATACAGTGTAATTAAGCTTTCTTGATAGCTTATATTTTTATCGGCTAACTTTTCAAGTACTACTATGGCCTTCGGAATGTTGTTTTGTGCTTCATAAACTTTATAAAGCATATCTAAATACCATTCATTTTCCGGTACAGCATTTACCGCCTTTAGGATATGATCCTCTGCTTTATAGTGTTGGTTTAGTTGGAGATAGTTTTTTCCTAATTCATAATCAATAACAGCATTTTCAGGTGCTAGTTTTTTACATTCTAACAATGCTTCAATGGCTTTCTCATAGTTTTCTATGCCTTGCTGTTTAAGTGCTTCAAAAAAAAATTCTTGGAAAGCATCTTCATTCCCTTCATTAGTAATATCTGCTGTCTCTTCTTGGGCATACAAAGATGCGGGAAACAATAGGCTTCCTCCTATAAAAATGAGTATGTATAAGCGTTTATACATGGAATTATTGTTCTTTTATATGGTATACTCAACTATTATTCCAAAACGGAATAATCTCCAATACTTATCCGTGTAAATGTTCCGTCAAATACTACATGGTTTCCAATCATTGCATTCTCTAAGTTAGCATTTTTTATGATTGATTGTGTTTGTATTAAGCTGTTTTTAACGTTTGCGTTTTCTACTACACAGCCATCTCCTAAAGAGACATATGGCCCTACAGTAGCATTGGTAAGTTTCACCCCATCTCCAATATAACAAGGAGAAATAATTTCTGCATTGTCCAATTGTACCGTTTTTGAAATCAGCTCCTCATTTTCTTGATGTAAAAAGCCTAGCATTTTTGTATTGGTCGCTACTGTTACCTCTTTGTTGCCACAATCCATCCATTCGTTTACTTCTCCAGGTATAAATTTTAAGCCTTTTTTCATCATGGACAATATACCATCATTGATTTGATACTCCCCTCCATGAATAATGTTATTGTCTAACACTTCTTGGAGTGCTTGCTTTAATATCTTCCCTTCCTTAAAATAATAAATGCCTATAACGGCTAAATCTGAAACAAATTCTTTTGGTTTTTCAGCCAAGCCAATTATTTTATTTTTATCGTCAAGCTCTACTACTCCATAAGCAGACGGGTCATTTACTTGTTTTACCCAAATAACACTATCTGCAGACGAATCTATATTGAAATCTGCTCTAAAAAGTGTGTCGGCATATGCTATTACACATGGTCCTGAAAGCGACTCTTTTGCGCACATTATTGCATGCCCCGTTCCTAATGGCCTGTCCTGATAGTAAATTTTCCCTGTTGCATTCAAGCTTTTAGCAATTGCCTTTAATTTTTCTTCTATTTCTTCTCCAAAATCATCTTGTATAATAAATGCAATTTCTTCAATGTCTTGTTGAATAACATTTGCAATGTCTTCTATCAGGCGCTGTACAATGGGTTTTCCTGCAATAGGAATTAATGGTTTGGGAACGGTCAATGTGTGTGGCCTGAGCCGGGAACCTCTTCCGGCCATCGGAACAATAATTTTCATGTTGCTATGTGTTCAATAGATTGAAAAATGTAATGATGTAATAATTAACTGTTTTTAGATCATTTCACTCCAGTACTTCCAAAACCTCCTGCACCTCTTTCAGTCGAAGATAGTTCTTCTGTCAATTGCCATTCGGCGCGTTCATGCTTTGCAATAACGAGTTGGGCTATTCGCTCTCCATTTTCTATGGTAAATTCCTCATTGGACAGGTTTACTAGAATTACCCCTATTTCCCCACGATAATCGGCATCAATGGTTCCCGGAGCATTTAACACTGTTATCCCTTTTTTGGCAGCCAATCCACTACGTGGTCTTACTTGTGCTTCATAACCAATGGGAAGTTCTATGAATAAGCCTGTTTTAACGATCATCCGCTCTAGTGGTTGTAATACAATAGGGACAGAAATATTCGCCCGTAGATCCATTCCTGCAGAAGCAATTGTTTCATATTCGGGTAATGGATGTTGGGATCGGTTGATAATTTTTACGGTCATTTTTTAAAAAATATGTTCTTTAGTTCTTTTTTTTCAAACCCATAAATCATCCCCAAAAATACTAAAAGAAAACCGCTACCAATAATTATATTTCTATTGAACACATAAAAAGAAAGTCCTGAAAATAATATAGCTGTCATCATATAGGCCCCTATTTTTTTTAAGTTGTAAGGAATCGGGTACTTTTTTTGACCTAAAAAGAAAGATATCAACATCATGCTCCCATATGCCGATAAGGTTGCAATAGCCGCCCCTTTATAGCTGAATATCGGAATAAGCGTAAAGTTTACAGCTAATGTGATGATAGCGCCTATTATTGAAATATAGGCTCCATATATTGTTCTGTCAGTTACCTTGTACCAAACGGAAAGGTTATGATAAATTCCTAAACATAAGTTTGCCAGAAGTATAAATGGAACAATCCATAGCGCTTCCCAATAGACTTTATTAGGTAAAAGTATATATTTAAGTATATCTGTATAAACTACTACAAATAAGAAAATAAACGTTCCAAAAATAGTAAAATATAAGGTGATGCTTGCATATGTCTCTTTTGCTTTTTTCTTATTGGCATGATGAAAGAAAAAAGGTTCCACCCCCAATTTAAATGCGGTAATAAAAAGCGTCATAAAAACCCCTAGTTTATAACAGGCGGCATAAACGCCTACAACTGTATCTGCAGTGTCTTCAGGAAGCATATAGCGGAGTATCAATTTGTCAAATCCTTCATTTATAGAAAATGCAATTCCGGCAATAAATACAGGAAATGCGTATCTGAACATTTTTTTCCATAATACCCTATCAAAGGCAAATCCGATCCGCCGATAGATTGGTATTAATATGAGAAAGGTTGCCAAACTGGCTATTAAATTTGAAATAAAAATATAATGTACTTTATTGCCAAATGTCAGGTGCTCTATAGCTGTAGAGGGTTCTTTTGATACAAGCAATGGCAATCCTAAGAAAAAGAAAAGGTTTAAGCAAAGATTAATAACAACATTCAGAATTTTAATAAATGAGTACTTAACAGGCATCTCACGATTCCTAAACCATGCGAATGGGATTACAACCAGCGCATCTAAAAAAAGAATGAGCAATGCGTATATAATAAAGTCTACTTCATAGTTTAGCCAGTTTGCAATGGCTTCTCTAAAAAGTAGCCCTGCACAGATAAATACAATGGAGGAGATTAAAATAGAGGTTAATGCTGTGGCTTGTACTTCGGCTTTTCGTTCACTTTTATTGATAAACCGAAAAAAAGCGGTTTCCATACCATACGACAAAACGACATTCCCCAAGATTAAGTATACTATTAAGCTTTGGTAAATTCCGTAGTCACTTCTGGGGAGTTCGGAAATGTATAATGGTGTAAGAATTAAAGCTAAAACCCTAGGTAATACTGTGGCTAGGCCATAGATAAAAGTTTGCTTAAAAAGTTTCCGGATAGAATTCAATTAAAAGGTCAATTAAGTTTTTCTAGTTTATTATGAATAAGTTTGTTATGAAAAATTAAAGTTTATATTTACTGTCCCTTACGGATAATGAACAGCCGGTTTCTTTTTTATCCCTTTTATTTTATAATAGTTCTTATTTCCGTTTTCTATATAGCTTATTACGGCTTCGTCCTTCTCTAGTTCAAAAGGAATTTTTTTATGTGTTACAGGGACAGTGTTACCGACTTCCTTCTTAGGGTCTTCATGCATTATAAGATCCGGTTTTTTATAGTTTTCTTTTAGGTACCATGCCAAAAAATAAAGCCCTTTATCTACTTTTTGTTCTTCTAATTTTGTCCCCATTCCATCATAAAACAAACTATCTATTACCACATTTTCTGCTATTTCAAAAAGATATGCGTGTATGTTTACCCCATAGCCTCCACCTTGTGTCCCATTCACCCATTCTTCTGAATATACTTCATTAATTTTAAAAGGAGGGTTCTTTTGAAATACTTGTGAACTTGAACAATTTAAAAACACAAGCATGATTCCTGATAGAAAAAAGAAATTTCTGTACAACCAAAACGCTTTCATCCTCTTAATTTTTAGTTTTTTAAAGATACAAACCAATTTTGATGCCAGAAAATAAAAAAGCCCGATAAGAATCTTATCAGGCAATGATATTTTATTTATATAGAATTGTTATAGCTATTTAACAAATTTATTGACAACTTTTTCTATTTTTTCACTTTTTGAGGTTAGCTCTAAATCAAATAAATATTCATATAACCTTTTGCCTTCAACTTTCATTTTTAATTCTAATTCTTTTTTTCGAGAAAATATTTGCTCCCAATTATTTCGAACTGATCTCCAAAATAGCTTGTGCTCTTCCCACCAGTCTTGGGCTGCCTGGCACTTGGAATCAGCTACCTTTACATAGGTATTATATCCTTTCTCCTGTGCCAAAACAAAATCTTCTTTTCCTGCCTTTCGAATTACTTTATCATTATCCTGATTATGTACCCAGCCTTCATTAGTAATTTCGTGACGGTTCCTTCTAATGGTAACATTGTAATCATTTCTCTTTGTGAATTCCCGTCTTGGTAAGGGTGCATCAGTAGTGTTTTCCCAATAGCTTTTCCCGTCAACATGTACCCAAGTGGCAGAACCCTCATAACGTGGGCTATCGTCTACTTGATACACTTTTTGTGTCCATTGCCCTACTATTTCATTTTTAGGTTTACTCACATAATCCCACTTATTATTTGAGTCATACATATAAAAATCTGTGTTTTCATACAACCAGTCTTGCCTCCAATGTTTAACAATATACGGTTTCGCAGAATTTCCCACGATCAATAAATGTTGAATAACAATTTTATTCTCTTTGTCTTCTACCAATTGAACCCATTCTAAGCCTCTGCTATGTTTTACTTTAGAGGGTTGATAGGTTGAATCTTTTGCGTAGTTAAAAGTTTCTGCAAAGTTAAATCCAACCTTATAACATCCACACATTTTTTTAATGGCTTCTTGATCTTTTCTCTTTTTAACTTGAGCATTTATGTTTAAGGAGATTAGCATTAAAACGGTAAAAAATACTGCTATTTGTTTCATGTTAATAAATATATTAAAGTTATTTTTAATTAGAATAAATCTAAATAGTGTTGCAAATATATTCTCTATTTAGAATTAATACAAATAACTTTAGTCTATTTATTCAAGATGATATTATAAATAAGAATGTAAATAATAAACGAAGATCAATTAACTAGTTATTAGTTATTAAGTGCTTCTGCCCCACCTACAATTTCAAGAATTTCATTTGTGATAGCAGCCTGTCGAGCTTTGTTATATATAAGCGTTAATGAATCTCTTAACTCTCCTGCATTGTCTGTTGCTTTGTGCATAGCTGTCATCCGTGCTCCATGTTCTGAGGCAAAGGAATCTCTTACTGCTTTATATAGTTGTGTCTTTAATGATTTTGGAATTAATGTTTCTACAATTTCCGCTGCAGAAGGTTCAAAAACATAATCTGAATTAGCGCTTGTTCCCTCTCCTTCTGAAGCAACTATTGGTAAAAATTGTTCTTTTGTAACAACTTGTGTTGCTGCATTTTTAAATTTATTATAAACAAGGGCTATTTTATCATAGGTTCCTTCAACAAACAACTGCATCAATTTTTCTGCAATCGTTGCCACATTCTCAAAGGTTAAATCATCAAATACCTCATTATTATTTTCTACAACAGTATATGATTTTTTGAGAATATCATTCCCTTTCTTTCCAATAGTGATAAAATGAACTTGCTTATCAGCATACGCTTCTTTGGCAAGTCTATGCGCTTCTTTTATAATGTTGGAATTGAAGGCTCCACATAACCCCCTGTTGGATGTAATGGCAACAACAAGCACATTCTTTACGTCTCGGTCTGTGCTAAACTTACTACCATTATCGGCATCTAACGATGCACTTAAATTTTGTAACAGCTCTGTTAACTTATTGGCATACGGCCGCATAGCTGTAATGGCATCCTGGGCTTTTTTCAACTTGGCTGCAGAAACCATTTTCATGGCACTGGTAATCTGCATAGTCGATTTTACCGATGTTATTCTATTCCGTATTTCTTTTAAGTTTGCCATTTTTTCAAATGTTTAGTATTGAGTATTCAGTAATGAGGATAAAAAAGTCTCATTAATCAATACTAAAATCTATTTATGCCTTATACTTTGCTGAAAGATCTTTTGCTACCGCTGTTAATGTATCGGTAACTTCATCTGTTAATTTTCCTGCTTTTAGTGTATCTAACACATTTCTATATTTTGCATTTAACACTTCTAGATAGTCCCTTTCAAATTCTTTTACTTTTTCTACTGGCACATCTCTCAATAGATTTTTAGAACCTGCATAAATGATTGCTACTTGATCTTCTACTGTAAAAGGGTCATTTTGAGCTTGTTTTAAAATCTCTACATTTCTTTTCCCTTTCTCAATAACATTTAAAGTTGCCGCATCAAGATCAGAACCAAACTTAGCAAATGCTTCCAATTCACGGAATTGTGCTTGATCCAATTTTAAGGTTCCTGCTACTTTCTTCATTGATTTGATCTGAGCCGATCCTCCTACACGGGATACAGAGATTCCCACATTGATCGCCGGACGTACTCCCGAGTTGAATAAGTCAGACTCTAAGAATATTTGTCCATCAGTAATCGAAATTACATTGGTTGGGATATATGCTGATACATCTCCTGCTTGTGTTTCAATAATCGGCAACGCAGTTAACGATCCGCCTCCTTTTACAATAGATTTCAATGCTTCCGGAAGGTCGTTCATGTTCTTTGCAATAGCATCATCTGCAATCACCTTGGCAGCACGTTCTAGTAATCTTGAATGAAGGTAGAATACGTCTCCGGGATATGCCTCCCGTCCTGGTGGACGACGTAATAATAAAGATACTTCACGGTAAGCAACAGCTTGTTTAGAAAGGTCGTCATATACAATTAATGCCGGCCTTCCGGTATCACGGAAATACTCTCCGATAGCTGCTCCCGCGAAAGGTGCATATACTTGCATCGGCGCAGGGTCTGAAGCATTTGCAGCAACAATCACTGTGTATGCCATTGCGCCTTTATCTTCCAATGTTTTTGCAATCCCAGCAACGGTAGATGCTTTTTGCCCTATCGCTACATAGATACAGAATACAGGCTCTCCCGCATCATAAAATTCTTTCTGGTTGATAATGGTATCAATACACACAGTTGTTTTTCCTGTCTGGCGGTCACCAATGACTAATTCTCGTTGGCCTCTCCCTACAGGAATCATCGCATCTACTGATTTTATACCTGTCTGTAAAGGTTCGTTTACGGGTTGACGAAAGATAACACCAGGCGCTTTGCGCTCTAATGGCATTTCATACAGTTCTCCACTTATAGGCCCTTTACCATCTATTGGGTTTCCTAAAGTATCTACTACCCGGCCTACCATTTCTTCTCCTACTTTGATGGAAGCAATACGTTGGGTGCGTTTTACGGTATCTCCTTCCTTAATTTCTTTGGAGGGCCCTAACAATACAATACCTACATTATCTTCTTCCAGGTTAAGAACAATCCCCTCTAAACCAGAATCAAATTCTACTAATTCTCCGTATTGTGCATTGGAAAGTCCAAACACACGTGCGATTCCATCCCCTACTTGCAGTACAGTCCCTACTTCGTCTAAGGAAGCAGAGGCTTCAAATCCCGATAGTTGTTTTTTTAATATTGCTGATACTTCAGCGGCTTTAACTTCTGCCATTTCTTTTGTATTTAGATTTCAGGTATTAGCTAAAAATAGCTGACACGGCTTTCTTTATAATTATGAACTATATGAACTGTTATTAAATGTCCTTTTTAAATTATCTAATTTGTCGGCGACACTTGCATTGTATTGTAAATCCCCCAAACGAAGTATAAAACCCCCAATAATACTTTCATCTACTTCGTTTTGAATAGTGACTTTGTTTTTTGTGAATTTTTTAATGTTCTCAAGCACCTTTTTTTCAAGGTCTCCAGATAAGGGCACTGCTGTGGTAACAACTGCCAATTCTTCGCCTTTCCATTCATCATACAAGGAATTGTATTTTTTAGCCACTTCTGCTAAAAGCTCAATTCTTTTGTTGGCTGCTAATAAATCAATAAGTCCTGTAGATATTTCGTGTATTTGAGAAAATACTCTTTTTAAGGCTTCCTTTTTTTCTTCGGGATTTATAACAGGATTTTGCAACAACATCTGTAAATCATCACTGTTGGCAACTGTTTTACTTATCAGTTCCATATCTTTATGGATTACCTCTGCTACTGCTTTATCTCGTGCTAAACTCAGCACTGCTTTCGCATATCGTATTGCTGCTCTAGATCCGGCCATTTTTTTAGTTTAGCTTAACGTCTTCTAACATCCCTTCTACAAATTGTAGCTGTTTTTTCTTGTCTGACAACTCTTCTCGGATTACCTTTTCTGCAATGTCAATAGACAAGTTAGCTACTTGATTTTTAAGGTCTGCTATGGCTGCTTGTTTTTCGCTTTCAATAGTTGCTTGTGCCTGCTTGATAATTTTATCTGCTTCTCCTTGTGCTTGATTTTTAGCATCTGAGATAATTTTATCTTTTAATTCACGGGCTTCTTTAAGCAATGTTTCTCGTTCACCACGAGCTTCTTTAAGAATGCGTTCATTATCTGCAGATATGTTTTGCATTTCTTTACGGGCATTTTCTGCTTCTGCCAATGCATTTTTGATGCCTTCTTCTCTTTCATTAACTGCATTAAGAATGGGTTTCCAAGCAAATTTTCTTAGCAAGAAAACTAATGCCAAAAACAAGATACTTTGCCAGAAAAACAAGCCTATTGAAAATTCTTCTATTAACTTTTCCATAATCTATTTATACTGTCGAGTCTTTTTAATTTTAATAGTGAAAACAAAGTTGTAACCAACCGTTACAACTTTGTTTTAATGGTTTTGGTTATACTGCAAACAATGCAGCAAACCCAATACCTTCAATTAAAGCAGCTGCAATAAGCATCGCAGTTTGAATTTTCCCTGTAGCTTCCGGCTGGCGAGCGATAGCTTCCATTGCGCTACCTCCAATTTTACCAATCCCGATACCTACTCCAATTACTACTAAACCTGCACCTACCATTACTGGAATTTCCATAGATATATATTTAAAAAATTAAACGTTCAAATTTCATATTACAAATGTTGTACTTCCCCGTCATGTTCTTCAGCATGTTCATGGGTTTCGCTAGCAAAACCAAAGTACAATGCTGACAACATAGTAAAAATATATGCTTGTAATAGTGCAACTAATAACTCAATCAACGAAATGGCAAAAGCCAATCCAAATGATAACGGGCTACCTATCCAGCTCTTAAAAATAAACATCAAGCCTATCAAGCTCATCAATACAATATGTCCTGCCTTAATATTTGCATACAAACGTATCAATAATGCAAATGGCTTAATGAAAAGCCCTAATATTTCAATAGGGACCAATATGATATAAATAGGTAATTTTCCATACCATGGCATGGAATGCCCTAATGGGTCAAAAATGTGTTTCCAATAGTCTTTTGTCCCTGTTAAATTGGTTAATAAAAATGTCATTAATGCCAGGGCTATGGTTACT
The DNA here is from genome assembly GCF_037645805.1 of Leptobacterium meishanense. Lineage (NCBI taxonomy): Bacteria > Pseudomonadati > Bacteroidota > Flavobacteriia > Flavobacteriales > Flavobacteriaceae > Leptobacterium > Leptobacterium meishanense. Next base: position 209,720 of record NZ_JBBEXE010000005.1, read on the forward strand.
GAAATACTGTTGGTTACATTCACTCCCAACGGTGTTAAGCCCAATAAATTGATAAACCAAACAAAAAAGAACACAGTCAATAAGTAGGGCATGTACTTTTTATACTTCTTTTCACCAATATTCGGAACGGCTATCTCATCACGAATATATAGTACAATAGGCTCAAAGAAACGCCCAATTCCTTTGGCAATGCCATTGTTCTTAGCATAAGATTTTGCCAGTCCTTTAAATAAGAAAAGCATTAATAAACCCACTAAAAAGATCATTGCAACATTTTTAGTGATGGAAAAATCTAGCGGTTTCGCATTGGTTGGGTGATGCTCTTCATCATACTCAATAGTTCCCTGTGCATCCGTTTTGTATATTTTATTATGGTATAGTGTATAATAGCTGCTCCCTACTTGTGCCACACTTTCTCCATGGTGGAATTTAGCAGAAGAAAAGACTTTTAAACCATTGTCCCAGAGGATTACCGGAAGCGGAAATCCAACGTGTATGGTTTCGTCTTCGGTATTAGTATATGTCGTTAAGCTAAAATCGTGAGAATCCAGTAAGTGATGGTTGATATATTCTTTAATTTCAGACTTTATATCGCCCTTCTCTTGTTTATCCTTACTATAAGCGGTTAAGGATAGTAAAGCCGCTAAAAGTGTGATGAACTTAACCGTTATTTTTTTTTGCATCCTGCTAACTATAATGGTGGCCTAAAAATCGGTGCAAATGTACGTTTTTCTATTAAAATCAAAAAACAATTTTCATTGTTTGTTTAACAATTTTGCAATTCCTAAAACCTCAACTATTAAGCAGGTTGCATATGGAACAAAAAATGCAGAAAACTCTAGTGTGGTAATAGTCTCGTCTTGCTTATAGAGTGGGTAAAAAAAGATGAAAAAAAGCAGGAATTTTAATCCACTCCCTGTTATGAAAATAAAGCCTAGCTGGTTTTTATATTTTTCTCTCACTAAATAAATGATGCTATAAATACTAAAAGCAGCTAAAAAATTTACTGTGTAGGATAAGATAATTGCATTTTCATAAGGAGGGGCTTCTAGTTTAAAGAGAACTCCAATGTGTATAAAAAAAACTAAAACAAGAATTATAATTAACCGTATTGTAAAACTTTTTGCCATAATTATTTATTCAACTTATTGGTTTGCCTCACAACATTAAATAGTGCTATCCCAACACCCAGTAAGGTAAAAATAATTATATATCGTTTATTTCCGGCATTATAATTCTCATCCAACCACTTACCTAAATAAGCCATTAGATATATTGTTAGCCCCATTTGGAGGGCTACTCCAGTTAAAATAAGGAATTTGTTATACGGCTTTTTCGGTTTCTGGCCGCTCATTATTTAATGATTTAATTGAAGGGTTCCTCATACTGCATGTAGCATTAAAAGAGGCTCCGGGCTCTACTGCAAGTTTGCCAATAACAATATTGCCTTCCACACTGGATCCTGATTTTAATGAAAGGATATTGATAACTGTTAATTCTCCAGAAAATTTCCCTTCAATGTCTGCATTGGCGCATTCTACTTTTCCATTGATGTAGCCTTCTTTTCCAATAACAACTTTTCCGGAAGTTTTGACATCTCCATTTAATTCACCATCAATACGGAAATCGCCTTCTGAAAGAATCTCTCCTTTGATTTTTGTTTTTTGTCCAATTCGATTAGGTTGTCCCGAAGTTGAGACTGTTTGCTTACTTTTACTTTCTGAAAACATGGGGGCTAAATTTAAAGTTAGGTTTTTATTATTTGGTTTCTAAGTATTCTTTTTTGTTTTTATGTATTTGTAGTGTTTTATAGTTGGATGTCGAAATTACAAAATTCTGTTCATTAATTTTATATTCTTTGTTTATTTTTAAGAGTTCTGCAAAGCCTAATGCCCTTTCTTTTGTTCTAAAACCATGTACTACTATAAATGTTTCAGCTCTATCATATACATCTTTAGAAATGAACAACTCATTATATTTAAGGTCTGAAAGTGCTTTTTCTATTGTTTTTTGAAGTTTTGATATGGTTGTGGTATCTTGTTTATTAAAAGGGAATATAAGTTTCCATTTTTCTTGTGGGTCAGCATCATTAAATTGATTGTTTTTCAATTTTGTAATTGATTCATCTATTATTTTTTGTGCTGCTTTTCCAAATTCATCATTCGGATAATTGAGGGCCACATAGTTTAATGCTTCATCATAGGCTTCCAACCCCTCTAATCGTCCTACAGCATTCGCTTTTAATAATTCAAATCGAGAAGCCTCAGCATCTCCTGTATATATCCTAATATACTGTTCGGCAAGAGAAATAACCTCTTCATATTTCTGGGCTTCATATAGCTTATATAAGTTTGTATAACGCGCATCGGGACTGTTCTCATCTGTTGATAATACTGCTTGTGGGTTCTGTAATATTTCTGCATACCGAGAAGCAGAGTGGTTGGTTATAATATCTTGCTTTATTGCAAATGCTTTTGTTTCGTTTTCAGTCACTTCGTATATTTTGTACAAATTGTACTTTGAAGGTAAGATCAATTTTTCTTCGGGTTGGTTTTTCAATAATGTTTCTAGCTTTTTTGAGGCCAGTTCATATTCTTTGAATTTTTCTTTATAGATAAGGCCTAATTGATAATATGAAAAATCTCTTTCTTTTTTGATACTGTCTATTTCTTGTTGTGCTTTTGGCAGTTTGTCCAAATATGCGTTTACATCATATATGTCTTCTACTTCTGTATTTGCTGTTATTGTGTTTTGAGGAGTCCCAATATTAGTGGTAGTTGTTCTGTTGGATAAACGCCAATTGTCCTCTAATTTCCGGTTACCCCATGTTTTTCTAAATTCATTTTTTCCATACCCTACTGCTATTGTATTATAGAAGTAGAAGTTTTCCCTTGTAGTGTTATTGCTTGTTTTGTTATTGAATGTATTAGCTATCCCTGTTTGTTGTTTTTCTGTCGCTAGTTTTTCGGCTTCAGCAATCTCTTTGGCTTTTATATCAGCAATATATTTTTCATAATAGGCTGTCTGTCCCTCTTCAGAAAGTGAAAGAATGTATAAAATGCTGTCATTCTTTTGTACTATCGCTTCATATTTAATAACATCTTCTAAGTTTTTTCTTTTTCTGGATATTGTTCGGTGTTTTTTAGTTTTTTCTTTAAGGTTGGTAAGGGTACTATCGTAATAAGCTCCGGCTTCTTTATAACTGGCAACATCGAAATAAATGGTAGCTAAATCTTCATAATTCAATGCTTTAAGAAATTCGTCAGGCGTACTTTCTTGTAAGGATTTGTTGAAATAGTTTTTTGCCAAATCAATAGAATCATTCTCTAAATGAAAAAGGGCTACCTGCCGGTATATTTTATCTAAAAAAGGACGGTTTTCCCTGTTTTTTTCTAAATCTGTCAATGTTTCATATAACAATTCTTTATCGCCTGTCTCCGAGTCAAAATTTTTGATTTTTTCAATATAGGCATTAATCATATAAGCCCGGGGAGCTTTTCTGTTCAAGTTAATCACCTTGTCAAAAGCCATGTTGGCAGTGTCTTTATGCCCTAATTCATTATAAAGTTGCCCTAAAATGTAATAATACCTCCCTTTTTCTTTATTCTTTCGAGTATATGCGGCCGCTATTTTAAGTTCTTGTGCTGCACTGTCCAAGTATTTTAAATTGATATAAGCTTGTGCCATTACTGCTGTAGCATCTGCATAGGTTTGATCCTGCAATCTTTCTTGTTTTAGTAAGCGCTTTAAATTTTTTATCGCCAATTCATTGTTTTCCAACCGAATATTCACTTTCTCTCTCCACACGCTGGCTTCTCCTATTTTATCACTGTCAGGATATTTATAGAGTACATAATTGAATGCTTCTAATGCCGGAACAAACCGTTGGTCATAATAACGCGATTTTCCCAGTAATAAATAGGCTTCATCTGTCTGAGGGTTCCGCTCCCTGTTACTGATGTGCATTCCGTGTTTTTGAATGGCTTTGGTCGCTTTTTCTTCTGCCCTTTCAAAATTGGGGTTTTCAGGACTGTCAGAAAGGGTAATGGTCTCCTTTATCTCCATCTGTTCTATGGGAAGGGTTTCCCAAAAATTATCAGTATAAGAAGTTTCTATGGTTTCTTTCCCTTTTTCAAAAGCCACATGGCCATTATAGAGCACATTGTATTTGGTATTGAGCGCATGCCAATTTCTGTTTATAAAAGCATCTTTTTTGGTAGAGCAGCCTATAAAAGCGCTTATAAATAATACTCCAAAAGTTATGTTTTGTATTTTTCTCAAAAGGCTAATACTGTGATTTGTTTAACTGCAAATCTAACTATTTAGTATGTAAGGTGATAAAAATTGTTCTTTTTTAAAGGAAATAAAAAAAACCGTCTAAAAAACTAGACGGTCTCTTGGTTGCAAAAAAAGGTTGATAATTAATTGTCTTCTGCTCCTACAGGAACAATCTCAGGCTGCCAACCTCCTGTGATTTGATGCAATTCCTGATGAGTTAATTCTTGATTTTGAAATTTATTGAAATTCATATTTTTAAGTTTTTAAAAATTTTATTGATAAACTTACAAAAAGTTAAAATTAAAAATTATATCTTAATAAAGATTTTTATTACTTTTATGACAATCTTTATAACTATTGGTTATGAATTATGTGTTGCGAAACATCCGGAACGTTCGAAAAGTGAGAGGGTGGGTGTTGGTAAGAATATATATACTTATGTGTATTTCGCTGATTTATAATTATTACGTTTGATTTTTGCCTTTATAGTTTATTCCTCCCCATAATAAAATAACAGCAATCAAAAACTTATATGTTATATATAATAATTTAGGAACGGTATACGAAAAAATAACATAGGCTTCTTTTGGATAAATAATAGGTTCTATAAAATCTAAAACTGCAATTATTCCAAAGCCTATCAAAAATAGGTTCTTTTGTTTTTTCATTAAAATAGTTTTAACAAATCAACCATGATAAATATTAATAAATTCCTCAATAAATGAACCATCGTGGTTATTAATATTGCTTTTTTATGATTTAAAAGATTAAACATCTTTATGTATAAATGTGCTAATATAACTCCTCCGTATGTAGCAAACACAATATGTTGTGTTGAATAGCCGTGAGAAAGTCCAAAAACTAATCCACAAATTAATATTAACATCCATTCATTATTTCTTAAAAATTTAACTTTTAATAATCCCCATATTAACAACGCTTGAAATATTAACGTTTCTATTACTGGCCCAACTATAATAGTTAAAAAAACTATTTCTATCAAACTCATTCCTTGAACTTCTTCATTGTCAAAAGAAATAGATGTCTCAAAAAATAACTCAGATATACCATTTAAGATATCAGGAAGAAACCCAATAAAGGTATAAATTAATATTACCTTCAAATATTTTTTCATCTTATGTTTCTGAAATTATTCTAGTTTCTTATAGGGATGTTAGATGAGGAGTAATAATTACTCCTCATCCTGTATGTACATTTGTTAATATACTAATATGCATCATCAACATTATATGGTCCATCATCTTTACTAAAATGCTCATAATGTCCATTAAAAAAATTATAAACAGCATCCTCAACTGCTATAAGTCCTTTAGCTATCCAACGGCCAAGTCCTCCTCCATTAATTGTTCTGAGTTCTTTCTGTGATAGTTTATACACATTTAGTTTTTCTAAATTTTTCATGATTATTTTAATTTTAATTAAACTTTAATTCATTGATTCCATGGTCTACTAGAAGACGATGTCTCTTCAGAATATACTTCGTTAAATTCATCAATAACAGAAACCGCAAAGGTTAACCATCCTAACCATCCAGGAAATCTGATATCTCCACCATTAACTCTCCTAAGATTTTCTGTGTCTAGTTTTTGTACGTTAAAATTTTCTAATCTCATAATTTACGCTTTTAAAATTATACATTTTTTTAATTACAAAATAGTTTCCGGAATATTTTGTTGTAAACAAAGTAATCTATTAATTACAAAAAAAAAATATAATTATTTGAAGATTTTTATTACTTTTATGATAGTTTTTATAACTTCAGGTTATGGATTATGTGTTGCGAAACATCCGGAACGTTCGAAAAGTGAGAGGGTATTCCCAAGAATACCTGGCGTTCAGGCTAAATATAAGCCAAGCGGCATATACTAAATTAGAGCGTAATGAAACCAAGCTAAGTGTAGAGCGCCTCCTAAAAATAGCTGAGGTACTAGAAACTCCTCTGGAGCAACTTTTAGAGATTGCCTCTAACAAGAGTCATGATAAAAAGGAAAGCACAAAAATGAGCCCTAAGATGTTGCATTTATACGAAGCGCGTCTAAAAGATAAAGATAAAATGATTGAAAAATTAGAGGCATTATTGCATCAACGATTTTCATAATAAAAATCCCCCTAATAGAGGTATAATTCTACTATCCCACTCTTCTTTTCTTAATCGGTCGCCTTTTAAATAATAATTCATCATTAAAATCTTCTTCCTCAAAAAATTCAGTTTCCATCCCAACAGGCACTATTTCAGGGCCATGACCTCCTTTAATTGTAACCATTTCCAGAGGTTTTACTATTTGAAATTCTAATTTATTCATGACATTTTGATTTAATCAATTTAAGCTTAACTATATGTTATTCTCCACTTCCATCCAACCATGGATTGCTATCTGTTCCATCTAGCCATGGGTTGCTGTCTCCATTATCGGGAGGGGTTGTTGATGATGAATCATCTCCTCCAGAGATTTCATACATCTCACGATTATTTAATGTTTGAACAGTTCTTCTTTTAAGATTTATACGTAATTGTTGTAACATAAAACAGTAGTTTTTAATTAGCTTTTGGCAAAGAAAGGGGCAACTACCATAAAAAAACTAGTTGTTTTTGTAATAAAAAATTCTTTTTAGTTATAAAAAATTGATTTTGAGAATAAAATTATCATTCCTCAAAAAAATGTTCCAGCTCTTTTAGGGTCTCAGAGGAGGTTTTTATGTCTTTTACAACATCTCCTTTGTGTAGTACAACAATCCGTTCGCATACTTCTGTAACATGTATTAAATCATGGCTGGAAATAAGTATGGTAATTTCAATGTCCTCAGCTAGTTTTTTGATGATTTTTTTTAAGCGGATTTGTGTTGTAGGGTCAAGGTTAGCAAATGGTTCATCAAGAATAATCACTTTTGGATTTCCAATCAAAGCAGCTACGATGCCTACTTTCTTTTGGTTTCCTTTTGAAAGGTTTCTTAAATATTTTTTCTTTCCTAAAATTTCATCATTAAAAAATTCCGTGAACTGCTCCAAAAAAGCATCGATATCTGCTTTATTCCAGCCTCTCAGTTCTCCTATGAAATAGAAGTATTCTTCCGGGGTTAAGTACCCTATTAAAAAACTTTCATCAATAAAAGCAGCTGTTTCAGGTTTCCATGCTTCACTTTGGTTTACTTGAACCTCATTATTGATGATCTGTCCGGTAGTTGGCTGAACAAGGTCTAACAATAAATTGAAAAATGTTGTTTTTCCTGCGCCATTATTCCCCACTAAGCCAAAGCTTTGTCCTTTTGGTATTTCTAAGGTTTCTATATTAAGTACGGTCATGTTTCCGTATTTTTTTGAGAGGTCTGTTACTAATATCATTTTATGTTTTTTTATTCTCCTTGTTTTTTAAACCCGTTGATCATTGCATATTTATTTTTCCGGTATGCCCGTACAATAATTTCCATTAAATAATTTCTTAATAAGAGTCCTGTTATACCAGCTATTCCTATAACAAATGTAGCTATCTGATAGCTGGTCAATTTGTAAAACAAAAACCATACTGCTAATGGGAAAAGCATTAATGGAAGCCCGACCAGCCACTGTGTTGCCCCTGTTCCCTGATAGTTCATAAAAGGGCTTTTGTCTAAATCAATTCGTTTTCTGTTGAAAGACCCTGCGTAGAGCAATATTGGAACATTCACTCCCATGTTATAAATAGCACAGGCTACGTTTAGTACCAAAATATTCCATCCGAAATACACATAAGGGGTGCTCAACAGAAACAGTACAATAACACTAAAATTCATTAACCCCATTTTGGATGCCAAGTATTTTTTCATTGGAATGTTTTGTGCCATCATCATGCTATAATAACCACTATCCCAAGCAGGTATAAACTGTCCAAAGTTGATCATAAAAATTCCCGTTATGAATATCCCCACAAACACAAAAATGGCCGGCATATCTTGATAGGTTTCTTGTGGATAAAAAATCAATCCATAGCCTACTATTAATAGTGATATCCAAATTGTAGTTTTGGGGCGTTTATTACGCCAAATGAGTTTTAAATCCTGTTGTAAAAAAGGAGCAATATCCCCAAAACGGCGGATCCATCCCATATCATTTGTATTCGCTTCTTTCGTTTTTGGTCTAAATGATGTGTCTAAATAAAAATGGCTTTTTAAAAAATTATAGTTCCATTTGTACAAGCCCATTAACACTAAAAAAGGAATGCTTATATAAATAGGGTTTGTTGTTAAAGAGTTTAAAATATTTCCAATAAATTCGCTTATTTTAAAAACATTAAAATATTCCAATGCTGCAAACAATCCTCCCAACATTATAAATGGCAAAAACTTTTTTAGGTTTTCAGCAAACTTTTTTTTAATCAGAAAGTTGGTATAGTTTACCATTAAAATCAAAAGAAACATGTTCAGTATCCAAACAGTGCCACTCAATGGAGAATAATCTCCTTTGGCAATACAGATAATCCCGAAAGGAATTATTGCAAATAAAGGAAGGATATTGAAAAAAGAGGTAAGTGCCCTTAATAATATATAGTGTACTATTTTCCCTTTCTTTATCGGTAAGTACATTAGTGGTTTTATGTCTATCACTGGTAAGGTTTGCATAAAAAAACGAAATATAAGGTCGGCTGCCAACCATAATACCACATATTGGTTCACAACAGTTAAAGGGTCTGCTTCCGGAGATATTTTTTTTAGTAGTGGATATAACCCTATTCCCAAACCTAAAAATACGGCTGAGAAATAGAGTGCCAAAAACCCCATAAGAATTTTTAACCCAATGCTTTTTCCAACACTAGATGCCCTGAAAAATGATTTCCACTGGAGAATAAAGAAGTGCTTAAACATACTATTGCTAATTTTACTCTTAAATATTAGTATAAATATTAACCTTTTGTTACAATAACCTTTTGGTCTTTCTTATTTTTGGACAAAATTTTATGTATGGCTTCTTTTTATCCCTTAAAAGTAAAAGAAATTCAGCGTATCACACCATCAGCTGTTATGATTTCTTTTGAAATCCCGGAAAATTTGAAACATGTTTTTTCATTCACAGCAGGACAATATATCACTATTAAAAAAATAGTGAATGGCAAAGAAATTCGCAGGTCCTATTCTATTTGTAGTTCGCATATGGATGATTTGCTTCGTGTAGGGATAAAAAAAGTGCCTAAAGGCACTTTCTCAGCATATGCAAATGACGAGCTTCAGATAGGAGATGTTTTGGAGGTACACCCTCCTGAGGGGAAATTTATTTTTATGCCTGATCCTTCTAAAAAAAGAAATCTTATCGCTTTTGCTGCCGGAAGTGGTATTACACCTATTATGAGCATTATAAAAACGGTTTTAGAGGAAGAACCCAATAGCTCCTTTGTTCTTGTGTATGGAAATAAATCTGTTGCAGAAACCATGTTTCATGAAGAACTGTTGGCCCTTATTGAAAAATTTACAATACGATTATCTGTTTACTTTATTTATAGCCGAAATACTGAAGACGGTGCATTGTTTGGTCGAATAGATCGGTCTATGGTTAATTTTATCCTGAAGAATAAGTATAAAGAAGTGGCTTTTGATACTTTTTACCTGTGCGGGCCTGAAGAAATGATTGAAACGGTTTCTGAAATACTTAAAGAGAATACGGTTTCTGACAAACAGATAAAATTTGAGCTCTTTACAACTTCTAATGAAGAAGAACCTTCTAAAGATGTCCCGGAAGGCAAAACAAAAATAACAATATGGGTAGATGACGAGGAAACTTCTTTTGTGATGGACAAATCGCAACGTATCCTTGATGCTGCATTAGCACAAAAAATAGATGCTCCTTATTCCTGTCAAGGAGGTATTTGTAGCAGTTGCATTGCCCGTATTAAAGAAGGGAGCGCCACTATGGTAAAAAATCAGATTTTAACAGATTCCGAGGTAGCTGAAGGATTGATTCTTACATGTCAAGCAAATCCTGATTCAGAAACCTTGGTTATTGACTATGATGATGTGTAATGCTGTTCTATACCTTCCAATATTTTTTCTATCACTTGCTCAGGAGTAATTGTCCGCATAATTTCTTTATAGTCGTCCGGTAACTTATTTCCATACACAGAGGTCGGAATTAATGGATATTTTTCACGGTCTGAAAGCAATGCATATTCTTTGGGTTGACCAATGGGACAAAACCCGGCATAGGGATGGGTAACTCCCCAGAGCGTTATTGCTTTAATACCATACATAGCTGCTAAGTGAGCATTTCCACTATCCATAGAAACCATTATGTCAAGGTTGGATATTAATGCTAATTCTTCTTCAAAAGTGAGTTTTTCAATAGTATTGACCGTGTTTTTGTGATTTTTTAAAACTGCGTTTACTTGCTGTTTTTCTTTATTTCCACCTCCAAAAATGATGATTTTAAATTGATTGGTTTTGTCAAGTTTTTGAATAACTTCTTCCATCAAATCTAATGGGTACATTTTGCCTTTATGTGCCGCAAAAGGTGCAATTCCTATCCATTTTTTAGTGTCTGCTCCTATCAGATTATGGATTTTTGGGTTTATTTCTTTTTTGGGTAGAAAAACGGAGTTGCTTACATCAATTGGAAAGTTTAGTTGAGAAAAAACATCTGCATATCGTTGGTGGGTTGTTTTTAGTTGTTTAAATATTTTGTTTTGAGGCCGCGTAAGTGCTTTTTTTTCTTTTCTTCCTTTGTCAACCTTTTTAATATTAATCCTTTTCCAGTTCAAAAACCAACATAGAACATTGCTTCTTAACACGCTATGCAGGTCTGCTATTTTTGTTACTCCTAATTGGTTAAGCTCTTTTGATAATTTGTACAATCCCAAAATGCCTTTGTGTTTCCCTTTTACATCAGCAAAATGAAAATGAATATCTGGGATGTCATTGAAAATAGGCTTGAAAAATGCTTTTGAGAGAACTGTTATTTTTAGTTTCGGGTATTTTTGTCTTAAAAGCATCAGCACTGGTACTACCATTGCTACATCGCCCATAGCAGAAAGGCGGATAATCAAAAGGTGTTCTTGTGGACTATTTTTTTTCACGCAGTACGGGGTTTAACTCCTCGTCATTGTACATTTTCATCTGCTTGTACACTTTCATGTATTTTTTGCCATTTTGAATGTCTTCCAAAAGCTGGTCGATTGCTGAAGACAAGTCTTTGCGCTGTTCCAGCAATACATTTAGTTTTGTTTGGCAAGCAGCTTTATGCTCAGGGGATGCATCTTCTCTTAATACTTCCTCTTGCATATGGTATATTTTCAATGCTAAAATGGATAGGCGGTCTATAGCCCATGCCGGACTTTCAGAGTTTATGGTGGCATCAGGGTTCAGGTTTACCTCCTTATATTTATCTAAAAAATAGCTGTCAATATATTCTACCATATCAGTCCGATCTTGATTTGAAGCATCAATTTTTCGCTTTAATCCAAGTGCCTCCACCGGATCAATTTTAGGGGCACGAATAATATCTTCATAATGCCATTGTACCGTATCTATCCAGTTTTTTCGGTATAGAAGATGCTCTATTTTGTTTTTTGGGTATGGATTTTCAAAAGATTGGTTTACACTGTCTAATACATGGTATTTTTCTATGCTTTCTTCAAATATTTGGTAGGCAAATTTGCTGAATTTCATTGTTCTTGCTTTGAGTTGCAAATATAATCTATAATTGGTTACTTTTGGATTATTGATACTTCTGCCTAAAAAGACATTATGTACATTCATCATATCGGGGAGCAAAATTCCATACTTAACCAATTTATTAGTGAAATTAGAGCTATTTCTATTCAAAAAGACCGTATGCGTTTTCGAAGAAACATAGAGCGCATTGGTGAAGTATTGGGATATGAGCTAAGTAAATCGCTTTCTTACCATTCTAAAAATATTAGTACTCCCTTAGGCACTAAAAAAACACCTTTAATAAAAAATGATCTTGTTATTTGTTCCATACTAAGAGCAGGTTTGACCATGCACCAAGGGTTACTAAATTATTTTGATGGTGTGGACAGTGCTTTTATTTCTGCTTATCGGCATCATTTGAATGAAACTGATTTTGAAATAATAGTAGAATATATGGCTGCTCCATCTCTGGAAGAGAAAACGTTGTTATTGGCAGATCCTATGTTGGCATCCGGCCATTCATTTACTTCTGTATTTGAGGTGATGAAACCCTTGGGTACTCCTAAAGAGGTCCATTTGATTTCTGCTATTGGTTCTCCTGAAGGGATTGCATATTTAGAATCACATTTCCCTCCGGAAACACATTTATGGATTGCTGCTATTGACGATGGGTTGAATGATAAAGGATATATTATTCCCGGTTTGGGAGATGCAGGCGATTTGTCTTTTGGTACTAAATTACAGCATTAATTCTACAAATGGTGCCACTAGGAACAACCATAAGGTAATTTCCTCAACCCATTTTTTCGATCTTGTTTCTATATAGTTTGCAATAAGGAGTGCTAAAGGAAATGCTACAAATAACCATGCTGCTTTATTGTATTCCGGTAATGCAACATTCATCGCTAAAGTTGTAAACAGTAATCCTATTATTAATGCTATTGCTGTTCTGGCCTCTGATGTTTTTGCCTTTATCTGAATAAAAAAAGACAATAATGATATTATTCCTATTCCACCTACAATCCAAAAAGAAAAAGTATTGATTGATTGATAAAACTCTTTAGGGATATAGCTTAGATCAATGCTTATGATTTCTTTAAAGATGGTTATATCACTTTTTAAAATGGCATACGTGTATCCAAATATAAGTACCATCCCTACTACTAAAAGCGGGATAAACCAATTTTTAACATCCTTCCCTACATATACAATAAGTCCCACAAAAACCCATAAAAGTCCTAAAATAGCTGGTTCATAAAACAATGAAGCAATTATTACCCACAGCGTTGCATCAAATATCTTTCTTTTTGTTGCCACGTAAGACCGTAAGCTAATAATTCTACGGATAGCTAAGAGCAGGAAGCCGTTGGATAGAATAATTTGTCTGTCAAAAAATGATTCCGGAGATAATGTTAGCAAAAGCGCAAATACTAAAATAATGTATGAATTGTTTTTTGACAGGTGATTTTTTTTCACAATAAAATCAATAATGAAAATGGACACTATAAGGATCACCCATGAAATGCCATGGTATGTCATTATCGAAAAAGTTATTGGTGTATCTAAGGTGTTAAAAACGGATAGTATAAAAAATACAAAAAGGTATCCTACAATAAAAACAAAATTAATGGGCTTTGTCTTTCCAAATATGCTTGATATCATGTTTTGTTTTTATATTTTTGTACAGTAAATATAATATTTCTTAATCTATGAAGAGTTTTTTTGAAGGTATTGAAAGTTTGTTTGTGAATGTACTTTTTGTTCCTTATGATGCTTTACGTTTTACGGAAAACTGGTGGGTCGCTAATATCGTAAATTGGCTTTTAGCTATTATTGGTTTTGTTGCCATGGTTTACTGGATAATGCAATTGAAAAAATTCAATGATAATAATGAAGAGGATAAGAGCATTACAGCACACTCCTATCTATAAATCAAAACCAATATCTTTCCGATAATATATCTTATCAAAGTGTAGTTTTTCTATCTCTTGGTACGATTTTTTTATAGCCTCTTTATACGATTTATCTAAAGACGTAATGGCAATAACCCTTCCACCATTTGTTACAACCTTATTCGCTTCCAGCTTCGTTCCTGCATGAAAAATTAAGGCATTTTCTACTTTTTCAATCCCTTTAATTTCTTTTCCTTTCTCATAGGTTTCCGGATAACCTCCGGAAACTAACATAACGGTTGCGGCAGCACGTTCGTCAATTTCTATATCAATTTTGTCCAAGGTTTGATTCGCTACTGCTTCAAATAGTTCTACCAAATCATTCTTGATCCTAGGAAGAACTACTTCTGTCTCAGGATCACCCATCCGAACATTATACTCGATCACATAGGGGTCTCCATTTACTTTTATAAGGCCTATGAAAATAAACCCTTTGTATGGAGTTTTATCTTTTTGAAGCCCTTCTATTGTTGGTTTAACAATGTTTTCTTCTATCTTTTGTAATAGTGTTTCATCGGCAAAAGGAGCAGGAGAGACAGCGCCCATGCCTCCGGTATTCAATCCGGTGTCTCTTTCACCTATCCGCTTATAATCTTTGGCCGTAGGAAGTATTTTATAATTCTTTCCATCTGTTAACACAAAACAACTTAGTTCTATGCCGTCTAAAAATTCTTCTATAACCACTTTAGTGCTTGCTTCTCCAAATTTCTCGGCGACTAACATGTTTTGAAGTTCATTTATAGCTTCTTGCAGGTCATTTAAAATTAATACGCCCTTACCCGCTGCAAGCCCATCAGCTTTTAAGACATATGGTGGCTGTAATGTTTCCAAAAATTTAAAGGCTGAATTTATGGCCTCCTTAGTAAAACTTTGATATTGTGCTGTTGGAATTCCGTGCCGCATCATGAACTGCTTTGCAAATTCTTTGCTCCCTTCAAGTTGAGCTGCTATTTTTCCAGGGCCTATAACATTTACCTTGTTTAATTCTTTTTCTGAGAGAAAAAAATCATGAATCCCTTTTACTAAAGGATCTTCAGGGCCTACTACAACCATGTCGATGTTTTCATTAATCACAAAGTTTTTAATTGCTTGAAAATCTGCTACATTGATGGGTATATTTTTAGCAATTGTTGCTGTCCCTGCATTTCCCGGGGCTACAAAAAGGTTTTTTACTTTGGGGCTTTGTAAAATTTTCCAAGCAAAGGTATGCTCTCTCCCTCCGGAACCTAAAATAAGAATGTTCATTAATTTGTATTGTATATAAAAATTTATATCAAAAAGTTAATAGGCTTTCTCTTCACCTTTTATCATATTTAAAGCGGTTTGTATAATTATCTTAATGTCTAAGACTAAAGACCAGTTTTCAATATAAAAAATGTCCAGCTTAATTCTATTTATCATATCTCCATCCGTTTCTATTTCTCCTCTATACCCTCTTGTTTGAGCAAGACCTGTTATGCCTGGTTTGACTAAATGACGGATCATATATTTATTAACGTTTTTACCATATTCTGCATTTTGTTTCCATAAATGTGGTCTAGGCCCTACCACAGACATATCTCCTAATAATACATTAATAAATTGAGGAAGTTCATCAATACTTGTTTTCCTCAAAAAAGCCCCTAATTTAGTTACTCTTGGATCATTTCTAGTTGCTGATTTTTCAGTAACATCATTAAGTTTCATAGACCTAAACTTATAACAATAAAACCCTTTTTCATTAAGTCCTGGTCTATTTTGCCTAAAAAAGATAGGCCCTTTTGAATCTATTTTTATTAATATCCCAAGAATAGGAATTAACCATAATAAAATGAAGAAGAAGATAAGAAAAGAAAAAATGATGTCAAATGTTCTTTTAGTGAAAAAATTTATAGGGTTATCTAAAGGGACATCTCTTAATGAAAGTATAGGTAGATAGTCATAATACTCATATTTTAATTTTTTAGTGTATATATTTTTATTGTCTGGTAAAAATTTAATAACTCTAAGATTTAAGTCTGTAAAATCAACAATCTTTTCTATTTCTTTATTTGAAAGTTCTGAAACCGAACAATATATTTCATCTATATTTTCTTTTAAAACATATTCAAAGCAATCTTTTAGAGTATTTTTCCCCTCTGTTAATGAAAACTGTTTTTTAAACTCATACCCATATTCTAATCTTTTTTGAAATATTTGAACTAATTGATCTGTCTTCTTATTTTTCCCTATTACTATAACCTTTCTTTGATTTCCTCCATATTTTTCTCTATATTTCATCAAGAGATAATGAAATGTAAACTTTATAATTGCCACTATTATTAGTACTATCAAACAATATGTTGCTAATAATAGTCTACTAATATTTACTTCTTTAAAGAATCCAATAAATGCATATAGTGCCAAAAAATAATAAACAAATTGTTTAGAAAGCAAAGAGAGAATAAGGGTTACTTTAGAATAGCGATGAACTTCATAAAAATTATTTCTTAATGCAATTACTACCCATGTAATGGAGATATAGGTTGAAAATAGTACTGGGGTCTTAAAAAGAATTGGCAGAATATATGCAGTAAGATTTACAACTGTAAGGTCTATTATGCATATAAATGGTAATAAGAATTTTGAATATCTTCCTCTTTTATACCCCATTTTATTATTTAATGTGCGATGAGAAATCCCTATGAGCAGTTCTTTGTAAGTCTTCCTTATTCAAGGATTTAAAATATTCATATGTTTTTTTCATTCCTTCTTTTCTGCTGTATTTAGGTTCCCAATCTAGAACCTGTTTTGCTTTCGTTATATCTGGTTGTCTTTGAAGAGGATCGTCTTGAGGTAAAGGCTTATAAATAATTTTTTGATTTGTTCCTGTCAATTTTATTATTTCTTCAGCAAACTCTTTAATGGTGACCTCATCTGGATTACCAATATTTACCGGATATATGTAATCACTCATTAAAAGCCTATAAATTCCTTCTATCTGATCGTCTACATAACAAAAGGAACGTGTTTGCATCCCATCTCCAAACACCGTAAGGTCTTCACCTCTAAGAGCTTGTCCAATAAAAGCAGGAATAACTCTTCCATCGTTTAATCGCATTCTAGGGCCATAGGTGTTAAATATCCGTAAAATCCTAGTATCTACATTATGGAAACGATGATATGCCATTGTTATTGACTCCATAAATCGTTTAGCTTCATCATATACCCCCCTTGGGCCAATAGTGTTTACATTTCCATAATACTCTTCTGTTTGTGGGTGAACCAAAGGATCCCCATAAATTTCAGAAGTAGATGCTATTAAAATACGTGACTTTTTTTCTCTTGCTAATCCCAATAAATTATGAGTCCCTAATGCCCCAACTTTAAGAGTCTGAATAGGAATTTTAAGATAATCTATAGGACTGGCAGGAGAAGCAAAATGCAATATATAGTCTATCTCTCCAGGAACATGTACAAATTTTGTAACATCGTGATGATAGAATTCAAAATTTTCAAGCTTAAATAAATGTTCTATGTTTTTTAAGTCTCCTGTAATGAGGTTGTCCATTCCAATCACATAAAAGCCTTCTTTAATAAACCGATCACATAAATGTGACCCTAAAAACCCCGCAGCACCTGTTATTAAAACTCGTTTCATATTATTTTAGCTTATTACCTCCCAATTGATATATAATTAAACCCCGCATCTCTTATTTCTTCTTTATCATATAGATTTCTCCCATCAAATATAACTGGGTTAATTAAATTGTCTTTTAATTTTTGCAAATTTGGAGTTCTAAATATACTCCATTCTGTACAAATGACTAATGCCTCTGCTCCATCAAGTGTCTCATACATATTGGCTGCAAACTGTATTTTATCTCCCATCTTTCTTTTTACATTATTCATTGCCTCAGGATCAAAAGCAGTAATTTTAGCACCTAATTCCAGTAATGCATTTATAATGTCTAATGCTGGAGCTTCTCTAATATCATCTGTTTCCGGTTTAAAAGCCAGGCCCCAAATAGCTATTTTTTTGCCCGAAAGATTGTTGTTAAAGTACCCTTTTATCTTGGGAATAAGGGCTAACTTCTGTTTGGTGTTTACCTTTAAAACCGAACCTAATATTTGAAAATCATAAGCATTGTCTTTTCCTGATTTGTGCAATGCTTTTACATCTTTTGGAAAACAAGAACCACCATATCCAATCCCCGGAAAAAGGAATCGTTTACCTATTCTTGAGTCTGTGCCAACACCTATGCGTACTTTATCTACATCTGCCCCAACTTTTTCACAGAAATTTGCAATTTCATTCATGAAAGTGATCTTAGTGGCCAAAAATGCATTAGCTGCATATTTGGTGAGTTCTGCAGAGCGCTCATCCATAATAATAATAGGGTTTCCTGAGCGAACATAGGGTTTGTATAACTTCTCCATAAGTGCTGTCGCCCTTGATGAACCTGAACCTATAACAATACGTTCTGGCTTTAAAAAATCATCTACTGCAAAGCCTTCCCGTAAAAATTCAGGATTGGACACCACATCAAAGTCTATCTTTGCATGCTTAGCTATTACTTCTTTTACCTTGTCTGAAGTGCCTACAGGGACAGTACTCTTATCAACAATAACTTTGTATTCTGTAATTAATTTTCCTATTTCATCAGCTACCCCTAAAACATATTTTAAATCAGCGGAACCGTCTTCATCTTCGGGTGTGGGTAGTGCTAGAAAAATAATTTCTCCATGATCTAGACCTTCTTTTAATGATGTTGTGAAGTTAAGTCGTCCCGCTTTGATATTCCGTTCAAATAAAACATCCAAATGAGGTTCATAAATGGGGACTTCTCCATTTTTCATTTTTTGTACTTTAGCCTCATCTATATCTACACAAAGCACTTCATTCCCTGTTTCGGCTAGGCAGGTTCCTGTAACCAAACCCACATAACCGGTTCCTATAACTGATATTTTCATTCGATTTTAATATTTACAAAATAAGTTTATACCCAAAATAGCTTAGTGTTTTTTCATCTTTTTTAAAAACAGTATTAATAGCATTCATTTGCTCTTCGGATAATCTATTTATGTTTTCATGGTTAAGGTTGGTTATTTTCATTTTTTCATTCCAATAGTTATGTGCCGAAAACTTCTTTTTAAATTTAATATCTACAAGTTCTGGCATAAATTTTATAATCCTATTAGATATTGCATCCGTATTGTCTGTTAAATCTTCATAGGATATGCTTATTGAATTTTCAAGGTTTTTAATGTTTTCCTTTTGAAAGTTAAGGTACTTTATTGCATATTCGGCTACTTTTTTAGGTTCCATCTTTTTCTTCTAATTAAACTTTCACAATGAGCATATGAATTTCTATAAAAAATAATGAAATAAGACAGTTCAAAATTATGACTTATTTTTTTTGCTCCAACTATGTTTAGGGTTTTTTTCTAATAATATTGATAGATTCATGTCTCAATGTTTTTGTCATTCTTTTTTATGTACTGTCAATCCAACTTATATATTTCATGCCATTTTCTTGAATGATGAAATATTATCTCTTCTCCCTTTAGCAACATTTGCCCTTCCCTTGTGCCTAAATTATTGTTCACGGAAACCTTTTTAGGTGAGGATATTATTTGATTAACAAGGTAAATCTACAAAATGGTGGGTTAAGAATAAACAAGTCTTTGTTTTCAATATTTTGACTAAGACTTCTCCACATTAGATTAATCAAAATCCGAAAACCATATAGTAGTTTCTCCTTACTTTAAAAAAGACTAAAGGAGATGATTTTATAAGATCTTTATCGGTAAATATACAAAAGATGAATATCCTCATATTATGGGTTTATAATATTATTTTAGGGTCATTCCCCTTGTTTTATTAACGTTAGTTGGTTTAAATAATAAATATTAATCAAAAATATAAACGGAATATTCGCGCTGTTTAAAAACCCACTTGACATAAATGATATGAAAAAACATACCAAGAGGGTATATTTTAGATAGCAACTTTTTATGTTTAATGTGCTAACAAAGTTTTTCAAAAAAAGAAAATATAAACCCATCCCTATTAACCCAAAGAAAAAGAACAGGTCAAATAAATCCATTTCGGGTCTTATTTTTGTAAAATCGGCCCCTCCAATAAAGATGTTAAAAACCTCCCAATTAGGAACTATCTGTTCATTAATAGTTTTTGTTAATGTTTCATTTCTAAAGGACATTATACTAGACAAAAATCCTTTTTTCTGATATATGTCAATAAAGATTCCGAACTTACTCTCAAAAAGGTTATAAAAAATATCTCTAAATAAAAAAGCTCCAATAATGCCAAAAAATAAAGCTATTAAATTTTTAACCTTCATCTCTCTAGTAATAGTTGTTATGTGAAACGTCAGCATTATTATCAAGAAAAAATAAATTCTTTTTGTTCCAAATAGTAACGAAACCAAAATAGTGCCTAATAAATAAAATAGCTTTTTTCTTTTTAAGACTATTGTCTCATAATAATAGATTAAAATAAAAGAGATGGTTATATAACTTATTTGGTTAGGTCTATTTATTAATCCTGAATAGCCAAATCTTTCCAAATTATAGTAACTTCTAAATATTTGAATATCAAAAATAAAACTAAGGGCAATTACTATAAGGTTTGCCAAGAAAAAATATTGATAATATATAAATATGTTTTTAACAAATTTCCTGCTCTGGAAAGCTTTATAAAAAACAAAAAAGGTTATAGGAAAAAATAAATATTTTGTTAGGTGTTCTATATTATATGGATTAAAGGGCTTATTATTAAATGGAGAAGCATTACTTAAAAAAAAAAGAAAAATCAATGCGAGAATAATAAAGAATATATGTCTTTGGATTTTATTCCTAAAAAACTCATTGAGCTTACTTAAAAAAAAAATGAAATAAACTAATAGCAAAAACAATTTTACGGCTGCAGTATACCTAGTAAATTCAAATTCAAAATATACTGCAATTTTTCTGGCTAAGTCACCAAAAATTAATAGGGATATAGTTAATATTGCTATAAAATGTAAGTTTATTATAGTTTTTTCTCTTCTCATTTAAACAATAGGTACCTTAAAAGCAATTTAATGAATATCGTGTTTGTATAAAAATATCTTTTCCACATGCGCCTTGGTTCTTTTATTAGTCTGTAAAGCCATTCTAGTCCATTTCTTGCCATCCAGCTAGGACATTTTGGTATTTCTCCTGCATACACGGGAAATGCCCCCCCCACTCCCAATAATACAGCATTTATTTCTTTATAGTTCTCAAACATCCATTTTTCTTGTAAAGGGCACCCTAGGGCTACAAAAACAATGTTGGTTTTTGCATTATTAATGGCTTTTATGTATTTTTCGTTATCCCACTTTTGTTTAAAAGGGGGGGAAATCTTATTGGTTATTGTCAAATTAGGATATTCTTTATTTATTCTTCCCTCAATCAGGTTCAATACCTTATTTGTTGAACCCAATAAGGTTAACTTTAACTTATGCTTGTTACAAATATCAAGCATCAAAGGGAAAAATTCCATTCCCGGAATTCTTTTTTGATCAATTCCATGTAATAATTTAAAAGCCTTTGCTACGGGGAACCCATCTGAAAAAGCATAGGTGGCTGAATTAACTACATTTAACATATACTCATCATTATTTGCCTCTACAGTCATATGGGCATTTGTAAAACATATGTATGATGGTGTCCTATTTTTTGCTAATTCTAACGTTTTTTTTAAAGCTTGGTCTTCTGTTGCGATGTTAAGACTAAGGTTAAGAATGTTTATTTTTTTCATTACTTATAATTGCTTCTTGATAGATTTTCAATAAGGACAAGTTGTTTTTCTCGTGTGAATATTTTTCCAAGTATTCTTCTCTAGATTTAATATTAAACATGTTGTTTTCTAATTTATCAAATTGATTGATTTTTTTTCTAAGATCTATTGCACTATTAGTTTTAAAATGTAATCCAGTAATGTTATTTTTAACAATATCTTTAATATTGTCGATGTCTGAAGATATAATTGGTGTGGCTGTTGAATATGCTTCTAAAATAGTGTTGGGCAACCCTTCGAAACAAATAGAAGGAAAAATCAAAGCTTTACTTTTTTTTAATGTATTTACAATAAATTCCCTGCTTTTTAAACCATGAAATATAATATTTCCACTAGCTTTTATTTTAAGTCCTTGTTCTAATGGTCCAGTTCCTATAACATGAAGCTTAAATGGAAGGTTATTAAATGCTTCTACTGCTATTTGTGGCCCTTTCTCATTAGAAAGCCTCCCTATAAAAACATAATCTTCTCTGTCATTGTTTGATGTTTCAAAATTAAAATCATCAACACTATTCGGTTTTATAATTATCTTATTGGAGTTTATTTTTAAAGAGGAGTTTAAAAACATGTTTTTTGCAAATTGTGATAAAACAATGAATTTGTCCACATACCCATCCCACGTGTTTTTTTTATTATGATATCCCAAATTGATTGAAAGAGCAAGTGTTTTAGCCTTAGAGTCTTGAAAACAATTATATTTAACAGCATCTAACTGAAACGTTTTTTTAACACATTTCAAACATGGTTTTTGATCTCTTAACAATAGCCCGTTAAGACAAATAAGTCTAAAATTATGGAGTGTCATTACAACAGGTAAATCAAAATCTTTAGCACATTTCAAAACACTTGGCGTAGCTTTGTAAAAAATATTGTGTACATGAATTATATCCGGCTTTTGTTTAAGTATTTCATTTTTTAGCTTTTTGTAGGAGGTTTTATTAAAAATTAAGTTCCTTATATCTAACCTATTGTTATTGAAAATTAGTTGTGAAACTTCAACATCTTTGTTTTTTTTTAATAATTTGTTTTCCAATGCCACAATAACATCTTCCCCTCCAAAATGATTATATTCATTATGTATTTGTAGAACTTTCATGTTTCTCGCTAGTTATTGATTTATTGAATTCATAATTTGAACACAGTAATCCATAAAAAAATATCAAAAAAATAATCCCTTTATTTCTGTTTAGTAGGTTTTCCGTTAAAAATGATATAATGTGTATGCTCATCAAAACTATAAACATTTTGTTTTTATTTTTTATGCCAATGTAAAGTGGTAATAACAAAAATAGAAGAATAGACAAAAGGCCTAATACTCCTTTTGCAGCGAGCTCATTTAGATATTGGTTGTGTGAATTATATCCAATAAGGTCAAATTTATTTTGGTTTAATTTCCTATAATTTTCATCCAAATGTTCTTGTAAATCACCATTGCCTACCCCTATAATGGGGTTTTCTTTATATACATTATATGCTGCTTTCCAGTTATACATTCTAATCTTGATCCCTCCAAACCTACTTATATTTTGACTTTTGCCAATTGAAAAAATATCTTCAAACCGCTCTTTCATCATAGTGCTATTTAAAAATATAAAAAGAAGCCCTAATATAACAGCACTAAAGGCCATTAATAGCTTTATCTTATTATTTTTATAGATTTGATACACATAATATAATATCAATAAAAAAAGAGAAATAAATGTTGTCCTTACGGCAAGTAGCATAAAGTAAGTAATCAAAAATGCCACTAAAATATATTTTATCTTATTATTCCATTTAAAATTTTCCCCCTTATGGAAGAGCAAAATCCCAAGAGAAAATAAAATATAGTTTGAAAGGTATGTAGCATGGAAGCCAACTTGTCCGCTTAAGTTATGATAGCCAATTATCCATATACTTTGGTAATTAATTTTATATCCATATTGCTCAAAGTTTTCCAATAGAGCCAAAAATAAAGATACTACACAAATAGCAGATACGCTATACACAAAAAATTTAAAAATAGTACTCAGGTTTTTATTGCTTATTTTAGGCATAAGCATAAACCCAAAACTAAAAATTATAAGTCCAGTCCTTTTTTCAATCACATAAAGTGCTTGTTGTATATCATTAGAAATAAAAATAGCGGCAACATCTAAGAATATAATTATTAAAGGCAATATATATAATTGAATATTATTAGTCTTATTAGACCTTTTTGAAATTTTAAAAAAAAGTAGAAGGAACAATCCAATAGCCAGATTATTAAAAATCATGGGCAATACTAATGAGGTCGCAATTATACATAATATAAAAATATGCCCTTTCTTATATAACCCCTCTTTTATTATCATATAGGTTTGATTGAATCATGTAAAATAGTACTAAAAAATCAAAATAAACAAAAGCATTATCAGTAACCATAATTACCCAATAGAATATGAGGATTATCATCGATTTTATACTAAAAATGTTGATTCTATTAAACACTAGTATTACTATAGAAAACGCCCCCCACCCATATTCTATAATATTTCTCAAAAGATCAGAATGTAATCTGTCTACTTTAAGGTTTAGTCCAATTAAATAGTCTGTCACAACACCTAGTCCATATCCTAAAAATTTTATTGGCATTTCGTTTAAGACTGTTTCATAAAGATATGCCCTTCCTTTTGTAAATGCATTAGCAGAAAGCCCTGTATATTCTTTTATAATATCATTGTAAGTTCCAACTGATAAGTGAATAATTACATATACAAAAGTAACTAATGAAATAAAGGCACCTGCGTTAAAGAAGTATTTTTTAGATTTAGTAAATTTCTTTTTTTTGTATAAAAAAAACACTATCAATGAAATTATAGTGGCTACAATTGCTATTCTTTTTAGTGCTATCAATAAAAAAATAAAAGCTAATATCGTATAACGTTTTTTAGAATTTGAGAAAAAAAAATAGAGAAAAAATAACCCGAACACAAATCCAAAATGTGACTCTGTATTTATTCTAGATGTAATTAATGCCTTAAATAATATTGTTGGGTTATAGAAAATTATAAAAAAAGAAGAAAAATTTTCGATAATCATAAAAAAAACTGTTATTATGAAAAAACACTTTATATGACCTGCATTTATTTTCTCCGCTGAATTAAACAATACAACAAAAACTATAGGGATCATTGTTAAAATGATCTCAGCTATAAGTCTGGTCGAAAACCTTGAAGATGCTATAGCTAATAATGCTCCTAAAAGCACATATATCAAAAATAAAATAAATGTCCTTGCAAGATACTGGCTCCTTATTCTTAGATTAGCTACTAATAAAATTGGTAAAACAGATAGATATCGAATATACTTAATTTCCTTAAAGACAAAAGAAATACAAATCATCAAAAAAGCAACTATGAATATAAAATAATTAAGCGTCTTTTTCTTTTGAATTTCCATATTCAGCCTAGAATGAATAACCAAAGGTTTCTATATCTATTCTATAAAAATCATATATAATTTCTATCGTGTTATTCGTATAATAATCTCGATGATCTTTTACTTTATCATCTTCTCCATGTCTATACTTGAATATTCTATATGGATTAGAAAATAATGTTTTCATATATAAAATATTATATCTACTTTTTTCACTTGATTTATTTATATGCGATAATATATTATCTTCTAATCCTATTTTTTGACAAACTTTTTTAAAATCTTCATTTAAAACTTCTGTTCTGCCAACGTAATCAACCATCATATTCCCATGAGAATCATGAATAAAATCATATTGTGGCCTTACAAACCAAAACCATTTTGAATTATCCCACAGCTCTTTTTTAAAAATTTTTGTTACAAACGTATCAAAATCTGCAAATTGTGAGTATCCTAAATATTTGTACATAGAAAAAACCCTCGCCCATGGGTTTCTGACAAAAGTAAATTTAAAATACGAAGAAAAATCTTCCTGCGATATATGCTTTTTAGAAACATATTCCGATGCCATTAAATGATTTAACCTTGGAGGTCCTTTTTTGGGGTCTTTATTTTTCCCTAAAAGCAATTGCGATTTTGTTTGATTTACTAAAAATTTTTCCTGTATACTCGTCCCTCCACACTTAGGGATATGTATATAAATGCATTTATATTCTCTTGAGATCATTTTTCTATATATCCTAATTTTAATAATGTGTTCCCCGCATATTTTAGAAATTTTTTTTCCGCCTCTTCATCAAAATAGTTTTTCCAATCTCCAGCAATTCCTTTTCTCAAAAAACTCCCTTTTTTTTCTTCTCCTTGATCTCTATTTGTTTGGTTTTTAAAAGAAAACTTATATATAACATCTTCTAAATGCTTTTCATTAATAACCTCTTCTTTAAAAAAGGTTTTTAATAGCTTTTCTAATGTTTCTTTTGTGTTACTTAATATGTCTTCATATTTAATTAAATAGATGTTTTGTGTTTTATCATTCATGCTTTCTATCCACTTTTCATTAAATTCAACCCAATTGCCCATATATGTGAAATGACGTAATTTAGACGGTCTATTTTTAAATGTGTATTCAATAAATTTATACATATTTGATTTTACATTTTCAAAATTAGTGAAGTTTACTTTTTTCCTATGATAAATTACATCTTTAGGGTGTAGTTTATTTTTATCGTTCCAAAGTAATTGATGATGATATAACGAAACCATAACATCTCTACCATCTCTAACTAATAATATAACTTTTTTGTTCTTTTTTATATTGTATTTGGGCAAGTAGTGACCATGAAATAAGGATTTTTTAACTTTTGGCAATTTATTTCTAGGAAATGGTATTTTATAATAACCTGAAACTAATTGACCTAGCCATGTCCCTCCAGATTTTGGATACTCTACTATAATTATTGAGCCATTGTATGGTGTCAAAAAGTTTATAAAAAGTAACCTTATAAATTGTTCTATTTTTCCTTTAATTATCTTTATAATCATTTTTATTTATTTTTCCATGTGCTTAGATCCTTATCAATAATCTTTTCCAATTCTAATATGTCTTTTTCGAAAAAATGATTTAATTTTTTTATTAAGGCTTCTGGGACATCATTTTTTGCTTCTTTACTTTCCTTGGACAAAATTTTTCCTAAAAATAGTTTAACCCTTATCTTGAAATCAAATGAAAAAAACTTGTCAGCAATATACTTGTTTAAAAACTTTTTTATATTATTTTCTTTGTCATAAAGTATTTTATAAATCCATTTGCTCCTCGATACTCCTGCTTTGTTTAAATAATTAAGTTTCGGGTTAAAGCTATCATCCACTTCTAAAAAATTAAAAATTTTCTTTAATTGATTTTCTGGGGCTTCTTTTATTTCATCAAACAACAATATACAAACCTGTTCAATAGAAAAATATCTAAGAAATATTTTTAATTGTTGCGCATAAAGACCATGGGTTTTATATGTTAATTCACAAATGTCGTGTAAATTATTTCCATCAAATATATCCTTTTCATTATCAAATGCCAACGTTATATTTCTTGATTCTATCCCCCTCTTCTTTGCAAAGAAATAAGATGATATTGCCCTCTCTACAGGGTTTCTAAGTATCAGAATAAATTTAGCGTTTTTATCAAACTCATATATTCTTTCAATACCTTTTTTAAAGAAAATATAATTTACATTCCCTTGCAATATTATTTTTTGGTTTTTGTAGTATTTTTTATAAGTTTTGTGCAAAAACTGTGCCCCTTTATTATATAAACTATCTTCAACAAAAAATGGTATATATTTTAAAGATACTGGGGCACAAATTTCAGGATGTTGAGCAATCCAATTATAAACAGATGTGGTTGCAGATTTCTGAACTCCTATTAAAAAAGTGTTTGGTTTTATCATATAAAAGGAATATAAAAAGATTTTATTTTTAATTTTCTCTTCAAAAATATAGCTCCATAGATATTCCAGCTAGAAATGCTTATTACAGTTGCTATTGCTGCTCCTATTGTTCCATATGTAGGAGTTAGTGTGAAGTTTAATATTAGATTTAATATTAAAGCAGTTAATACAATATTTTGAAATGTTAATTGATGTCCCGTCATGTGAAGAATTATTCCTACTGACCCTGATATTGAATTAACTAGCTGACCGACACATAAAATAATTAGAACTATGCTTCCTAAAACAAACTCTTCACCAAAAACCCCTAATATCAGCTTATGAAATATTATTATTATAAGAATGATGAATGCCGTTATATAAAAATTTAATCTAGTTGAAAATAAAATAACTTTTTCTAAATTATCTTTTTTACCTTCATTATACATTTTTGATATTATTGGTGCTAAAATAGAATTTACAGCCTGAAGCGAAAAACTGGTTATTGTAGCAATTTTTAATGCAACATTATAAACCCCAACATTATTACTGTTTTCATATATTCCCAAAACAAATGTATCCGACCAACCTAAAAATATTAATATTGTTGATGAAAGCATCATAGGGAATGATTCTTTTATAAACTGCCATGAATTATGTGTTGATTTAAATGAAATTTTTTTTAATTTTTTACTCGTGATTATTACAGATACAAACGCTAGTAAAAACACCCCATAGAAATGAGCTTTTATAACATTTAGAGGTTGTTCCTTTTGTATTATAAATAGAATAATAATTGAAAATATAAATCGCCCTGGATTATTTAAGAAAGCATGCCAATTATTTAATTTTTTTGCTCTTAGAAACCCTGCACAAATCAGTATTATTGACCAAAAAGGAACAGTTAAAAGAGTCCATAACAAGTATGGTTTTAACTCTGGTTTTTTAAATAAAGTATAAACAAAAAAATCTCTAAAATAATAAAGGAGCAATGCAACGATTGATGATGCTATAATTGATTTTATTAGAACTCGATAAAACAACCCTTTTTCTTTCTCATTCTTATCAATAGAATAAAATTTAACAAGATTAATATCAATTCCTAGTCGGCCAAGAATACTTGAAAGTAAAAAGAATGAAAAACTAATTGAGATTAGCCCATTAACCGCAGCTCCATAATATTTAGCTATAATAAAGATAAAAAAATATCCCGCTAGCAACCCTAAAAATCTTATAATTAAGAAAAAAAAAGTTTTAGTAAGAATCTCTTTTGAGTCGTTGTCTTTTATAAGGTCTTTTAATTTTTGAATTCCTTTCAAATCAATAAAAATATCTTTCGGGACTTATTTTATTTATTAAGCCTTGTTTAGCTACTAATTTTGGATTTAATTTGTTTCCACTTTTTTTTGTGATTATTTTATTCGAAATACTATCAAATTCAACAAACTTATTTAGCCTAAAATAATTTGGAATTTGTTTAGGCGCTATTTTTATATGTCTCACTCCATTCGTTATCTCAATACTACTAATATCAATTGTCTTTTCCTCTTTATTTCCTAGATTAAAGACTAAATTATTAGATATCATTCCATCAAAAAAATTAACATTTATTGTCTCATAATTAGTCGATACAGGAACTTCTTCAAACACCTGAATATTCATTTTTTGAAACTCATCAATTCTAATGTTATTTAACTCTATCCGAAAAATGTCTTTTTTATTCGCCTTAAGATTTATTGTTACTTCTAATATTTCTTTTGGTTTTTCAATAATGTTGTTTTTCGGCTCTTTTCTCTTACAGGAAGAGACTAAAATTATTGCTAATAAAAAATTTTGTAAAAAAAATGTTCTCATATATACTTATTATAAAAGGTTTGTTTTAGACTATCATTCCTGCTGCTACTGTTTCATTTGTGGCATCATCAACAAGAATAATACTTCCAGTAGTTCTGTTTTCACGGTAAGAGTCTATCATTAAAGGTTTTGTAGTTCTGATTTTAACTTTACAGATATCGTTCATTTCTAGCTCTTTGTTATCGGGATTTCTCTCCAACGTATTAATATCTATTTTATAAACCACTTCTTTAATCATAGCCTTTTGTTCATTAGAGGTATGACGAATCGTGTATTTTGATCTAGGTTTTGCCGCATCATCATGTAACCAGCATAGCATTACCTCAATATCTTGAACTGCTTCAGGTTTATTGTTAGAACGAACGATCATATCACCTCTACTGATATCAATGTCGTCCTCTAGTGTTATTGACACAGACATTGGGGCAAATGCTTCTTCCACTTCACCCTCAAAGATATCTATAGTCTTAATTTTAGAATTGAACCCTGAAGGCATTACAGTCACATTATCTCCTGATCTAAAAATGCCACTTGCAACCCTTCCGGCATAGCCTCTGTAATCAATAAAACCATCTCTTTGAGGCCTTAATACCGTTTGTACGGGAAAACGAGCATCTACCTTATTAATATCACTACTTATGTGCATGGTCTCCAGTGTGTGCAACAAAGGTGCTCCTTGGTACCAATCCATATTTTTAGAACGATTAACAACATTATCCCCTAATAAAGCGCTTATTGGAATAAAGCGGATGTCTTTTACCAATAATTTAGATGAAAACTCTTCAAATTGACTTATTACCTTATTATAAATATTTTCATCAAAATCAACCAAGTCCATTTTGTTAATACAAACTATCACATGTGGGATTTGCAATAATGATGCGATAAATGCATGTCTTCTTGTTTGCTCAATAACACCATGACGGGCATCTACCAAAATAATTGCAGCATTTGCCGTAGATGCCCCGGTAACCATATTTCGTGTATATTGAATATGTCCTGGGGTGTCTGCAATAATAAATTTCCTTTTCGGTGTTGTGAAGTATCTGTATGCTACATCAATAGTAATTCCCTGTTCTCTTTCATCTCTTAAACCATCCGTAAATAATGCAAGGTCTACTCCTTTATGTCCTTTCTTTTTACTTGTATTTTCTACAGCTTCTAATTGATCCTCAAAAATAGATTTTGAATCATAGAGCAATCTGCCTATTAATGTGCTTTTGCCATCATCAACGCTACCAGCGGTTGTAAATCTTAATAATTGATTATTATCTATTTGCATTTTATCTTACTATTAAAAATACCCTTGTTTTTTTCTGTCTTCCATGGCTGTTTCTGAGCGTTTATCGTCTGCTCGGTTCCCTCTTTCTGTATGCCGCATTGCTGCTACTTCTTCTACTATTTTCTCTAATGTATCTGCGTCCGATTCTATCCCTCCCGTAATAGTAATATCCCCTAATGTTCTAAACCGTATTTTTTTTATAATTACTTCTTCTTTTTCTTCAAGAACTAAAAACTCTGAATTAGGAATCCATGAATTGTTCCGCCATATAACTTGTCTTTCATGTGCAAAATAAAGCGATGGTATTTGTATATTTTCTCTTTTTATATAATTCCAAACATCCATCTCTGTCCAGTTACTAATTGGAAAGGCTCTGAAATGCTCTCCTTCAAAATGTTTCCCATTGAAAATGTTCCATAGTTCAGGGCGTTGGTTTTTCGGATCCCATTGTCCAAAATCATCTCTATGAGAAAAAAACCGTTCTTTAGCCCTTGCTTTTTCTTCATCTCTACGTCCTCCACCTATAGCACAATCTATTTTATGTTCTTCAATAGCATCTAATAATGTGGTTATCTGTAATGCATTTCTAGTGGCATTTTTTCCTCTTTCTTCGGCAACTCTTCCTTGATTAATGGATTCTTGTACAGAACCTACCAATAATTGAACCCCTAGTTCTTCTATTAAATCATCTCTGAATTTTATCGTTTCAGGGAAGTTGTGTCCTGTATCAACATGCAGTAATGCAAATGGGATTTTTGAAGGGTAGAATGCCTTTCTGGCCAAATGTGTTACTACGATAGAGTCTTTCCCTCCCGAAAAAAGAATTACAGGGTTTTGAAATTGTGCCCATACTTCTCTTAAAACATAGATGGCTTCTGACTCTAGTTCGTCTAAATAATTTAAAAAATACTTGCTCATTATTTTAAACCTATTTTTCCTTTTATAGCATCGTATAATAAATCTACTGATTCTTCTACTGTTTTTGTATCAGTTCGAATTTCAACTTCAGGGGTTTCAGGTACCTCATATGGAGCAGATATCCCTGTCATGTTCTCTATTTTTCCTTCTCTTACTTTTTTATATAGTCCCTTTACATCTCTCTTTTCACACTCTTCTATACTGGTGTTTACAAAAACTTCTACAAAGGTATCAGTTCCAACCGTTTTTCTTATAAATTCTCTGTCTTTTTTGTAGGGAGACACAAATGTTGCCAACACAATAACTCCTGCATCAATAAATAGTTTAGATATCTCTGCAATTCTCCTTATGTTTTCTGTACGGTCTTCAGGGGTAAAGCTTAAGTCATTATTGATCCCTTGCCTAATATTATCTCCATCTAGCACATATGTGTTTATCCCTTCTTTAAAAAGTCTTTGCTCTAAAATATTTGCTAAAGTAGATTTCCCAGAACCTGAAAGTCCTGTAAAAAAAATCAAGAAAGAGTTATGCTCGTTTTTTTTATTCCTTTCTTGTTTGGATATTTTATATGCTTGAGGAACTATGTTGTTTGTCATTTTTTTCCTTTCTTTTATCTAATCCGTAATGAATTTTATACCACAGTCTTTCATGAAAATAATATAGCATCATTTTTGTTACTACCTCTGCAAAGCCTATTTGCATTCCTGTTAAAGGGTTCCCTGTAATGAGCCAAGCCAATACCATTGTATCCATCGTGCCTACAAACCTCCATGTAATGGTTTTTGCTATATGCCGCTTATGACTGTTTTTAACTTCAAATTTAAACCATATTCTTTCATGTAAATAGTATAGTAGCATTTTTGTTACCACTTCTGCAATCCCTATCTTTAACCCTGTTAGTGGGTTTCCGGAAATAATCCATGAAAGTAAAATAGTGTCTAAAGTGCCTACCGTTCTCCACGTAATAGTCTTTGCTATATGCCTTTTATATGAGTGTTCAGTCATTATCTACTGACTAAAAAATAGTTATTTAATAGGTTTTGTTTATTGTACGCTAAAGGCCTTTTTGTTGTTTGGTCTATTACTTTTAACCCTGCAGCTTCACATATTGCTTGCCCCGCAGCAGTATCCCACTCCATAGTAGGTGCAAATCTAGGGTATACATGGGCTTCTCCCCCAGCAACTAAACAAAATTTAAGGGAACTTCCTTTGGAAACTATTTCAACCTCTGAATGTTTTCTCTTTATTGATTCTATAAAAAGTTTTGTGTCTTCATTCATATGAGACCTGCTCCCTACTATTTTTATTTTATCATCTGGATCTGATGGAGAGATTAGATAGTTTTCATTAAAGAAATCATCAGGGAGTTCATGGAGTTCATTCAATATAATTTTATAACTACACTTCGCTTCTACATCTCCATAATATAGTTCTCTCGTAACAGGCGTATAAATTACCCCTAATTTTACAGCTCCTCCTTGAATTAACGCTATATTCACAGTAAATTCTCCGTTTCTCTTTATAAACTCTTTCGTCCCATCTAAAGGATCTACTAACCAACAGATATTCCATTTTTTTCGAACAGAATAGTCAATTTCTCTATTCTCTTCACTAATGATTGGAATCTGTGTTTGTGAAAGATATTCGTTAATTACATCGTTCGACATTATATCTGCTTTTGTTAACGGAGAATTATCTTTTTTTTCTTCTATTTCAAATTCTTGGTTATATATTTCTAAAATCTTGATCCCTGCTTTTACAGAAACTTCTATGGCAATTTTTAGGTTATCGTTTAACATACCATTCATAGCTTTTTTTTATTCCTTCTTCAAGTTCAACATTATATTTCCATCCAAGTTCATTGAGTTTAGAAACATCTGTTAGCTTCCTCATTGTACCATCTGGTTTATCTTTATTAAACACTAGCTTTCCTTTAAAACCAATAATTTTTTTTGTGATCTCGGCAAGTTCTTTAATGGAAACCTCTTTTCCTGTTCCAATATTTATATGGGTGTTTCTAATGTTTTTTTGTCCCTGAGTATATGTGTCTTTAAAATCTCTGTTTTCCATAATAAACACACATGCATCTGCCATATCTTTAGACCACAAAAATTCTCGTTTTGGTTTGCCTGTACCCCATATTTCTACACTATCTTTAGTAACTCCATACCTTGAAAGGTAGGCTTTTGCTTCTTCTAAATTATTAATATTTAAATCTTGTAAAACAGCGTTTACGTTATTTTCACTTAATAATTTAGCTAAATACATTTTTCTTATGAGTGCTGGCACAACATGAGATTTTTCCAGATCAAAATTATCATTCGGGCCATACAAATTTGTTGGCATTACTGAAATAAAATTGGTTCCATACTGTAGGTTATAGCTCTCACATATCTTAATTCCCGCTATTTTAGCAATCGCATATGGTTCATTTGTATATTCTAAAGGACCTGTTAAAAGATACTCTTCTTTCATGGGTTGGGGGCAATTTTTGGGGTAAATACATGTACTGCCCAAAAACAATAATTTTTTCACTTTATAAATATGGCTTTGATGAATCACATTATTTTGAATCATCATATTCTCATAAATAAAATCAGCTCTATATACATTATTGGCTACAATACCTCCAACTTTAGCTGCAGCCAAAAACACATATTCGGGTTTTTCATTCTCAAAAAACCGGGAAACAGCCATTTGATTTGTTAAATCTAGTTCTTTATGTGTACGAGCAATAATATTATTATACCCTTTATCCTGAAGGTTTTTTAAAATAGCACTTCCTACCAAACCTCGATGACCAGCTACATAAATTTTAGCATTCTTTTCCATTAAGCTTATTCAAAATAATTCATGATTTGATATCCCCCTTCTTTAAGGTATTGCTGTTTCTTCATAAGTTTAATGTCACTTTGCATCATGTCTTTTACCAAAGCCTGTAAATCATACTCAGGAATCCAGCCTAATTTCTCTTTTGCTTTTGTAGCATCTCCAACTAACAAATCTACTTCCGTTGGTCTAAAATATTTAGGGTCTATGGAAAGCACTTCTTTTCCTATTGGTAATTGATATTCGGAATTGCTACATATTTTTACAAAAGCTTTCTCTTCCACTCCTTCTCCTTCAAAATTTAGTTCAATCCCCAATTCCGCAAAACTCATTCTTACAAAATCACGAACTGTTGTTGTCTTCCCTGTAGCTATAACCCAATCTTCCGGTTTGTCTGCCTGAAGAATCATCCACATCATACGTACATAATCCTTTGCATGCCCCCAATCACGTTGAGCGTCTAAGTTTCCTAAATAAAATTTGTCTTGTAGCCCAAGTGCTATCCTAGAAGTTGCTCTAGTAATTTTTCTTGTTACAAAAGTTTCACCACGTATAGGGGACTCATGGTTAAATAAAATGCCATTACAAGCATACATTCCATATGCCTCTCTATAATTTACAGTAATCCAATATGCATACATTTTAGCTACTGCATAAGGGCTCCGAGGATAAAACGGTGTTGTTTCTGTTTGAGGTACTTCCTGAACTTTTCCATATAATTCGGAAGTTGATGCTTGATATATTCGCGTTTTCTTTTCCATTCCCAATAAGCGAACTGCATCTAAGACTCTTAGAGCGCCTAAGCCATCCGCATTTCCTGTATATTCAGGCATCTCAAAAGATACATGTACATGGCTCATCGCGGCTAAATTATATATTTCATCCGGTTGTATTTCCTTAATTAAGCGAATTAAATTTGTACTGTCAGTCATGTCTCCATAATGCAATAAAAAATTACGGTTTTTGACATGTGGATCCTGATATAAATGATCTATTCTATCAGTATTAAACATTGAGGAGCGTCTTTTAATGCCGTGTACCTCATATCCTTTTTTAAGAAGAAATTCACTTAAATACGCGCCATCCTGTCCTGTTACTCCGGTAATTAAAGCAACTTTTTTTTTCATTTTAGTTTTTATTTATTTGATAAAACTGAGTTTTTAGGTCGCTTTGCAAAAGTAACGTAATTGGTTGCCTTTACAAGGTTAACTTTATTTTTTAAATTATTTTCCTCCAAAATCTCTTTTGCAAAATCATACCACGTAATTGATTTCCCATCACAGAAATGATACACTCTATTTTCTATATCATCAGTATTTATTGCTTTTATTATAAATTCAGCTAAATTATTAGTGTTGGTTGGGCATCCTATTTGATCGTCCGTAACATATATTGTCTTTTCTGTTTTGGCTTTTTCTAATATCGCTTTATAAAAATTATTCCCAAACTCCGAATACAGCCATGATGTCCTAATGATAAAATAGCTCTCTAAAATTTCTTGGATATATTGTTCTCCTTTTAATTTAGATTTGCCATAAACATTAATTGGGTTTGGAATATCTTCAACTGTATAAGGGGTTCTTTTTTCTCCGTCAAACACATAGTCAGTAGAAATATGTATTAATGTTACATTGTTTTCTTTACATGCTGTCGCTATATTTTTAACACCTTCAGCATTGACCATAAATGCTTTTTTAGGTTCTTTTTCTGCTTGGTCTACTTTTGTATATGCAGCACAATTAATACAAAAATCAAATGCCTGTTTGCCAAAAAAATCATCAACACTATCTTTCTTTGTAATATCCAATTCATTCTTTTTTGTAAAAACAAAATGAACATCCTTAAATTCTTTATGTATTTTTTGAATACACATTCCTAACTGACCCTCTGAACCTATTATTAAAACTCTTTTCACGTTAATATTTCTTCGAACGTTGGAAGTATTTTATCTTTTTTAGATACTATTATCTTTTCATGTGGATATTCCCAATTAATATTCAATGTTTTGTCACTATATAAAATTCCTCTTTCTGATGCTTTATTATAGTAATTATCACACTTATAAGAAAAAACAGCTTCATCGCTTAGTGCTAAAAAAGCATGTGCAAACCCTCTGGGAATGAATAACTGATAATTATTTTTATCATTCAAAATAACTTTGTAATGCTTACCAAAAGTTATTGATTCTCTTCTTAAGTCTACTATTACATCTATTACCTCTCCTTTGACCACACGAACTAATTTAGCTTGGGAATATTCTCCCTCCTGAAAATGAAATCCTCTTAACACCCCCTTTTTAGAAATTGACTGATTTTCCTGAACAAATTCAATCTGTCGGCCTATTCCTTCTTCCATAAATGACTTTCGATAGGACTCAAAAAAAGCACCTCTATTGTCTTTATAAACATCTGGCTTTATTATGAAGCATCCTTCTATATATATTTCTTCAATAATCAATTCGCTATTTTTTACTTTATTTGTAAAAGATACTCTCCATAACCACTCTTAAGCAATGGTTGTGCTAATTCCGTTAATTGCGACCTTGAAACATACCCCATCTTATAAGCTACTTCTTCTATACACCCTATTTTTAACCCTTGACGTTCTTCTATAACTTGAACAAACAGAGAGGCTTTCATCAAAGAATCGAATGTCCCTGTATCTAACCATGCTATCCCTCTATCTAATATGTTGACTCGTAATTTGTTTTTTTCTAAATATGATTTATTAACATCTGTTATTTCCCGTTCTCCTCTATTACTAGGCTTAATATTCTTAGCTATTTCTACTACTTCATTATCATAAAAATATATTCCCGGAACTGCATAGTTTGATTTTGGTTTTCTTGGTTTTTCTTCTATAGAAATTGCCCTTCCTTCTTCATCAAACTCAACAACCCCATAGCGTTCAGGGTCATGAACATGGTATGCATAGATAATGCCTCCGTTTGGATTATTATTAGATTGTAATAAACTTGCCAAGCCAGTACCATAAAAAATATTGTCTCCCAGAATTAATGCTACTTTATCTTTTCCAATGAATTCCTCTCCTATTATAAAAGCTTCCGCCAAACCATTTGGGTTTTTTTGTACTGCATATTGAAAAGAGCACCCATATTTTGAACCATTCCCAAGTAGCTTTTCAAATAATGGTAAATCGTCTGGTGTAGAAATAATTAATATTTCGCGAATTCCTGCCCACATTAATGTTGATAAAGGATAATAAATCATCGGTTTATCATAAACCGGCATCAATTGCTTACTTACTGCCAATGTTAATGGATGTAAACGCGTTCCTGACCCTCCTGCCAATATAATTCCTTTCATCTTTACCTATTTCCTCTGTAACACAGATCCGTATTGTTTCTCATAATATTGTTTATAACTCCCTGAAGTTACATTTTTAATCCATGATTCATTATCTAAATACCAATCAATGGTTTTACTCATTCCTTCTTCAAAAGTAACCGATGGTTTCCACCCTAATTCTCTATTAATTTTTGACGTATCTATTGCATACCTCCGATCATGTCCCGGTCTGTCTTTTACATACTTTATTAAATTTCTAGATGTTCCTGCCTTTTTCCCCAGTTTTTCATCCATTAAATCACATAATAATTTGACTAAATCGATATTTTTCCACTCATTAAAGCCTCCTATGTTATATGTTTCTCCATTTTTCCCCCTATGAAAAATCAAGTCAATAGCCTTAGCATGATCTACCACATATAGCCAATCTCTGATATAATTACCATCTCCGTATACGGGCAATGGGTTATTGTTTATAATATTATTTATAAAAAGGGGGATCAATTTTTCAGGAAATTGATTAGGCCCGTAGTTATTTGAACAATTAGTAATTACATATGGCAAACCATATGTCTCTCCATAAGCTCTAACAAAATGATCTGAACCTGCTTTTGAAGCGGCATAAGGTGAATTAGGGGAATAGGGGCTTTTTTCATTAAACAATCCTTTTTTTCCTAAGCTTCCATAAACTTCATCTGTACTTATATGATAAAAACGTTTTCCTTTTTTGCTAGTCCTCCATATTTCTTTTGCTGCATTTAACAAATTGACTGTCCCTATAATATTTGTTTTTACAAAGGCTAATGGATCTTTAATAGATCTATCTACATGTGATTCCGCTGCTAAGTGAATAACTCCATCAAATTCATGCCTGCTAAAAAGTTCATCTACAAACTTTGTGTTTGTGATATCCCCTCTCATAAAAGTATAATTTGATGCGTTTTCTATGTCTTTAAGGTTCTCTAAATTCCCTGCATAGGTGAGTGCATCTATATTATAAATATGGCAATCAGGGTACTTCTCAACTAATAACCTTATCACATGTGATCCTATAAACCCCGCGCCTCCTGTAACCAATATATTCATCTATGTACTCTTCCTTTCTTTATACCTATTTAAAAATTTGTTTAGCTCCATTACTAATAAAAATAGCATCAACAACAAAACAGTTCCAACTGAAAAAGTAAATTTATTATTATTAGTTATTCCTCCTTGTTTATTTCCTCTTTCAGGAAAATCTGAAATTATATTTACTACATCCAACTTATTTGCCCGTTCTTGATTTAAACTCACTATTTCTTCTTTTATACGGTCTGCTTGTTTCAAAAGTTCTATTTCTTTATTATCCGTTTCTTGCTGTTCTGCTAGGTTTATATTTGTACCTGCATTAGGTTGTTCAGCGCTTTTAATCATCACTTTCTTGTATAATTCTTGTAAAGAATCTATTTGCCTTAATTGTTTTTTTGACAAACTGTCTTTAATATTAAGGTTTTCATCATTTGTTTTCTTTTGACGTTTAAAGTAATTATTTGAAGTTACTGACTTAACTATAGATGGTTGTGTGTGTTTTGCAATATTTGGATTTGTAGAAATAATTGTGATTTTATGAAATCTTGCATCAAAAGATTCAAAATTTTCAATATACGCTTCTATATCTATTTTGTTCGAAACTATTGTATCTAATCTTTTTAGAAAACGATCATAAAGTTCAATCTTTTGGTTATGAACAGCATATGGCTCTATTCTTATTTCTTTTATAGACTTTGCTTCATTCGTTTCAATTTTTAATGCATTTCCTAGTCCTGTAGAGTCTTCTGCTTTTGCTAGTTCATTATAAAAAGATATGTTATTGTATAATTGCTGGTAACTATTAAAATTAGGCTCTACTACCATCGAAGATTCATACAAGGTGCCCCGCTCACGATCCAAATAAAAACCTATTGCTAGGCCAATAACTCCAGCAATTGCAAACTTGATAAAATGTTTTTGTATAAAAACCAAAAAAGTAATAAACAGGTGGAATAGCCCCATAAAAATAGTTCCTATGAAATTGAAAAACCGGCTAAAAGCATTCCCAATTAATTTAAAGAGTTGCCCTAAGTCTATTTCTTCCGAAGTGTTTTTATTTTCTATATTATTGCTCATTGTGTTATGAATTAAAAATTTGTTCCAATATTTTTTCTGTTATTAAATAGGTGGGTTTTACGCCTGTTATTCCTAATCCTCCTGAGGCTAATGTACTTCCTGTCTCTAAAGGGTTGTCCGATGCATAATATGCATATCTTACTTTCACATCTTCTGAAATGCTTTTCCGTATTTTTGATGCTGCCTGAATGGCTTTTTGATAATGCGCCCCTTCCATTTCCAAACCAATTGCCTTCCATGTAGATTCATGAAAAAACTTGAGCAGGTCTTTGTTCTGAAGCGACGTTCCTAAAACCGTTACCATAGGCCCTTCAAAAACCCTTAGACCATTTTTTTCAAAATCTTTCACGGAAAACTCATTATAAAAAGGGTAATTATCAGCTGTTCCTTCAAATATATGCGCTGTCGGGATCATTAAGTCTCCTTTTTCACCTTCTAATATTCCTGCTTTGCCCATTATTGAAACCGATTGAATGTTTAAGTACTCCTGATTTCCATTTTCTTTATATGGCTTTAACAATTCATCTATCGTTTCATAAGCCTGCTCTCCAAATGCATAGTCCATCACAAACAGAACAGGTTTATCATTGTCTGCTATACCAATAAGTTTATAGCATGTATTAGAAAAGTCTATTTTTCCCGTATCAAAAATTTGTACATCTATATTTGTTCCAGAAGTATCTCTAATATAGGTCATTCCATTTTTATGTGCTGTATTTTTAACTTTTTCTCGAAAAGTTTCATTTTCTGGTTTACTTAATGCTTCATATAATGTCCATTTTTCCTGATCTGAATATTCTTTTTGCAATGCCTGGCTTGCAAATAATGAATTCATCACGCTATGCATATTCGCACTAATAATATGTACAGGTCTTTTTAACAATCCTTTCTTTTTTAGTGTGTTTTTAATTGTATTCGCCCATACCTCTCCATGTATATGATGCCCCAAACGCTCTCTTAACACAGGGCTGAAAGTAATGGTTCTCTTATTGCCCTCCAATTCTTCTTCAACGGCCAACTGACCCAACCAGTAAATAATGTGTAAAAATCGATGGGGTTTTGTTTTTAGTGAAAATGAATGATAGGCATGATTGGTTTCGTCATAAGTTCTCCCTAAAATATTGGAAGTATGGATTAGTGCTGTTTCTTTTTCCACTATGGTAAGCTTTTGTTTTTTTATAAGCTCTTCTAATTTTTTCCAGTCTCGATTAACTTGTTGGCTTTCTCGAGAGAGTACTCTTCTGGATATTTTTTCACTTTCAATAAATAGAAATGTTAAATGTGTAAGAATATCATAAATATCCGATCGCCCTCGCGTGATTTCAATATTCATTTGTTCATCGTCAATACGATAACAATTCCGCCTCCTTTTCGAGGGTATAATAGGGGTAAAATGTGATTTCTTATAGCCTTCATCAGAAATTAGGTTGATATAGCGACATTGTTCGATCCCTATTGGAAGCCTTTCCAAAACATACATCAACCCATTGAGTTCCGTTTTTTCTTCAGCTATTGAACCATAAATTTCCGGGCGTAATTGTAATAAACATTGCTTAAGTGTTTCTCCCGAAACACCTGAAGGTTTATAAAATCCTCTATTGAACAGGTGTCGCATTGTAATATACATCCGTTCAATAGCACTTGTAGATTCTTGTGCTCTTGTTCGCCCTTTCGTCTTATTCATCAAGTTGCTTTTCGGGGCAAAATTACGAGTATTTTACGAATTTTTATGGTTTTTCTTCTTTAATAAGGGCTTCCGCTAGTTTTCTGTCATTAGACAATCGTTGTATTTTATTTTGCCCCCCTAATTTGCCTAATGCTTTCATATAGTCAGTAAAACGTCCTTCATTTACTTTCGTAACCTTTAATGGTTGTAATACCTTCCCCTGAATAAGATCATAATAGTAACTGTTCTGTTCTTGTAGTGCTTTATCTATAATTTTCTTAAACCGCTCCATGTCTTTTGGTTCTTTTTTAAATTCAATAAGCCATTCATGATAAGGTAATTCATCTTTAGGAGGATTTGTCTGAGGGGCTACGGTAAATTCATTTATTTGAGCTCCTGTTTCCAATATTCCTTGATTTATAGCTTCTTCTACTTCTTTTGCAATAACATGTTCTCCAAAAGCTGATATGAAATGTTTTATACGTCCGGAAACAATTAACCGATAAGGATTTAAAGAAGTGAATTGAACAGTATCGCCCAAATTATAAGCCCATAACCCTGCATTTGTGGATATGATCATTACATAATTCATCCCTACCTCTACATCCTTTATGGTAATACGTTTAGGGTTCTTATTAAAAAAATTATCTGCTTTAATGAACTCATAAAAAATCCCTGAGTTTAACTGCAACAGCATCCCTTTTTCATTTTGAGCGTCTTGAAACGCAAAAAACCCTTCACTAGCAGGGAAAAGTTCTATACTGTCTATTCTTTTCCCTATTAGCTCTTCAAATCGTGACCTGTAGGGTTCGTAGTTTACTCCCCCATAAATAAATAATTGAAGGTTTTTGAACAATTCCCCTATTTTTTTTCCTGTTTTTAACTGAAGTCGTTCAAAATACATTTGTACCCATGAAGGAATGCCACTTATGACAGTCATGTTCTCCTTATATGTTTCCTCCACAATAGCATCCACCTTTGTTTCCCAATCATCAATACAGTTAGTCTCCCAACTCGGCATCCGATTCTTTTGAAGATATTTGGGGACATAATGTGCTACGATCCCTGATAAGCGTCCCAATTTTATACCGTTTTGTTCCTTTAATATAGGGCTTCCTTGTAAAAAAATCATTTTTCCGTCTACGAAACGGGCATTGCCTGTTTCATAAATGTAGCACAAAATGGCATTACGGGCTGCTTCTATATGATGAGGCATCGATTCTTTAGTCAATGGGATATATTTTGCTCCGGATGTAGTTCCGGATGTTTTTGCAAAATAAATTGGTCTCCCTGGCCATAAAATATTTGTCTTTCCTTCTACAGCATCTTCTATATAAGTCCGTAAATCTTCATAGTCCCTAACCGGAACATTTTCTATGAAGTCTTGATGGGTTTTTATTTTGTGAAAATTATGATCTTGTCCAAAAATCGTTTTTTTAGCTTGTTTTATAAGTTCTTGAAATACTTTTTCTTGTGTATTTACCGGATCTTTTGCCCATTTTTGAATTTTTTTATAAATAATTCGGGCATATATTTTAGCGGCTATTGTTTTTAATGACATTTTTACTCAAAATCTATATAATTCCCCGGGTTTACCGGATATCCCTCACTCCATAATTCAAAATGAAGGTGTGGCCCTGTAGTAAGCTCTCCCGTATTACCAATTGTGGCAATAACCTCTCCTGCTTTTATTAAATCACCTTGCTCTTTTGTTAAGGAGCCATTATGCTTATATACCGATATCAATCCAAAAGGATGTTCAATAATCATAACATACCCTGTTTCTGCTGTCCACTCCGAAAAGATCACAACTCCATCACCAACTGCTTTTACGGGAGTTCCTTCAGGGGCAATAATATCTACCGCATAGTGTTTCTCTTTGGGTAAATAGCCTTGTGACAGGGTTCCTGTTACAGGGGGCATTAAAACAAAATCTCCGTTGGTAGTTGCTGTTTCAAAAACGTTATACTTTTCCTCTAGGGCAACTTGTTCCCGAAGTAGTGAATCTTGTCGGTTTGGGGTCAAATCAATAGAGGACGGTTCTATTCTAAATTGTTCAAATAACGAATCTTTATTTATCGATCCAATTTTTATTTCTCCTGTTAATGCTTTCCTTATAGTATCTAAATAAACAAC
Organism: Leptobacterium meishanense; assembly: GCF_037645805.1. NCBI lineage: Bacteria > Pseudomonadati > Bacteroidota > Flavobacteriia > Flavobacteriales > Flavobacteriaceae > Leptobacterium > Leptobacterium meishanense. The sequence goes on from NZ_JBBEXE010000005.1 coordinate 253,346, forward strand.
ATTGGCCATCAATACTTTTTCAAGAGAGTCTACTTTATATGTATTTTCGACAGCTCTTATTTTAAGGCTTGTTGATGAATAACCGGGAATATATTCTTTGAGTGGTGTAAAAGCAATGAGTACTGTAGTGCCCACTACTAAAAAAATTGCAAAAAGTGTCCCTAACACAAACACATTAAGCCGACTTAACTTAAACGATACACGTTCTTCAAATGTATCTTCATTTAAAATTACCAACCGGTATTTGTGCAGTAATTTTTTTCGTAATTTTTTTCTTTTTGTGCCTTTTTTAGCCATTTTACAGATTGATGAACAAATATACTTAGATCGTGCTTTCTTTTTATAGTATTTAACGAAGATCTTTTTGTGTTTATTTTTTATAAATTTAATATTCTCGTAAGATTCTATATGTATCCGCAGTTGTTTTAAAGTTTTCTTATTACTTTTGTTTATATCAATTTAATTTCAAAAATGATGTCATTGAATATTTTCTTGGGAATGATTGGCGCGCCGCAAATAATTTTAATCGTTATTGTTGTTTTATTATTATTTGGTGGCAGAAAAATACCTGAACTCATGCGAGGGTTGGGTAGTGGTATCAAAGAATTTAAAAATGCTTCTAAAGATGACGAAAAAGATAGTTCTGAAAAGAAATAATTTTTTTATAACAGTTCAAAAAGAAAAACCCATCATATGATGGGTTTTTTATTATGCCGTATTTACAAAACGTAATGATTTTAGAATTGCTTCCAACTCAAACATATAATCTCTCTTGTTTGTAGAAGGGGCAAATGTAAAACCTTCAATAATTAAAAGTCTGTTGTTCTCTTTATCTTCTACTATATAGTTGATAAAAGGACCTGCCATAAAATACCCATTTATGTCCCACATCCCCTTTACCTCAACTGCAGGACGGTCTCCTACTGTGGCTTCAAATAAATATGGAGCATATGCTTTTTCTGTAGCCATATACGATCCTTCTACAGGCCCTGGAATATATCTTTTGCCAATAGAGTCACGCATTTTTATAATAGTTTCTATCTGAGTAGAATCATTGGGGATGCTGTATAAAGGCATTTCATATACCAATATATTCATAGTGCCTTTTGGGATTTGGCGTTCTATCCAAAAAAAGTTTTTTTCCTGCTTCACAGTTTTATAAACAGAAGGCATGGTTAATGTAATGCCGAGTTTTTCTTTTAATATTGTTTCTTTGTTTAAAGACCGTTTTATCCGCTGTTGGTTTTCTTTTAGTTCATGTTTCTTAAATATATTTATAACGCTTTGTGCTTTTGCCTGTAGTTGGTGTATAAGCTCTTCTTCGTTTTCTCCCCTGAAAAATGCAACTTTTTGAGGTTTGGCAAATGGGTTTTCTACTATTTTTGCTTCAGAAGTTATATCTTTTTCTACCACAACAATATTTCTGCTATTTCTCGCAAAACCATCAAAAATGGATGGTGGTATTTGGTGAATTGAAAACAGTGGTTCGTCCCAGGGAAGGCCATCAACAGGTGCAGCAAAATGTTTGCGTATTTCATCGCCTACTTCTCCGTTCCACATATCATTATCAATAACAACTGCCAGTGTGTTGATTGCTCCTACAGAATCCGGAATATATTTCCGCCCATCGGTTGTCATGCAGGAAATCATAAATGAGGCGGCAAAGAAAACAATTATGCTTTTTTTCATTTCAAAACTTTTTCAAGGTCAGCAGCTACATAATTTGAGCTTCATTCCTGGTTTTAAATTGTTCCCGCGAATATCGTTCCATTCTTTAAGATTTTGAACAGAAATTCCGGGAAATTTTTTTGCAATTAGCCAAAGTGAGTCTCCTGATTTAACTATATATGTCTTATTTTCAATTGATTGAGTTACTTTTTTAGTGTCCGGTACTATATCGTCAACTGCATTTTTTGTAAGCTTTCGAGGGAAAATTGTCAGTCTTTGACCAACTCTGATGTTATTACTCCGCATTCCGTTCCATTTTTTTATATCGCTTACCCTAACACCATATTTATTGGCTATTTTCCCTAAATAATCGCCGGTTTTTACTCTATATCGTATCTTTGAGTCCACTTTTACAAGTTGTGGTAATGGTTTTTCTCGTTTTGCAATATCTGCTTCTACATAAGCATAGATAGAATCTTCATTTGCAACAAACTTTCCAATAATATCCTTTCTAAGCCTTAGTGTGTGTGTTTCTTTTTGGATATATGGAATAATGTCTATCTTATAGGAGGGGTTAAAAAATTGTATTTCTTCTTTAGGAACACCCATTATTGATGTTATATGATCAAAGGTGATCAATTTTTTTACATGTATGGTGTCTGTTTCAAAGTATGCTATTGGGCGTTGGTTTCTCTTAAAACCATGTTCTTCTGCATATTCAAAAATATACATAGTTGCCAAAAATGCCGGGACATACCCAGCCGTTTCCCTAGGAAGAAATGGACGAAGGTTCCAATAATTTTGATATCCCCCCGAACGCCTAATGGCTTTGGAAACATTCCCTGGCCCTGAATTGTACGCAGCAAGTGCTAAGTCCCAATCGTCAAAAATATCATAGAGCTTGGCTAAATACTTGCTCGCTGCAATAGTAGATTTCAAAGGATCCATTCGGTCATCTACATAACTGCTTACCTCTAACCCGTACATTTTGCCTGTTGAAAACATAAACTGCCATAGGCCTGTTGCTCCAACCCGCGAGCGGGCACGTGGATCTAAAGCCGATTCTATAAGTGCTAAATATTTTACTTCTAACGGAACATCGTAATTATCGAGCTCCTTTTCAAACATAGGAAAATAATACTCGCTTTTATCCATTAACCCTTGTAGTGATTCTCTTCTATTCTTCAGAAAGTTCTTTATGACACTCTCTAATGATGGGTTGTATTCGATATTGAACGGTGTCCGTTCATTTATACGTGCCAACCTTGCTTTTAAAGTATCTGTATGCAATTCTTCATACTCAACCTCTTCATAAGTAAGGTTTGTAACATCACTGTGGACTGTAGTAAACAAATCCGATCCATACAATTCTTGCATCCATAAACTGTCTATTTTGGCAGCGTATATATTATCTTTTAGTTCAATTTCTGAGGGTTCATTTTTTAATATCCCTTTTGCTGCTTCATACTTTCCTGTTTTACTATCTTTCAAAAGCACACTTGTAGTAAGGGTTAATGAATCTTTTTTTATTCCGGTTATTGTATCTGCACTTTTCTGAGCAATACTGATAGTGGAAAATAAAAAAAAGAATGTAATTATCTGGGGTTTCATGTTATATAAAGTTTCTCAATCAGCAGGTTATTCTTCAATAATATCAACTATAAAAATATTAAAAAAATAAAAATCCTAGACTGTATAACGGGGATTTTAATGGTTTATGGTGCTAAATATCAGCTTAGTATGGCTGCAATTCCGGGAAGTGTCTTTCCTTCTAAGCTCTCGAGCATAGCGCCTCCTCCAGTAGAAACATAACTTACTTTATCTTCCAGACCAAATTGCTTTACCGCTGCAACTGAATCTCCTCCGCCTACCAATGAAAAAGCTCCTTTTTCTGTGGCTTCTCCTATACTGTTTCCCAACGTTATAGTCCCTTTGGCAAAGGCCGGCATTTCAAAAACCCCTACAGGGCCATTCCATAAAATAGTTTTCGATTTTAAGATTGTTTCATTAAACTGTGCCAGTGTATCGGGTCCTGCATCCAGACCTTGCCAACCTTCGGGTATTTCATCTACCGGGACTACCCGCGTTTGTGCATCATTATCAAATCTATCCGCAGCGAGAACATCTACCGGTAAGTGTACTTTTACCCCTTTCTTTTTAGCTTTGGCCAAAATATTTAATGCTAATCCCTGTTTGTCATCTTCACAAATAGAGTTGCCTATTTTTCCTCCTTGGGCTTTTATAAATGTATAGGTCATCCCTCCGCCTATGATAAGATGGTCAATTTTATCCAAAATATTTTCAATAATGGTGATTTTTGAAGATACTTTTGCACCTCCCAAGATAGCGGTAACTGGCTTTTCTCCTGTTTTCATAATTTTGTCTATTGCTTCTATTTCCTTCGCCAAAAGATATCCAAAGCATTTATTCTCCGGAAAATATTTTGCTACAATAGCGGTTGAAGCATGCGCCCGGTGGGCTGTTCCAAATGCATCGTTCACATAGATATCGCCCATTTTTGAAAGTTCTTTTGCAAATGCTTCATCACCCTTTTGTTCTTCTTCATAAAAACGTAAGTTTTCCAATAACAATACTTCTCCATTTTGAAGAGTTGTTACAGTTTTCCTTGCCTTATCTCCAATACAATCATCCACAAACTTAACAGTCACTCCAATGACTTCTGAAACAGTTGCTACGATATGCTTTAGTGAATACTCGTCTTGTTTTTCTTTAGGCCTTCCCAAGTGGCTCATCAATACAGCACTCCCTCCGTCTTCTAATATCTTGATGATTGTTGGCTTTGCCGCTTGGATCCGGGTGGTATCCGTTACATTAAAATTGGCATCTAAAGGGACATTAAAATCTACTCTGATCAATGCCTTTTTATCGGAAAAATTAAAATCATCTATTGTTTTCACAGCATTTATTTTTTTATCTTTTTTGTTACACCCTTTTTAAAATTGGCATACAAAAATATACATTTAATAGGCTTTCATGGTTCAAATTTTGTGAAGAAATAATTCTACAGCCTCGATTCTTTAAAAAAAGTATCTTTGTTTTTATGTTATTCAAAGACATTTTAGGACAAGAGCATATAAAAAACCACCTTACATATAGTGCAGACAGTGGGCGCATTCCACATGCGCAACTGTTTGTAGGAAATGAAGGGTGCGGTATACTCCCCATGGCCATTGCCTATGCCCAATATGTTCTTTGCAAAAATACCGGAGGAGAAAATATACAAGGAAATACAGCTTGTAATATAAAATTTGAACATCTTTCTCATCCAGATCTCCATTTTGCCTTTCCTGTAGCCACTAACAATAAAATAAAATCACATCCCGTGAGCAATTCATTCATGGAAGAGTGGCGCCAATTTGTTAAAGGACAGCCTTATGGAAATTTGTTCGATTGGTACCAATTAATTGGCATTGAAAACAAGCAAGGGCAAATTGGTGTAGATGAGGCACAAGAAATTGTAAAATCGCTTTCATTAAAAGCATATGAAGGAGGCTATAAAATAATGATCATTTGGATGGCCGACAAAATGAATATCGCTGCTTCCAACAAGTTATTAAAGCTTATTGAGGAGCCTCCTGAAAAAACATTATTTCTCCTGCTTACCGAAGATGAGGAACAAATTATCCAAACAATACGGTCTCGTTGCCAGGTGCTTCATTTCCCTCCTTTATCCGAAGTAGTAGTTAAAGATGCTTTAATTAATAAGGGATTGGAAGCAAATGAAGCCACAAAAATTGCACACCAAGCCAATGGAAATTATAATAAAGCTATTGACCTATTTAATAAGGATTCTGAAGACATTACTTTTGAAAGATGGTTTGTTTTATGGGTGAGAAGTGCCTTTAAAGCTAAAGGAAACAAAACTGCCATTCATGATTTAATTAACTGGAGCGAACAAGTAGCCGGTACCGGAAGAGAAACGCAAAAACAATTTTTGCACTATTGCATTGCTATTTTCAGGCAAGCCATGCTACTAAACTATAAGTTGCCCGATTTAGTATATGTCGCATTTAATTATGATGGTTTTAGCCTGGAAAAATTTGCTCCTTTTGTACATGAAAGCAACATCGTTGAGATTATCAAAGAATTAGAAGATAGTAGCTATCATATAGAGCGCAATGGAAATGCAAAGATTATTTTTACAGATTTATCTATTAAATTAACTCGATTGTTACATAAAAAAACCCATAAAAATGAACATAAACATGCTACAGGTGCATAAGCACTTACCGGAAATCCTCATTTTGTTATTCTTAGCCATTACATTTATGCAAAGTGCTCTAGATAAAATTTTCGATTGGAGTGGAAACCGCGATTATTTTCAAGATCATTTTTCAAAGGCTATTGCTAGCAGTGGTTTTATAACTTTCTTGTTATTTGTTGTGACAGCTCTCGAGTTGGTCTCTGGAATTTACAGTGTTTTAGGGCTGGTTGGGTTGATTTTTTATGATTCCTCTGTTTGGGCATTGACCGGTACTGTGCTTTCTTCAGTAACATTATTGTTTTTGCTCCTCGGCCAACGTATTGCAAAAGATTATGCAGGTGCTTTAACTATTGTATGTTATTTTATAGTGGCCGTTTTTGGGGTTTTTCTTTTAACTTGAATGCGGCAAGACAAAAATTGAGAACTCATTAAAAATCACAATTAATGAAAACTATGACTTGTGAACAATTAGGCGGTGCCTGTGATAAAAAGTTTCAGGCAGAGACCTTTGAAGAAATTGCCGAAATGAGCAAAAAGCATGGCATGGAAATGTTTAAAAAAGGAGATGCTCCACATTTAAACGCCATGAATAAAATGAAGGGGCTGATAAAATCTCCTGAAGCGATGGCGGAATGGTATGATAAGAAAAGAGCCTTTTTTAATTCACTCTCTAATGATTAGGATAAAAAATTAGTCCATAAGGTATTGCTTTTAATTTGGAAAATACCTGATAAATAATTAATGAAAAATATACCTTTTGTAAGCTATTAAATTATGGATAAAGCATTAAAAACAATGATTGACAATATGCCTGAAAAAACAGGCAAATCATTGCATGAGTGGAAATCATTACTGAAAACTAAATCATTCACTAAACATTCCGAAGCGGTTGCTTTTCTTAAAAAGGAATATAATGTTACTCATGGCTTTGCAAATACAATTGTGGCCTTATCAAAAGAAGAAAAACAAACACCCGATGACCTAGTTGCAAACCAATATCAAGGCAAGGAAAATTTATTCCCAATTTACAAAAGCTTAATTGCCATTGTTGAAGGCTTTGGTGATGATGTTAGAATTACGCCAAAAAAGACAGAAGTGAGCATAGACCGAAAAAAGAAGTTTGCAGTAATTAGGCCTGCCACAAAAACAAGAATAGATTTGGGGCTAAAGCTGAAAGAAAAGCCTATAACAGATCGCCTTGAAAACTCAGGCCCTTTTGGAACCATGTGCACACACCTGGTTAAGTTATCCAATCAAAATGAGATAGATAGTGAGTTGAAAGAATGGTTAAAGGAAGCTTATCTTAAAGCTGAATAGTATCATAAGCAACAAAAATAGATGTTAGTTATTTTTGAGTATACGATGTATTTAATTGCTCCAAAATAGTTTCCGTAAGGTCTTTGTCCTCTTTTCCATAAAGTACACTTCCTGCATCATTAGCTCCTAGGATGTATGTGTAACCATTTTGTGAACCATACTCTTTAACGAAATCTTTTACCTTTTTTACCAAGGAGTCTATTGCTGCCTGGCTTTCCTGCTGAATCTGTTGCTCTTCGTATTGAAGTTGTTGTTGGATAAATTGCCTTTTTTGAAGTAATTCATTGTATTTTTTCTGTGCTTCTGATTGCGACATTTTTCTGGAGTCTGTATCAAATGTCTGTGCTTCTAGTTGAAAGGCCTTTGAAATGCTATCTGCTTTTTTATCAAATTTCTCAATCTTTGTTTTGAACCTTGCTTCAATATCTTTTTTTTCCTGATAATCATTTATCAGTTTTACATTATCTATATATGCAATCTTATCTTGTTGGCATGCAAAAAATGTAACTGCTATTAATGTCCCTAAAATTATTTTTTTCATGATTTTCATTTTTTAGTCGCACAAAAATAGAAAAGTCGTTTCTAATAATTAGCGATGATAACAATAAAATATATTTATAATAAAAATCTATTGTTTTTGTAATATTAAAAGATTTTAGCTATTGTTTTGCGTGAATTTAAACCCTGTTTAAGCAACAAACAGAAAAACGACATACGATTTCCTTCCCTATGTAGCTTTTGATGCTTAAATCGCTTAAAAACCTGTTCTTAGTTGTTCTTTATCACAAAAATATGTGAAGAGTATTCTTTGTTTGCCTTTGCTTTTCTATTAGAAAGCCATCCTCGGTATGCTCCTTTAATAAAGTTCATTTTTCCGGTCTGGTATTTTTCAGATAACAGGCTCACATAATAGGCGTCAAATTTCATGGGGATTGTTTTTACAACTTTCATTTCCACCTCTGAAAATAACATGGAAATGGTCTTTTTTGAAAAATGCCAAAAATGTCGGGGGACATCATATGCTGCCCAAAAATTTTTATAATACTGAGCATCATAGCTTTTATAATTGGGCACTGCTATAAAAAGGCTCCCCGTTGGGGTTAAATGTTTTTTCATTTTTTTTACCTGCTCTTTCAGATCGGGAATATGTTCTAAAACATGCCACATTGTAATAACATCATATGATTGTTTTTCAAGCTGATTTTGTCCTCTTAAAAAAACTCCTTTTTTCTCAGCTAATACACGAGCATTCTCATTCGGTTCAATACCTGTTGTTTCCCAACCATTTTTTTTCATGGCCAATAAAAAATCCCCGGTGCCTGCGCCAATGTCTAAAATAGTCCCTTTTTTGGGATGAAGTTTGTTTATCGTTTTTACTTTAAATACTGTGTTTTGTTTTTTAACAGTCTGATAGGCTTTTTCAAAAAAGCTTTTTCTAGCATCTGTATGTGAAATATAGTTTTGGGTTTTGTAGTAGGATGGTAGTTCTTCTTTTTCCGGTTGAGGAACGGTAATAAGCATGTCGTATTTTTTATTATACCACAATTCAAATTCCTTTTCAGACACATAGTGGTCTTTGCACGTGATGTATAATTGTTCTTTGGAAAACATTATTCTACAGTCGATTTTTTGTTTTATAACCTCATCGTTCCACGTGGAACATGCTGCTTATCGCCCCATATAAACCAGCATCACGCTTATATCACTTGGGGACACCCCACTTATCCTAGAAGCTTGAGAAAGTGTAGTTGGCCTTATTTGTTTTAGCTTTTCCCTTGCTTCATATGAAAGCGATTTTAAATTATCATAATTGAAAGTTTCCGGGATTTTTATGTTTTCTAATTTGTTGAGTTTATCTGCATTTGCCTTTTCCTTTTCGATATATCCGGAATATTTTACTTGTATTTCTGCCTGTTCTAAAACATCTTCTCCAAGATTATTTTTGATTATGTAGTTTTCTACATCCGACAATGTCCGCATTTCGTTAAGTGTTACTCCAGGGCGCGCAAAAACCTTAAACATTTTATCTGATTGTTTCATAAGAGCCGAATCTAGTTTTTCGAGAACCGGGTTAATTGCTTCAGGCTTTACACTTGTTTCTTTGAAAAATTGAATAAAGGCTCCTGCCTTTTCGGTTTTTTCTTCTACTTTTCGCAACCGGTCTTCTTTTGCTAAACCGAGTTTATAAGAAAGCGGTGTTAACCGAATATCTGCATTGTCTTGTCTTAAAAGTGTCCGGTATTCAGCTCGTGAAGTAAACATTCTATAAGGTTCTTCCGTACCTTTTGTTATAAGGTCGTCTATTAAAACTCCTATGTAGGCTTCGCTTCTTTTTAATACAAATGGCTCTTTTTCTTGTGTTTTTAAACTCGCATTAATCCCTGCCATTAACCCCTGAGAAGCTGCTTCTTCATAGCCTGTTGTTCCATTAATTTGTCCTGCAAAATACAATCCTTCTATGAGTTTTGTTTCAAGGGTGTGTTTTAATTGTGTTGGAGGAAAATAATCATATTCAATCGCATATCCCGGTCTAAAGAATTTTACCTTTTCGAATCCGGCAACCGATTTTAACGCTTTATATTGAACATCTTCTGGTAGTGACGTTGAAAATCCATTCACGTAAACCTCAACGGTATCCCATCCTTCAGGTTCTACAAAGATTTGGTGACGGTCTTTATCTGCAAAGCGATTGATTTTGTCTTCAATAGAAGGACAATATCTTGGCCCAATGCTCTTGATCCTCCCATTAAACATCGGTGACCTTTCAAATCCTTCTCGCAACAAATCATGAACCAGCGGACTGGTGTATGTCATATAGCAATCTCGCTGGTCAGTCAGTGGTTTGGTCTTATCAGAGTATGAAAACTTTCCCGGATTTTCATCGCCAGGTTCTTTTTTCATTTTTGAATAATCTAATGATCTTCCGTCAACCCTTGGTGGTGTCCCCGTTTTCATTCGGCCGGAATCAAAGCCAAAGTTCACCAAATCCTCTGTGATTCCTATTGCAGCTTTTTCACCTGCACGCCCTCCGCCAAATTGTTTCTCCCCAATATGAATAAGCCCATTCAAAAAAGTGCCATTGGTTAAAATGATTGTTTTTGCATAAATTTCAAGTCCTAATGATGTTTTTACACCCCTTATTTTAGTCCCTTCAAGGAGTAGTCCTGAAACCATTTCCTGATAAAAGTCCAGGTTCAGTGTTTGTTCTAACATCTTGCGCCATTCTTCTGCAAACCGCATACGGTCATTTTGTGTTCGTGGACTCCACATAGCGGGGCCTTTAGATTTATTCAACATCTTAAATTGAATCGCACTTTTGTCTGTCACAATTCCACTATAACCACCCAGTGCATCTATTTCCCTTACTATTTGTCCTTTTGCTATTCCTCCCATAGCGGGATTACAAGACATTTGGGCAATGTTCTGGAGGTTCATAGTAATCAAAAGTGTTTTTGACCCCATATTAGCAGCAGCAGCAGCAGCCTCAGACCCAGCGTGTCCGGCACCCACAACAATGACATCATATCTAGTATCAAACATTTCTAATAAAAGTTAATGTTCCACGTGGAACATTTTTATTTTCTCATCTTCTTTTAATCGCATTACGGCTGCTTTTTTCTTTGTTTTGTCGCTATAACCACAATAATGTAAAACACCATGTACCATAACTCTTTTCAATTCATCCTGAAAAGAGACATTATAGTTTTTTGCATTCTCAGCGACACGATCAATCGAAATAAAAATATCTCCGGAAACAGTTATTCCTTCAGAATAATCAAAGCTTATAATATCTGTATAGGTGTCGTGATTAAGATATCCCTTATTAATTTTGTAAAGATATTCGTCGCTACAAAAAATATAACTAAGCGTGCCTTCTTCATGATTTTCAGAGGTAATAACCTTAGAAATCCATTCTTCTAAATGCTCCTCGTTAGGGAGGTTAAAGGCGGTCTCATAATGAAAGCTAATCATTGTTTTTAAAATATGTCCGGACTTTCTCTTTATAAATTTGCCGCAAAGGTAATACTTGCCTGTTTAATATTTCAATAGTATTGAAAAAGGCTTTTTGATCTGGTGTCAAATCATCAACAGTGTTCGTGAAGTTTTTATTATTTGCTTTGCTCTCCCGTTCTTCTTTTTGCCCTTGTTGAAAATATGCGTTCTCCAATTTTAATAATTGGTGTTGAAGGCTCTGCATTTTCTGTAGTGTATTATTGTTAAACCCTTTTTCAAGCAACTCATCTTCTATATTCTCCATCTGTCTCAAAAGGTTTTCTGCTTGCCCTTTGGTTCCTTGTCCTTGTATGTTGTTAAGTTGCTTTTCTAAAGCATCCCTAATTTGTTGTTGTTGTTTGAATATTTCATACAGTTCTTCTGAAATTCGTTCTCCTTCACCATAACGGCCTTCTGTCCCTTTGCCTTCCTTAGCACCTTTCCCTTGTTCCTTTTCTCCTGATTTTGGTTCCTTCCCTCCTTCATTTATGCCTTTCTCCATTTGTTGGTTGAGTTCTTCCTGGCTCTGAATAATATCCGGGAGCTGCATACCTCCGCCGCCGCCTCCAGGGCTTCCATTAAGGCTTTGTTGAAGATTGTCCAGGACATTGCTTAAAAAGTCTGCTAATGTATTTACAGAGGTTAGTGCATATTGTTGGTTAGCAATCCCTTGATAAATTTGTCCTTGTGCAAGTCGCTCAAGTGCTTTATCAATATTGAAATATGTGTTTGTAATTTCTTTGTTCACAACCTCAGCTATTTCCGGACGTCTCAGAGAAAGTGCAAAAAGACTATCATCAACATGCCTGAAAAGTTCCCGTAATTCATTTTGGCGTCTCAGCCGTTCAGCAAATATAGCATCTGTATCATCCAAGTTAGAAAAGTCATCAAAAAGCGCCTCCTGATCAAACGAAAACAATACAAGGTTATCCAGTATTTGCCTAAGTGCTTCTGCATCTTCTGTTGCTCCATTTGCTCCGGCTTGTTGCATTTGTTGTTGCATCATATCGCTTAGCTGTTTCATTTTCTTAGCGGCATTTTTCTGATTGTTCTGAGCTTTTTGTTGTTCTGTGTTTTGGTCATTTAAAGAAGGATCTCTTTCATGTTCTTGCAGGTTTTCTTTTGCTTCTTTTTGTTCTTTTTCTATTTGCTTTTCAAGATCGGTATCCCTCTCTAAATCATAGGGTTTTTTAAGATCTTCATTATCTTTCTCTAATTGTTCTATCTGGTTTTTAAGCTCTTCAAACGTACTGTTTAATGAATCTTGTTTTTTCGTATTATTCTCTTTTCCTTCTTTGTTGCTTAGTTCCTTTTGTTTTTCAGAAAGTTTGTTAAGGTCATTTTTTATTTTCTCTGTTTTGGCAGAAACATAATACCGCTTTGTGAGTTCTAAAATTTGCTCTGCATTTCTTTTACTATTTTGTTGCTTTTTGGCAAGCATCTCTAAACGCTTGGTTAGCTCTTCATTGTTAATTTTATCTGTTAGTTCTTTAAGTTCTTCTAAAAACTTTTCATTTTTTTCTATTTCTTTTTGTTGGCGTTCTAATCGTTCTTGTAAAAGCTTTTTATATTCCTCATCTATTTTTTCTTCTTTCTGAAATGTTTCCAGATTTTCTTGCAGCGTTTTATTAAAGTTCTTCATAAGCGCTTCTTGTTGTTCCTGTCTTTGAAGAAAATTAGCTAGTTTTTTTCTATCATCATATGATCTTTCTTTGGTCTGTTTTTGAGCATTTGTAATGTCTTTTAATTCTTCTGCTTGTTTTTCAATGGCTTCAATTGTATTGTTTACATTGGTAATTGCTTCTTTTTGCTGCTTTAGTTGCTGCTCTTTTATCTCGGATTCAGATAATTTTCTATACGTATATGTTTGTGATTTTGTTTTTTTACCTCCGCGAATAGCATCATTGTCCGTTACTTCAAAATAAAATTCATAACTAACCCCTTCTTTTAATTCAACCTGATTAGGAAAGCTATAAGAAAACTGTTCAAAATCTGATTTGCCTATCTTAATAGGTTGTTTGCTTTCTATTTCTTTTCCCTTTTCATAGTATACCACTTGGAGTCCTGATAATCCATAGTCATCTGTTGCTTGTCCTACAAAAAACAGTTGGTGTTGTCCTAAAGTATCTGTTTGCGACATTATTTCAAGTTCCGGATATGCATCTTTAATTACCCGTAGGCTATAATTTAATTGTTCATGGTTTTCTATGTTTTGATTGCTCGTGCTTATTTGATAATCCGTATCATTAAAAACCTGTTTTGCTATAGAAAAATTAGTCCCAGTATTTAGAAACATTGCTACTGTGTCCGGTAAATGAAGCGACACCTTTTTTGTTTGTTTAGTGTTTAATTTCCATTTTATTGTTGTTCCTTCCGGCACAATGGCATTTCCGGTTCCTTTTATTTCTTCATCTTGTTTTTTAGTGTATGAGGGATAATCCAACGTCATTTCAAACCCTGTTAATACAGGAACTTCTAAAACGTCTATAGTGTATGGGCGGGACTGGATTCCATTTGCAGAAAGGAAAAATGTTGCTGGTTTTTGCAGTTGTGAGAATGTATATTCAAAAACCCCCGGGGCTTTATTTTGAAGAAAATAGGTTTCGTTTTCAAGATGAATTTGTGCATCAGAAGGAATTATGTCTCCCCTTGTCTGTATACTTAATCTGTATTCTTTATTTTGAAATGATTGCAGGCTATCATTCAACAAATAGAAATAAAATGGGGCAGGGGGTTCATATGCTATGTTATAATTAACCACGCGCTTATAACTAGACGAAAAAAGCATACTGTTTCCGGAAGCCCAAACGCTAATAATAATCAAAACTGGCAATGCGATATATTTTACATATTTGATGTTTTTTTTAAAATCGATTGCCACGTTAAAAGGGATAGGTCGTAATGATGAAGATTTCTGTTCTATACTGGCCAATAATAAATCTGACTTTTCTTTTTGGCCTTTTTCTGAAAGCTGAAGTATATTTAATAGTTTATCGTCCACTTCTTTAAAGTGCCTTCCTATATATTTTGCTGCTTCTTTTTGGGTTATCCCATTCCTTAATCTTAGAATCTTGAAAATGGGAATTGCTATAAGTTTTAAAAACAAAAAAAATTCTATCCCAATGAAAGCCCAAAAAAGTATTGCCCTTCCTGTTTTTGAAAGCCATAGAAAATATTCTATGAACAATGTTAAAAGAAAATACATGAGCCCTATGGCAAAAAACAGCATAATTCCTTTGAACAATTCATTGGTATAATATTTTGTGATGAATTGTTCTAATTTCTTTTGTATGGTTGAAAATGCCTTCAAAATAAGCTTGTTAACAGATATGACTTATAAAACTACAATTTTATTTTCAGACCTTTTTCGTTAAATTTGATAAGATGTTGTTAAAGTTTATTTATGAAGGATTTAAAGTATTTAGCTGCCTTCTCTATTCCCGCCGTAGCGTTAATGGCCTTACAGCTTAAGGGATATTATGCATACTCAACTGTTATCTATGCTTTTGGAGTTATTCCTGTTTTAGAGTTGTTATTTCCGCAAGACTCACGAAACTTGTCTGAAGAAGAAAAAGAGAAAAAAGCTAAAAATTTATTGTTTGACTGGCTCTTATATCTCAACATCCCTTTCGTTTATGGGATTTCAATTTATACGCTTATTGATTTAACCAACAATTCTTATGCGCTCTTTGAGATTATTGGGCTTATTTTGTCTTGTGGAATTGTCATTGGCTCAAATGGAATTAACGTAGCACATGAGCTTGGCCATCGGCAAAATAAAACAGCGCAAACCCTAGCAAAGCTATTGCTTATACCTGCTTTGTATATGCACTTTTATATTGAGCATAATTTTGGCCATCATCTCAATGCCGCAACCAAAGAAGACCCTGCTACTGCGAAATATAAACAAAGTGTTTACGCTTTTTGGATTACCTCTGTCTTAAAACAATACATTAGTGCCTGGCATATTCAAAAAAATCTTCTTGAACGAATTGGCCATTCTTTTTTATCTCCTAAAAATGATATGTTTTGGTTTACCTTAATACAGGCCGCCTTCATGGGGATTGTATTTTTGTTTTTTGGCTGGTATGGTGTGCTAATTGTTTTTACGGTGGCCATCGTAGGCATCCTTCTCTTGGAAACTATTAATTATATTGAACATTACGGGTTGATACGAAAAAGGCTTGCTTCAGGTCGGTATGAACGTGTACAGGAAATCCACTCATGGAACTCAAACCACATCATTGGAAGAATTGTTTTATACGAACTTACAAGGCATAGTGACCACCATTATAAAGCAAACAAAAAATACCAATTGCTTGACTATCATCAAACAAGTCCTGAAATGCCTTATGGATATCCTACTTCTATGGTAATGGCACTAATTCCCCCTTTGTGGTTTAGAGTTATGAACAAGCGCATTCCCAAAGATATGAAAGGCGCTACATGAGCTTCTTTATTTCTTTCGCAAACATTGTATATTTGCGTTCAAATTTTAAGAAATGACCCAAAAAGTCAGAGTTCGTTTTGCACCAAGTCCAACAGGGCCTTTACATATTGGAGGAGTCCGAACAGCTTTATTTAACTATCTGTTCGCAAAAAGCAACAAAGGCAGTTTTATTCTTCGTATTGAAGATACCGATCAAAACCGCTATGTAGAAGGGGCTGAAGATTATATTGTAAAAGCGCTTAAATGGTGCGGTATTTCTTTTGACGAAGGTCCAAATAAAAAAGATCCCGAAGTTGATTATGGCCCCTACCGGCAAAGTGAACGTACGCATATCTATAAAGAACATGTTGGTCTCCTATTGGAAAAAGGTAAAGCATACTATGCTTTTGATACTACCGAGGAATTGGATGCACACAGAAAAAACCACGAAAAGAAAGGAAAAACTTTTGTTTATAATTGGCATAACCGATTAAAGCTAACTAACTCGCTTTCACTTTCAGAAAGTGAGGTGGCTAAAAAAATAGCGGCTGGCGAACCTTATGTTGTTCGTTTTAAGTCCCCAAAAGGGGAAAAACTCTTTTTAAATGATCTCATCCGAGAACGTATTGTTATTGATACAAATGTCTTGGATGATAAAATACTTTTTAAAAGTGATGGTATGCCCACTTACCACCTTGCCAATGTTGTTGATGATTACTTAATGAAAATAACGCATGTAATACGTGGTGAAGAATGGCTCCCTTCATTGCCCTTACATGTTTTGTTGTATGACGCCTTTGGTTGGGAAAAGCCTCAATTTGCACATTTACCGCTTATTTTAAAGCCTTCAGGAAGCGGAAAACTTAGTAAACGGGACGGGGATAAATTAGGTTTTCCTGTTTTTCCGCTGAACTGGACAGATGCAGAAGGCAATATCTCAAAAGGCTATAAAGAAGCGGGTTATTTTCCGGAAGCCGTTGTGAATTTTTTGGCTCTACTAGGCTGGAACCCCGGTACAAAGCAAGAGTTATTCAACATGAATGAACTTATAAAAGCGTTTTCTATTGAAAACATTAACAAATCCGGAGCGCGTTTTGATCCGGAAAAAATAAAATGGTTCAACCATCAATATTTTCAAACAAAAAGCAATGAAAAATTGGCAGAAGCTTTTATTCCCATAGTGAAACAAAAATCTAACAATGGAATTTCTCCCTATGGCCTAAAAGACAAAGACTATATTACCAAGGTTATTGCTTTAACAAAAGAGCGAGCAACATTTATAAACGACCTATGGGGGGTTGCTGATTTCTTTTTTATCCGGCCTCAAAAGTATGATGAAAAAGCTGTTAAAAAGCAATGGAAAGCAGACACCCCAAGGATTATGGAAGATCTTAGCATCCTTTTAAAAGCTTCAACTAAGTTTAATTCTGAATATCTTGAGTTTCTTGTAAAGCAGTGGATTCAAGAAAAGGGGTTTAGTTTCGGTCAAGTAATGGCTCCTTTTCGATTGGCTTTGGTGGGTGCATTAAAAGGCCCTCATGTTTTTGATATTGCTTCTTTATTAGGCAAAGAAGAAACTATCGGCCGTATCAAAAATGCTGTCAGAGTGTTGTAATATTCCTGTTCTCGAAGTACTCATTATTCAATGACTTTTATTACCTTCACAGGAAAATCTTTTAAAAATCAAAAGCTATGTCTGTATCAGTACTATACTTAATCCCCTTATTTTTTATTGGTTTTATCATCTTGCTTTCTTCTTTCTTCATTGTAAAGCAACAAACCTCTGCTATTATTGAACGTTTCGGAAAATTTCACAGCATTCGAAATTCGGGGCTACAACTCAAAATACCTATCGTTGACCGAATTGCTACCCGAATGAGTTTAAAAATTCAACAATTAGACGTCATTGTAGAAACTAAAACGTTAGACGATGTGTTCGTAAAGCTAAAAGTCTCTGTACAATATGTTGTTATCAAGGAAAAGGTATATGAGGCTTTTTATAAATTAGAATATCCACACGATCAAATCACTTCATATGTTTTTGATGTGGTTAGGGCCGAAGTTCCAAAAATGAAGCTTGATGATGTTTTTGTAAAAAAAGATGACATTGCTATTGCCGTAAAACGGGAACTACAGGAAGCCATGCTAGATTATGGCTATGATATTATCAAAACACTGGTAACAGATATTGATCCTGATGCACAGGTAAAAAATGCCATGAACCGTATCAATGCTTCCGAACGTGAAAAAATTGCTGCACAATTTGAAGGGGATGCTGCCCGTATCCTTATTGTAGAAAAAGCTAAGGCAGAGGCAGAAAGCAAACGCTTACAAGGGCAAGGGATTGCAGACCAGCGTAGGGAAATTGCACGCGGGTTGGAAGAGTCTGTAGAGGTGCTAAACAAAGTGGGTATCAACTCTCAAGAGGCTTCTGCACTAATCGTGGTAACACAACACTATGATACTTTACAGGCCATTGGTGAAGAAACCAACAGCAATCTTATTTTATTGCCCAATTCTCCACAGGCAGGAAGTGACATGCTAAACAATATGGTAGCTTCTTTTACCGCCAGTAACCAGATTGGTGAGGCCATGAAAAAACATAATAAGGAAAAGAGTGAGGAATAGCTCTATTTAACTTTTTGGTTCCATATATCAACCCTGAAAGTTTTCAGGGTTTTTTATTCTTGTTTTTCCTGTAGCTTTGCCCACGTATCGCGCAATCCAACGGTTTTATTAAGCACTTGTTTTTGGGTCGTACTATCAGTATCTACACAAAAATATCCTAATCGCTGGAATTGAAAATGTGACCCTGGTTTACTATTTTCCATACTAGGCTCTATGTATCCTGTAATTGTTTTTAAGGAATTTTTGTTGATGAATTCCATAAAGTCTTTGTCTTTATGAGTATCTGGAGACGGGTCTGTAAACAACCGGTCATATATACGGATTTCTGCTTCTTTTGCATGAGCTACCGATACCCAATGTAACGTTCCCTTTACCTTTCGCATGCTTGCTTCAGTTCCGCTGCCACTTTTGCTATTTTCATCATAAGTACAATGGATTTCTATGATGTTTCCTGCTGCATTTTTTACACAATCATTGGCCTTAATGATATACGCATTTTTTAAACGGACTTCGCCTCCTAATTTCAATCGAAAAAATTTACGGTTCGCCTCTTCTCTAAAATCTTCACGCTCAATATAAAGCTCCCTAGAAAAAGGAACTTTTCTGTAGCCTGCACTTTCATCTTCCGGATTGTTTTCTGCTTCCAGCCATTCTTCTTTATCTTCAGCGTAATTGGTTATAATTACTTTTACGGGATCTAATACTGCCATTACCCGAGGGGCTTTTTTATTAAGGTCTTCCCGAACACAAAACTCTAATAGCGACACATCTATAAGGTTTTCCCGTTTAGCAATTCCAATAGTATCTGCAAAATTGCGGATCGAAGCAGGCGTATACCCTCTTCTGCGTAAACCTGAAATAGTCGGCATTCTGGGGTCATCCCATCCCGATACAACTCCTTCTTCCACTAATTTTAACAGTTTTCGTTTGCTGACAACGGTATGACTAAGGTTTCTTCGGGCAAATTCACGCTGTTTTGGCTTTACTAGGCTATCATCATAAATTTGCAACAAAAACCAATTGTAAAGCTCCCTATGGGGCAAGAACTCCAGTGTGCATAGTGAATGGCTCACTTGTTCTATATAATCACTTTCGCCATGTGCCCAGTCGTACATAGGGTAAATGCACCATTCATTTTCTGTTCTATGATGCAATTTATGTAGGATTCGGTACATTATAGGATCGCGCATCAACATATTGGGAGAGGCCATATCAATTTTAGCGCGTAATACGTGGGTGCCGCTATCAAAAGCACCTCCTCGCATTTGTTCAAATAGCTTCAAGTTTTCTTCCTTTGATCGGTTTCGATATGGGCTTTCTGTTCCTGAATGGGTAGGGGTTCCTTTTTGTGCTGCAATTTCTTCAGAGGTTTGGCTATCTACATAGGCTTTTCCTTTTTCAATGAGCATTATGGCCCAGTCATAAAGTTGTTGAAAATAGTCCGATGCATAGCATTCCTTGTCCCACTTATATCCTAGCCATGCTACATCTTGTTTAATAACTTCTACGTATGCTGTTTCTTCTTTTGCCGGATTTGTATCGTCAAATCGAAGATTGACAGGTGCATTGTATTGAATCCCAAGGCCAAAATTTAAACATATAGCACTCGCATGACCAATATGTAGATATCCATTAGGCTCCGGCGGAAAACGGAATCGTAATTTTGTATTCGGAAAACCATTTTTAAGGTCTTCTTCTATGATATTCTCTATGAAATTAAGTGATCGTTCCTCTTTTGTCATGTTATTTGTAAAAATTAGCGTAAAAATACGAAAAAGACTATGCTTTATGTTGTATAAAATGATTTTTCGAGTGCCTTATTTGAAAAAGAGAGACAACACCTCTCTTGTTAATAGTGGCGGTTATTTTGTTAATATCCCTCCTTGCTTTTGTTAATTATCTCTTCTTTGTTTGTTAATATTTTCATCTTCATGAGGCTGTTCAACGATATTTTATGTGCTTAATCTGTCTTTTAGAGGACTTTAAAACTTTTTTGTTTTTTTTATTCTCCAAATCAACAACAACCTAACCTATTATGTTTATGAACACTGTTCATTACAGCCCTTTTAATAGGATTTTATGCTTATTATTGCTTATTATCCTTAACGTTTTTTTAGTGGATGCCCAGTCCCTTAAAAAACCTGTATTGAACTTCTCTGCTCCATGTGCTTCTGAAAATTTCAATACTTTTTCTGTTGAATTTAATTGGGATCCTCCTCTAGTAAACACCGACAATATATTCATTATAGAGTTGTCCGGTCCTAATGGTAGTTTCACAAATTCTAAGCAGCTAGCTACGGCAACTGATAAAAATACTGTTTTTGCCTTTGACTTTAATTTTTCTTTCCCGGAAAACACATATGGGAGCGCATATAAAATACGTGTTCGAAGTACAAGCCCTTCAAAAATAAGCCCGGAAAGCGATGCTTTTCCTGCTTATTACCAGAATATAGACCAATATCTTGTCATTAATGAATTGGTAGATAATATAGCCCTCTGTGAGGGGGCATCTTATGTACTAAGCATAGATAACTTCCCTAACGAAACACGATACAGGTGGTTTAAGAATAGAAATATTTATCCTATTCCTAATGAAACTGGCCCGACTTTGGAAGTAACAGAAGAAGGGTATTATTATGTTGAGGTTGATTATGGGGAATTTTGTTCTTCCAATACTTCATCGAACGAGGTGGGTGTTTTCTTTTCCGAAATTCCTCCTATTACCATTAATGAGCCTTCCGAAATTATTATTTGTGAAGGGGGCTCAAAAACCCTTGAGACCAATATAGATGATCCTGACCTGAAATATGCTTGGTATAAAAACAATGTCCGTTTGGAAGGGCTCCCCTCGTATCAACCAACATTAATAATAAACACTGAAGGGGTTTACCATGTAGTAATAGAAAACGAGGCGGGTTGTTCCACAGCTTCTGAAACCGTATCAGTATTGATAAACAATATTAACGCCTCTATAGAAAATGCTGTCGATGCCTTATTGCTTCCGGGTGAAATTACTGAACTGCACATCTCTACAAATGCTCAAGAGCCTTCTTTTTCATGGTATAAAGATGGTGTTATTCTAGATGATGAACAAAACAGTTCCTTATTAATAAATGAGCCGGGAGCCTATAAAGTAAAAGTGCGCCAAAATGATGGTTGTTTGCTTGAGGCTTTTTCCGAAGAAGTTATTATTGGGTTTCCCGAGAAAATTTCTATGGTTATAGCCCGTGATAATTCATACGCGAGTTGTGAATCCGAACAGGTAGGGCTTTTTGTTTCTTCTATACGTGCCCATACCTCAGAAAACAATACCGTTGATGTTACTGGCCGTTTAATGACCAAATGTGACTATCAATGGTTTAAAGACAATCAAAACATTGTTGGAGAAACCTCCTCTTCACTTACTGTTCCAGGAGCATCAAAAAATGGAGATTATCTAGTAAAAGCTTCTTTATACAGTTTTGAAATTGTCTCAAACGCATTGAGCATAAAACTAAAACCGGAAGAAACACTTACTATTTCAAGTGACAATACAGTTCTCTGTAGTGGAAGTAATACTATTGAAATAACATCATCTCTTGAAGGCGCTGATTACAAATACACTTGGTACAAAGACAATTTAAAACTTTCTGAAACAACAAATGTTTTAACAACAAACTTAACCGGAACATATATTGCTTCTGTTGAAATAAATGGCTGTACAGTATTTTCCAATGAGTTAATTATTACTCCTTTTAATACTGATTTGGTAAAAATAAATGCTCCAAAAAACATTGTTATCATAGAAGGATCTCAAAAAAATGTAATTGCCTCAGGAGCAGATATTTATACTTGGTTTAATGAACAGGGCATCGAATTATCAAATACAACAAGCGTAACCCTTTCAGAAGAAGGAAACTATGTTCTAAAAGCATATATAGATGACTGTGAGGTAATTAAGCATTTTTCTGTATCGTTCCAAGAAAGCTTCGTTATCCCAAATATTATTAGCCCTAATGCTGATGGTATTAATGATTTATGGATTATCCCTGATAAATATGCCTTTAAAAATGACGTCGAAGTATTTATTTATGGCCCAAACGGAGAAAGCGTGTACCGCACTATGGGTTATCAAAATAATTGGCCTCAATCGAGCTTATCATATCCTGCAAACAAACCGGTATTTTACTATAAGATACTCCTAGGAAAAAAAATTCTTAAACAAGGCTCCATAACCCTAATACAGTAAAGAAATGAAACTTCATAAACTCCTGTTTTTACTTCTGGCCTTTTGTTCAGCCCTTACAGTTGCTCAAGAGGAAAACCCCTTTATTTCTTTTGAAATACCTTCACAAAACCTTCTAAAATTCAATAGGTTTTTAATTAATCCTACCTTTTCAACTGTTAGAGAAGACAATTCTTATATCAACTTATTCCACAGAAATCAATGGATAGAATTTGATGATTCTCCGGAAGTCTATTTGGCAAGTTATTCGGGAAGAATTGGCGACCGTATGGGGTTAGGACTAGGTGTTTATAAGCAGAAATTAGGTGTCATCTCCAACTTTGGGGCACTGGCTAATTATGCTTATGGAATAAAGCTTTCTGAAAAAAGCAATTTAACTTTTGGCTTTAATTTTTCTTTTTTCAATAGTGGTTTGGATAGGGGAGAGCTTTTTCCCGGAATGCCTGATCCGGCATTAGAATCCATTCAAGATAACGCTTTTTTATCGTTTCAACCTGGATTTAACTTATCTATAGGAGCTTTTGATTTTGGGCTCTATGCAGAAAATATTGTAGACTATAATCTACGCACAGGAAAATCTGTAACTGATTTTTCTGAAAAAACATTCTCTGCACATGCCATGTACACAAAAAAGTTTAAGAAGGACGCAGGAGTTCTTCAAGACGCCAGAATGTCCCTATTGACAAGAGGGCGAAAACAAGGCGACAGAGACGCAAACCTCTCCGGAAGTTTGATTTTAGACCTTCCAAAAGTTGGGTGGGTTCAAGGAGGATATGATGATTTTTATGGTGTATCAGGAGGGATTGGTTTTAATATTACAAAGCGGCTATCGCTCGGCTATACTGTTGAAAAAGGGCTTAGTGATGGTATTCAGAACCTAGGAACTACTCATGAAATTTCTTTTGGGTATTCATTTCAACCTAATTTAACGGAAGACCGTGTTTTGCTAGAAGAAAATAATGATAAACTTGCTCTGATAGAAGAAAAAGTAATTAGCAAAGATGAAGAGCTGAACAAAAAAGATGAAGAAATAGCTGCCTTAAAGAAAAACCTTGACGAAAATAATATGGTTATCGCCGAGCTTATATTAAGACAAGATTCTTTAGAAAAAGCCATTAACAATGATATCGAGAAACGATTTTTTCATCTTATAAAAAGCATGAAAAATGATACCCCTAACAAATACCGGACAAAAATTGCTTATGAGAAGAAAAAAGAGCAGCCTGGAAAAAACAGGGTCTATAATACAAGCTACAAAAATGATTTCATAAAGCAAGCAAAAGTCAACAACATAAAACAACAATCTTTTAAAAATCTAAAAGGGGTGGTGAATGGATATTATATTATTGCAAATGTGTATAAGGGTGATTATTATCTTAATAAATTTATCAAAAAACTTAAAAATGATGGTTTCGAAGTTGATTATTTCATAAATCCAAAAAATAACATGAAGTATGTATACTTAAAAAGATTTGATAATTGGCAAGAAGCATTAACTGCATACAAATCAAGTCTTAACAACACATATCATGAAGCGATTTGGATTATGAATGTTGAAAATAAAAAAACGCCACAATATGCTACAAACAAAAACAATGCTCTTGTAACCAAAAGCACTCCTAAGACAGAAAAAGAACGCATTACATCTCCTATAAACACCCCTCTCTCTTATACAGAAAATAACAAAAAAAGTGTTTCTTCTGATCCATCGGTTACGAATACCTCCAACCGAATCACAGCCTCAACAAAAAAATATAAGAATAAAAGCAACGGCGCTAAATTAACAGACAAAACTAAACCTTTACTGCCTAAAAAAGACCCAGAACCATACAAAACAGCCTATTTTGACCTTGAATCAAAAACAGAAGAAGAGATAAAACAATTATACTCCCAAAACACCCCTATAAAAAGAAAAACTGCTAAAAAAGGGCCTGTTTTGACTGCAGGTTCTTTGGACGAAGGGTATTATATTATCACAAATGTTTTTGAAATTCCAACAAATGCTATTAAATTTGTTAAATATCTAAACTCCAAAGGTTTAGATGCAGACTATTTCATTAACCCGAAAAATAATTATAGATATGTATATATAAAAAAGCATCTTACATGGAATAGTGCCCTTGCCTCATACTATTCTAATGTGAACAATTCCTATTTCGATGAAATATGGATCATGCGAGTGAACACTAACTACGTCTTATGATAAAAACCTACCAATACCCCAAACACCCCATCAGACTGTTAGCTTGCATATTCTTTGCAAGCTATGTTGCTTCTTATAGCCAAGTAGCCAATCCGTTTGATATCCGATACCAAAATAACGTTAAAGGTGAAATTACCTTTATATCCAATAATATTCTAAATAGGCTTTCCGGCCCGGGAGATAATGACCCTAACCAAGCGCCTAATGACCCATACAACTTAACGGGCAATGCATCATGGTACAATGACTGGTTTAATATGCGTTACATAGATGTGGATACTGATGCCTCCACATTTAGTTCCAGCAGTGCCACGTTGTCCATACCCGACCCTAATTGTAGTAGAATTGTATATGCCGGGTTATATTGGTCTGCGGTGTACCGGTATAATGAAGGGTTTTCAACATTTCCAGGGAATGGTGACGGTATTAGGGAAAATGATTTTAACCAAGTAAAATTACGGGTTCCCGGTGGGGTTTATCAAGATATTACTGCTGATGAAATCATTTTTGATGGGCTAGGTGACCCCGATTTTGGCGTAAACAGCCCATATACCTGCTATGCTGATGTTACATCCATACTAACTGCACTGCCCAACCCTGATGGGGAATACTTTGTAGGGAATATTAGGGCAACCAATGGCTATATAAATGGCGGTGGATCTGCCGGATGGACGATTGTTATTGTTTATGAAAACCCTACTTTACCGGGAAAATTTATCACCACTTTTGATGGTTTTGCCGGAGTAGATTCCGGAACAGGGGTTGTTGATGTAGATTATACGGGCTTTAATACATTGCCTGCGCCCTTACCCGTAAGGGCCAATCTTAGTATCTTAACATTAGAAGGGGACAATAGAATTACAGGAGATCAATTAGCGATACGGGCCAACAGCAACCCTTCTTTTACACAGCTTAGCAACACTGTAAATCCTGCCACTAATTTTTTCAACGCCAACATCACTATTGATGATGCTATTGTAACCACCCGAAACCCAAATAGTATTAATACTTTAGGACATGATGCCGATCGTTTTGCCATTTCAAACCCACTAAACTCTGTCATTCCAAACGACGAAACAGCAGCTACGCTTCGTATAAGTTCTACCGGAGACCGGTATTATGTATACTTTAATGCACTTGATGTAGAGATTATAGAGCCATTAATAAACTTATCAAAAACTGTAGAAGATGGGGCCGGGAATGATATTGGAGGGGGCGGCGTTTCTCTAGGGCAAGAAATAGTTTATGTGCTTAACTTCCAGAATGTAGGAAATGACGATGCCACAAATTATACGATAAGAGATGTGTTTCCTCCCAATGTGGTATTTCCTCCCAACGGGACTATCCAAGCAGGAGATGTTATTTTCCCTGCTCCACTAAGTGCCACAGAAGAAGTCACCTATGTCTTTGACCCTGTTACCAACGAAATTACTTTTAGTATCCCTGATGGCTATATAGAAATTGGAGATCCTGAATATGAAATACGCATAAAAGTGCGTGTGGTAGATAGTTGTAGCGAATTGCGGGATGCCTGTTCCAATATTATACAAAATCAGGCTTTTTCTACTTATCAAGGAGTATTGAATGATAATGTGATTACTGATGACCCAAGCTTTTCAGGGTTTGATAATTGTAATTTTGGAATTCCGGGAGCTACTAATTTTTTAACAGATTTAGATAACTGTGATTTCACAAGAGATGAAGTATTATGCGGGAACAGTATAACTATAACAGCCGGTGCAGGCTTTGACACCTATGTATGGACAGATAGTGCCGGAAATGTCGTTGGCAATACGCAAAGTATCACCGTTTCTGCTACAGGAACCTACACCGTTACCAAAACAGCGCCGGCACCATGCCTTAGTTTTGATGAAACCGTTAATGTAGTGTTATTCGGAAATACTGCTACAAACCCCGTAATTCCTTTTGCTGATGAAGTAGCCACGTGTCCTAACGATGGTGACGACCTGCCAAAAATATTCCTTTGTGGGCTGAACGATAGCCGGTTTATTGATACTGAAATAACCGATTCAAATAACATTGTTTGGCAACGGTTGGATGAATCCAGTTGTCCTGCCGTGGGAATTGATGATTGTGCCAATAAAAACCAAACCTGTACATGGATAGATGTGAAAACAGGCAACGATTTCAATGTCAACCAAGAAGGGGAATATCGTTTAGTGATTAATTATCAAAATGGGTGTTTCAACCGGTTTTATTTCAACGTTTCCCAAAACTTGTTAAGCCCCTCTGTTCTTGCAGAAGATATTATTTGCAATACGCCTGGAGAAATTATTGTGACCAATGTCCCTAGCGATTATGAGTATAGTTTAGACCCTGCCGGACCCTATCAAACAAACCCTGTTTTCAGTATCAATACTGCAGGAACATATACCGTATATATCCGACAGCAAAACTTGGGTGCAGGAAGTTGTTTATTTTCTGTTCCAAATATTGATATCCGTGAACGAGATTTTTCCGTTGACCTTATCACTGAAGACGTTTATTGTGGTGGAACCCTAGGAAGTATCCGGGTTCAAGTAAACGATGTAAACCCACAATACTATTATGAGATTTCACAAGGAGGAACCGTCATCGACAATTTCGGCCCTTCTAATGATAATGACTACACTTTTTCCAGTTTAAACCCAGGAACTTATACGGTTACCGTAAACACAGATGATGGTTGTGTTTTTACGGGAAACACAACCATTCGGGATTTTTCTGATCTGGCCCTAACAGCTACCGTTTCACAAAATGTCTCCTGTAGGGAAGGGAACATACAGATGAACGCTAGTGGGGGACAAACGCCTTATAACTATGCTATTTATAGTTATAATGGTGTTTTAGTAGACCCTGCAGATTATCAATTCCAAACAAGTGTTATTTTTGATGTTTTGCTTGGAGAACAGGGAACCTATGAGTTTATTGTTGTAGATAGAAATAATTGTACTGCTGTTTCCAATCCTGTTACCATTATTGTGGAGCCTGATGCAGAATATACCTCAACAATAACAGACATTTCTTGTTTCGGGGCTAATGACGGCTCGATTATTTACACGCTCATAAATGACAATGGCTTTAATGTAACTTTTAGTATTGACGGGGGGCCTTTTTTGTCCTCTGGAAATTTCACAGGACTCGCTCCCGGAGACCATGAAGTGATTGTAAGGCTTGTCAAAGGAAACAGAACTTGCGATTTCCCTGAAACACATACCATAACAGAACCCCCTCAAATAACAGGAAACGCTGCACTTACGCAAGATTATACCTGTATCTCTAATGGTGTTATTGAAGTACAAAATGCTTCCGGAGGTGTTCCACCATACGAATATAGCCTCAACGGAGGGGCTTTTCAAGCGTCTGCTATTTTCAATGGATTAACGGATGGGAACTATAATAATATTACCATTAGGGATGCTAACGGCTGTACCACTATCGTGGCCCCTGTTGTCATTGATCCTTTAAACCCTATTACAGACATTACTTTTAATACTTCTGCCATTTCATGTGGTGCAGACACTTCTACAGTAACCCTCACACCTGTAGGGGGAACGGCTCCATTTATTTATGAAATAACAGCCCCTGCCGGAAGTATCATAAACAATGGAAGCAATAACACTTTTACCAACCTTGATGCCGGAACATATACCTTTTTTGTGACAGATAATGAAGGGTGTACCTACCAAGAAAATTTAACAATTGACCCTCTTGTTCCATTAGGGATCATTGCATCAAAAGTAAATGATGAAACTTGCTTAGGCAGTGCTGATGGAGCATTAACATTTACGGTAAGTAATTTTAATGGGTCATATACCTATTCTGTTAATGGCGGGGCCCCTATAACCACTACAAATGCAACTGTTACATTAACAGGCCTTGCTCCCGGGAACTATACGATCGTTGTAAATGACCCTGCCGGGCCATTTTGTACCGCTACCTCTTCAACAATTACTATTAATGCGCCTCCTAGCGATCTTTCATTAGTAGCTTCTATAAGCCCTATCACATGTACAACACAGGGCAGCATCACAGCAAATGCTTCAGGAGGTTGGGGCGGATATGAATATCAACTTACCGGCCCGGTAACTGTTCCTTATCAAAACAATAATACATTTAGTGGATTAACTGCCGGAAACTATACCGTTTCTGTAAGGGATAGCCAAGGATGTGAAGAGTTTGTAAATGCCGTTTTAGTTGCTGCTACACCTCCGGATCTTGCTATTGCTGCAAATGATCTTTGTTACGATCCCACTGTAGGGCTCACCATTACAGCAACGATTACTTCCGGAGGTCAAGCACCCTTTCAATACAACATTAACGGAGGTGCTTTTCAAAACAGCAATACATTCACCGGACTTACCCCGGGAACTTATACCATTTCTGTTGTGGATCAGCTAAATTGTACAGACTCTGAAACCCTTATCATAAACCCTGCTTTAACTGCCGTAGCAGTATTGACTAAAGACCTAGACTGCTCACCTATACCAGATGCCTCGATAAGTATCAATGTAACCGACGGATATCCTCCATATATCTATGAAGTCTCTAATGATGGAGGGGTAAATTATGCCTTTATTGCGGGCTCTCCATATACGACAAACGCCGCAGGAGATTATCAATTTAGGGTAACTGATTCGCAAGGGTGTGTAGTAGAAACCAACGTTATCACTGTAACACCTGCATTAAACCCTCTTGCTCCTACAATAGTAACACAAAACCCATTATGTAATGGTGATACTAATGGCTCCATTGTTGTAACCTTGGATACCTCTCAGGGAGTACCTCCTTTTGAAGTAAGTATTGATGGGGGAGCAACTTTCTTTAACCAAACCTCTTTCTTCGGCTTAGGAGCAGGAAATTATGATGTGGTTGTAAGGGACAGCAAGTTGTGCCTTTCTCCTGTTACAAATGTTGCATTAACTGCCCCTCCGGCATTAACAGCAACAGAAACCATAACCCCGATTACATGTGACCCTGTTTTAGGAAATGTTCTTGGCGGAATAGATGTAACATTAATGGGGCTAGGAACTCCAAATTATACATATTCCTTACTTGATAGTGGAAATAATGTGCTGCAAACATTCGGGGCTACCAATGCTATTTCTCATTCCTTTACCGGCTTAGATTTTGGGAATTATTACATTGTTATTACCGATGCTAATAGCTGTGAGTATAGAAGTGGCCCGCATCAAGTAGCAAGTCCTCCTGATGACCTTGACATAGACACTACTATTCCTGTTGTAAACTGTGTGACGGGTGCTACCATAAATATTGAGGTAATAGGAGGTGTTGGCCCTTTTGGAATCCGAATTTACAATTCCGGAGCGCCTTTTGGTGCTTTAAATGGATTGCCTGTAAGTAGTGGTATTCCTGAAAGAAATCATCAAATTAACGGTTTAGTTCCTGGAGTTAGTTATGTCTTTGAAGTAATTGACACGTCAACAAACTGTACTTATATAGAACAGGCAGACCCTGTTCCAAATCCTTTTGCAGTAACCGTAAATGCTGATGATATTCAAAATGTATCTTGCTTTGGTAATGCTGATGGAGGGGTTACCTTTACTGCAACGGGGTATACCGGAACATCCTTGGAATACCAAATCTTTGAACAATTGACAAATAACCCTGTAACTGTACCTGTAAATGTAGGCCCTGTGGCTGTCGGCGGGCCATATACCGATACTATAAATAACCTCCCTCCAGGGGACTACTATGTTTTGGTTACAGAAACAGATCCTGTGCCTGCCTCTAATCAATGCTCTGCATCTGCATCTTTTCGCATAGAAGGCCCTGCGGCTCCATTAGCTATCATTGCTACTTCAACTCCTGCTAATTGCTTGGATGTTGGGCAAATAAATGCAACTGCTTCAGGTGGGTGGGGAAATTATGAATTTGAGTTACGGCAAGGAGCAGCAATCATAACGCCTTATAACCCAAGTGGGGTGTTTACCAATTTAGCTACCGGAAATTATGATGTTTTTGTACAGGATGATGAAGGTTGTGAGGTTTCTACACCTGTTTTTGTAGACGTGGATACCCCTCCAACAATAACCTCTATAGATGTATCTGACCAATGTACTTCTACAACGGGGATTTTTACTATTGATATTAATACCACTAATGGACTTGCTCCATTATCGTATAGTATTGACGGAGTTACTTTTGTAAGTTCTTCTTCTTTCGTCCTTGCTACTGGAAGCTATACTGTTACTGTAAGGGATGCGAATGGGTGTACCGACACTGAAGCTGTCGATATTTTCCCTGCACTAGACCTCTCTGTTGCTATAACAGCACAACCTTCTTGCCTAAACAATGATGGTAGCATTACAGCTACCGGAAGTGGTGGCTCCGGAAACCTTGCTAATTATCAATATGAATTACTAGATGCACTAAATAATGTCTTACAAACGAATAATACAGGGGTCTTTAACGGATTACAAGGCGGTATTAATTATTCCGTTAGGTTTTTAGACCTTACTGTTGGTATTCCTCCTTGTACAATACAAGAGGCCATCTCTCTAGAAGTTGCTACGCCGGTAACTTTATTGCCAACAGACTTTACTCATATTACCTGTAACGGTGCTAATGATGGAACAATAACCGTAAATTTACAACCTGCCCCGGCAAATGACAACCCGCCATATTCATATACAGTAGATAACGGGATTGACCCGCCTATAACACAAAGTACTAACATATTTACCGGTTTAAACCCCGGAAACTATACCATCACAGTAACCTCTAATAGAGGCTGTGTTGATGCAGATAATGTCATCCTAAACGAACCGTTGCCGTTAGCCGCCACAGCCATCGTGACTGCTGAGTTTGCTTGTAATCCTGATAATACAACAAATGCAGCAACTATCACGGCTACCGCTACGCTAGGCACCGGTACCAGCACCGGAAGTTATTCATTTAGCATAGATGGCATTAACTTTTTCAGCAATGGAGATGAAAATTATACATTTGATGTGGCCACTCCCGGGGCATATACCATTACTGTAAGAGATGACAACGCCTGTGAAACAACGGTTCCTGTAAACGTAAACCCGTTAGTAACATTTACCATTGATGGCATTACACAAGCTACTCCTATTACCTGTGCTAACCCCGAAACCGTTCAGGTAGCTATTTCTGGAGGATCGGGAGATTTTACGTATGAATTACTACCCTCCGGACCTGTCCAAGTAAATAACAATAGTTTCAACTTGCCTGTTCCTGACACCTATACCTTTCAGGTAACCGATAATGTAACAGGGTGTTTTAGCACTATATCCTATACAGTACTTCCTTTTGATTTCTTAGATATAAATGCGGCTACGGTTGCTAATATTACTTGTTTTGGTGATATAGATGGTATTGTTGATTTAACAGTAACCGGCTACACCGGAACCTATGATTATGAAGTGAGGGATTTAACAAACGCTTTGGTTGCCGGAGGAAATGATACTGCACCGGGAACAATCCAAATAACCAATTTGCCGAGTGGAACATTTACGGTTACGGTCACAGAGACCCAAACACCATTTTGTCAAGAAGTTACCAATGTTATTACGGTCAATTCTCCTTCAGCACCATTAGCAATGGTATCTGATATTACCAATGATCTCAGTTGTGCTGATAATGACGGACAAATTACCGTTACTGCATCCGGAGGGTGGGGTAGCTATGAATATGAACTAACGGGTCCTGTCACTATCCCTTACCAAGCCAATAATGTGTTTAGTGGATTAACTGCCGGAAATTATACCATTTCTGTAAGAGATGCGAATGGGTGTATCGTAAACGATGTTGAAACGCTTGTTTTACCTACACTAATTGTAGCTTCAGCTGTTCAGGAAGATGGAATTTTATGTGCAGGAAATGCTACGGCAAGTATCCGAGTAACAGCAACAGGAGGTGCTCCCGGAATTGACCTAACCGCAAATTATCAATATATTCTAAACTTCTTAGACAATGCAGGGAACATCATTGCCAGTTCAACAGCTCAAAATACAGACCTGTTTACAGACTTGCCTGCAGGAAACTATAGTGTAACAGTCTTAGATGCGCTCAATTGTGGCATGACAACTACACCTGTTACTATTGGAGAACCTACTGAGGTGCTTGCTTCACTTGCATTGCAAACAAGCCCCACCTGCTTGATTGGTGCCGAGGTACAACTTTCCGCTGCCGGAGGGACAGGCCCTTATAGTTATAGCTTGGATGGCACTACTTTTTCAGGAAATTTTGCTTCTTCAATAACCTTGCCCGTAGCTGTCGGAAATTACCAATATTATGTAAGAGATACTAACGGGTGTGTTTCCAGTCTTTCTAACCAAGTATCCATTGATATCATACCTCCCCTTGCCATTGTTCCGGAAACAACTGTTGATATCAATTGCAATGGAGAGGCTACAGGATTAATTCAGGTAGCTGCTTCCGGCGGATTGGGCAGTTATCTATTTACGCTTTTAGCTGACGATCAAGTTACAGAAGTCCGCCCTCCACAAACAGATGACATATTTAGTGGTCTTTTTGCCGGCGATTATTACGTTCGGGTAGAAAGTAATGATTGTGTAGAATTATCAGAGCGGATAACCATTGCACAGGGGGTTCCATTAACTGCCCGGGAGCCTGTTGTTGTTAACCCACTATGTTCTGACGATACTGGTCGGATCAGTATTCAGTTAGATGGAGGAACTGGTGTTTATCAGTTTGCTATTTCTCCTAATCTAAATGAATTTCAGCAAGAAAATACGTTTGATAACCTCACTCCGGGAATGTATACCATTGTTGCACAAGACTCTAACGGATGTCGTCCGTTTACTTTCCAACGAGAAATTGTAGCTCCACAACAGTTAAGTGGATCTGTAGTAAACATTCAACCCGAATTTTGTGCAGGAGACAATGATGGGTTTGTTGAAGTGGGCATTACCGGGGGAGCTCCTCCTTATGCTACCAGGTTGGTCTCTAACAATCCAAATTTGCCGGATACCGGTTTTGTACAAGGGCAAACGCTATTTACAAATCTTGCCGGAGGGTTTACGTATGTCGTATTGGTTCAAGACGCCAATGGTTGCGAAAGCCAAATAGTAGCAGAATTAGATGCCGGGGTAGCTATTAATGCAAATCCGGTGGTCGAAAGTATTTGTACCACAAATGTCCCTACAAATAATATAACGGTTACTGTAGACCCAAGCGTTGAAAATGATGTTATGTATGCATTGGATTCTAATGATGATAATGACTTACAGCTTAGCAACACATTCAACGACATAGCCCCCGGAACCCATTTTGTAAGAGTGGTGCACACAAATTCTTGTGAGCAGACCGTAACATTTACTATTGAAGCAATAGAGCCTTTAGGTTTAACAGCTGTACAAGGTACTATTAACGAAATTGTAGCCACTGCATTCGGAGGAGTCGGTGGTTATGAATATTATTTTAACGATTATTATAATGGCAATGATAACAGCTATTTTATAAGTGAAACAGGGGATTATGACGTAAGGGTCGTAGATGCCAATGGTTGTGTTGCTTTAGCAACCATCTTCATGGAGTTTATTGATATTGAATTCCCTGACTTCTTCACCCCGGATGGGGATGGAAACAATGATTTTTGGCAACCACGAAATACAGAAGGCTTTCCAAACGTTATAAGTAAGATCTATGACCGGTATGGCCGATTGGTTGCCGAACTAAGACAAGACGAGGCTTGGTTGGGAACTTATAATGGCACGCCATTGCCAACAGGGGATTATTGGTATGTGGTAAAATTATATGGCGAAAACGACGATCGGGAATTTGTGGGGCATTTTACACTATACCGATAACAACCTATGCAAACCATGAGAAAGACACTAATCGCTTTCATTTTTTGTTGTGTAATGTTTACGTCACATTCACAGGAGCTTACTTTGCCAACTTTTACACAATATCTGGCGGACAATGCTTTTGTGATATCGCCTACCTATGCCGGTATTGGCGACTATATAAAAATCCGGTTGAACGGGTTGACACAATGGGTGGGTGTAAAGGATGCGCCCGATACACAATCGCTGGCCGCTGATGTCCGCATAGGAAACCGATCAGGAATTGGCGGGTTGTTTTATAATGACCGGAATGGGAACACCCGTCAATCAGGGGCGCGGATTTCTTTTGCACATCATCTTACGATTGACCCATATGACGATCATTACCTTTCTTTTGGGTTATCATATAACCTCAATTTATTCCGAATTGATATTGAAAATTTTGATCCCAACAACCCGGATCCTTCGGTAACAGATGACCGTTCGACCACCAATCATAATTTTGACGTGGGTGTGTTGTACCGGTTAAAAAACTTTTATCTAAGTGTAAATGCTTCTAATATTCTAAACAAAGACTTGAATTTATTTGCTATTTCTGAACCCAACAGACTTCGTAATTATTATGTTTATTCCGGGTATAAATGGAAAAAATCCAAAAATAGTGATTTGGAGATTGAGCCATCTGTTTTCTTCCAGCTATTTGAAAATGACGGCCGTTCTAGTACCGATTTTAATATAAAAGTGCGTTATTATGACTTTGAAGATTATTATTGGGCGGGCATTTCATACCGTTTTTTAAACGATCAGTTTTTTGACCCTTTAAATGTCGGGCCCATGGTCGGGCTTAAAAAAAGCAACTTTTACTTCGCTTATTCATATCAACTCATCCTTAATGAAATTTCCGGGTTTAATTCCGGAACGCATATGATTACCGTTGGGGTTGACCTTCTTCAAGGTATTAGTAATTGTAGTTGTACTTATTAAGTACTTTTAATGGTACTATATTCTTGTTCTATGTATTTTTGTAAAAATAAATATTTAGACTTAGGGCTGCCTGAAAAGCTATAAAAGTTCCAAATATGTCATATTGAGCGCAGTCGAAATATTTGGTTATTAACCATATAAAATTCTCGACTGCGCTCGAATTGACAAAAAAGCCCCTTTTCAGGCAGCCCGATTAAAAAGAAATTTAGTGGGGATCATCAAAATCAAAAACATACAAGTATACGCATATCATGGTTGCTTGGCAGAAGAAGGAAAAATAGGCAGTGACTATCGGGTGGATATTGCTGTGTATGCGAACTTGCAACAGTCTGCTAAAACAGACGTTTTAAGAGATACAGTAGATTATGTGCATATTAACCGAATTGTAAAGGAGGAAATGGCTATTCGATCTAAATTATTGGAACATGTAGCCAAGCGTATTTTAAAACGTATTTTTAAGGAGCTTTCTATTGCAGAAAAAGCCATTGTAGAAGTTTCTAAAATAAACCCCCCCATGGGTGGAAATGTGGAAATGGTGACCATAGAAATGGCATTAACCCGCCATGATTTTTCTATGTAGCAATTCTTATGTGACTTGCTATAAGCATATTTTTAATAAAATTACTACATTTGCCAACCAATAATAGGGCATCGTGGCCGAGTGGCTAGGCAGAGGTCTGCAAAACCTTGTACAGCGGTTCGAATCCGCTCGATGCCTCAAGGAGCCTCTAATGAGGCTCTAATTTTTCCTTATTTCTTCAATCACATTTTTGATGTCTTCTTTCTGATCTGGAAATAACCCTTGAGCAATTAATGCCACTCCAAAAACCATTAACACTATACTAATGGCTTTTTTTATTTTATAGATTCTTTTTTTAGTTAGTTTATTTTTTAACTGCTTTGCAAGCATAATTTTTATAATATCAACCAAAAGATAGGTAATTATAATAGTGGAGAAAAAAGTAACAATCCTATTTGGGTTCATTTCTAATTTGGGCCCAAAAATAACAATAATCCCCAACCAAAATCCAAGTACCCCAATATTGATAAAATTGAGAATAAATCCTTTTAAAAAAAGTTCTAAGTAATTTTTCTTTGATATCGCTTCTATATCCTCTTGTTCTTCCTGTTGTAACTTATGATAGTCTTTTTTGTTTTTAATAAAAGAAATAATACCATATAACAACAATAGCACGCCTCCTAAAATAAATAGTCCGGGATCGTCTTTAAGTTTTTCTAAGAGTTTATTAGTACTATAGTACGCAATAAGAATAAAGAATACATCGGCTAAAACCACACCAATATCAAATACAAAAGCAGCTCTAAAGCCTTTTATAGCACCTGTTTCCAACAGCACAAAAAATACGGGGCCTATAGTAAAAGCCAGTACTATCCCCCAAGGCAATGCTGCTAGTACATCATGAACCATGTATTAATTGATTTTAGGTTCCTTCCTCTATAGGAACACTTTTTTATTGCTCTATAATTTTACCGCCCAAGAATTTTTTCTTTTCAATTACCTTTGGTTTCCCATAAATACGAACGGTGCCGCCTGCTTTTACAGAAGCTTCTACATATTCCGAAGCATTTACATAGGCAACCCCTCCCGCATTTACGTTTACAGTAGATTGTTCTGTTATTAATTTATCTGCTTCATAGGTGCCGCCTGTATTAATGGTAATGTCCTGGTTTTTTGCATATCCGGTTGCTGTTATCCTACCTCCGGTCACTGTTTTTGCATCTACCCGTTGTACATTTAAATCCACTTCTATTTTACCTCCTTCTTGGGCACGAAGCTCTATGTTTACTTGTTCTATTTTATCTTCTAAAGCAATGGATGCATTTTCATTGGCGTCTAGAAGGCTTAATCGTCCATTATAATATATTTTAGCAAAGGTTTTATGGCCTCCAAAGACTTTATCTATTTCCATGCGTATTTTTAACCTGCCTCGATTATTTACAATAGCAACTTTATCTATATCTTCTCCGGTAATAACTACTTTATTTTCGTCAGATTTAATGAGTTCTGCGGAAATACCGTCAAAAACTTTTAATTCGTCAAAACTACCTATTTCTTTTTCTAATTTTCCTTGTGAAAAGGTTATTATGGTTATAAAAAATACCAGAAAATTGACTATTATTTTCATAAAATTTAATTTTAAATATGATTATTGGTTGTTTATAAGCTAAAATTATACCAAGTATTGTAATAAATGAAATGATTTAGGTATAAATTTTCAGGAATGGGGTTTTTCGTTTTTTCCTAACAGCTCAAAATCGAGATGACGTTTTATTAAATCTGTGTTTTTTACTTTTACTACTACTTCGTCTCCTAATTGATACATATTTTTTGTTGTTTCTCCCACTAATGCATATTGTTTTTCATCAAAAATGTAATAGTCATCTCTAATTTCTTTGATCCGGACCATCCCTTCGCATTTATTTTCTATTATTTCTATATAAATTCCCCATTCGGTTACGCCGGATATAACCCCTAAAAATTCTTTGTCTTGATGTTCTTGCATATATTTTATCTGCATGTATTTTATAGAATCGCGCTCTGCATTCACAGCAAGATTTTCCATTTCAGATAAATGCCTGCATTTGTCTTCATATTCTTCTTTGTTTACCGACTTTTTACCATCTAAGTAACTTTGCAATAAACGATGTACCATTACATCGGGATAACGACGGATAGGGGAGGTAAAATGTGTGTAATAATCAAATGCCAATCCATAATGGCCGATGTTTTCTGTAGTATATTTTGCTTTACTCATAGTCCGGATAGCAAGGGTGTCTATTAAGTTCTGCTCTTTTTTACCATATACTTCCTCTAATAGGTTGTTTAAAGAGCTTGTAATGGTCTTTCTGTCTTTCATGTTTATCGTGTATCCAAATTTAGAAATAACCCCTTGTAAGAGTATTAATTTTTCGTCATTAGGCTCATCATGTACCCGGTATACAAATGTAGGTTCCGGATTTCGTTTTCCTATAAATTCAGCTACTTTTCTATTAGCCAGCAACATAAATTCTTCTATAAGTTTGTTGGCATCTTTAGATTCTTTAAAAAAGACACCGGTAGGATCATTTTCCTGGTCTAAATGAAATTTTACTTCCACTTTGTCAAAAGATATGGCACCAGCATCCATTCGTC
This sequence comes from Leptobacterium meishanense, assembly GCF_037645805.1. Taxonomy (NCBI): domain Bacteria; kingdom Pseudomonadati; phylum Bacteroidota; class Flavobacteriia; order Flavobacteriales; family Flavobacteriaceae; genus Leptobacterium; species Leptobacterium meishanense. Next base: position 291,969 of record NZ_JBBEXE010000005.1, read on the forward strand.
TTTTACGCATTTTTTTAGCCAATCTGTCTAAAACGAGTATCGCATCTACAATAGGTTGTGTTACTTGATATGTTTTATTGGTTATGGAAATTTCTTCTGGGATATTATTACTTTCGGTTTCTATAATATGTTGTGCTTCTTCGTAGGAAAATCGTTGGTCAGAATAGGTAACAGTCCTTCCAAACCATTGTTTGACAACATCGGCTTTATTGTCCATCTCAAAAACAGAAGAAAAGGTATATTTTTCTTCATTTGGACGAAGAGAACATGCATTATTTGACAATATTTCAGGGAGCATGGGTACTACACGGTCTACTAGATAAATAGAAGTTCCTCTATTATAAGCTTCTTCATCTAAAACAGTTCCTGGGGTTACATAGTGAGACACATCTGCTATATGAATACCTATTTCGTAATTTCCGTTATCTAATGTTTTAAATGAAAGTGCATCGTCAAAATCTTTGGCATCTTTTGGGTCTATGGTAAAGGTAAGCGTATCCCGCATATCCCTTCGTTTGCTAATTTCTTCAGTAGTAATAGATGTATCTAATTTGTTGGCATAATGTGTTACTTCTTCCGGGAACCGATATGGTAATCCATACTCAGCAAGTATAGCATGCATCTCCGTGTGGTGTTCTCCTGGTTTTCCTAAAACTTCAATTACTTCGCCATAAGGTGATGATGCTTTATCAGGCCAATCGGTAATCTCTACCAATACTTTATCTCCTTCTTCTGCCTTATTTATTTTATTTTTCGGAATAAAAATATCTGTGTACATTCTAAAGTCTGCTGTTAATACAAATGCAAAGTTTTTTTGCATTTGTATTACACCTACAAATGATGTTTTTGCCCTTTTTATAATTTTAGTGACTTCGCCTTCTAACTTTTTTCCTTTTCTTCTTGGGAACACATAAATCTCCACTTCATCTTTATGAAAAGCTTTATTGAATTTACTGTTAGGGATAAAAACATCATCTTCTAAATCTTCACACACTACATACGCATTGCCTCTTGCATTTATTTCTATAATTCCTGCATAATAGTTTTTAGAAGGAATAGCTTTATATTTTCCTTTAGATACCTCTTCTATTTTCTTTTTTTCTTTGAGTTCACTTAATTTCTTTACGAGAAGATTTCTGCCACTGGGATCATTTATGTGTAGCTTCGCTGCTATTTGTTTGTAATTAAATACATTATTATTGTCACTTTCTAAAACAGAAAATATTCCTTTAGTAATTTCATTTTTTCTCTGTTTTTGACTTCGTTTTTTCTTTTTTGACATTGTTTTTTTTAATTGGTTGTGAAAAGTACAAAGAAATATATTAGGGTTTATTTTTCCTTGAAAAGTTAAAGTTTTATTAAAAAATGTGTAACATTTTAATTTTAACATCGTCTATTAAGTATAAAGAAAACTATAAAAGTGAAACGTGTTTATAAAATAATCATCTTATTTTTTGCTATTTTTTTAGTAGGATTGTTTTCTTTTATAGGTTATATTAACTATTCGTTAGACAAAAATGAAGCTGTAAAAGCTACAGAGGTAAATAAAATTTCAAAGAAAACTACAGCTAAAGCCTCTTATTCATTTTAGTGTTTTTTTATTTTATAAATTAGTGTATAAAATACAACTAATGAATAATTTTGTTGTTGTTACTACCTACACTTATCCCTCTGAATATGTTGTTTTAAAATCTATTCTCGAAGAGGAAGAAATACCTTATGTTTTTGAAAATGAAACTATGGTTACTATTTCACCCTTTTATTCAAACGCTTTAGGAGGTATTAAATTAAAAGTCCATAAAAACGATTTGGATAAAGTAAGAAGCATCATAGAACGTCTAAATAACAAGGATTCTTTTTTACACATTGTATAGATTAAATAAAAAGTAATTAACAATATATATTACATCTTTATTTTTTATTTTATTTAAATAAATGAAATTGGTTATTATTATTGTTTGTTAATAGGCATTAAAAAAATTATCAAATTGGTTTTGATATTAAAAAAATACTATGTTATACATTTTAATAAACAACTAATAGGTTATCTAACAAGTTAAAAATGAATTTATTTATATAGTAATTAACAACTGTCAATAAATATTAGAGTAACCATATTTCTAATATTTTTATTGATCAGATTGTTAATATCACTTATCTTAAAGCTTAATAAAATCATTAAAAAAACAGCTATAAAAAGTTGCTTAATTTGAATAATATAGCATATGGTATTTTATAATGAAGTATGCAACTATTTCTATAGTATTTTAACTTACAAGTTTCAACAATTTATGTTACTTCATAAAGAACTCATTTTTAAGATATTGCAAAATTAAATTAACAATGCATTTTATAAGTGTTCATAATTTGTAATTCGTAATTTTGTTGTAGGCCATCAAATAAAAAAAATATGAGAATAGCTATAGGCAATGACCATGCCGGAACAGATTATAAAAATGCCATTGTAGATATGTTACAAGGAGAAGGAACGGAAGTAATAAATTATGGAACAAATAAAAATGAAAGTGTAGATTATCCTGACTTTATTCATCCTGTAGCAAGAGATGTAGCAGAGGGCAGTGTAGATTTTGGTATTATTATTTGTGGTAGCGGGAATGGTGCTGCTATGACAGCAAACAAACATCAAAAAATACGGGCTGCTCTTTGCTGGAATAAAGAACTTACAGAATTAGCAAGACAACATAACAATGCGAACATTTTGAGTATTCCGGCACGTTTTACTTCTTTGCCTCAGGCAGTAGAGATGGTAAAAACGTTTCTTCGTGCTGATTTTGAAGGGGGACGCCATCAAAGAAGGGTTGACAAAATACCTGTAACGTCTTAAAGATGGGTCATTCATCTCATCATAATCATTCTCATCATCAAAAAATAGAAGGGAAGAACCTTTTTATTTCTATAGTGCTTAATATTGTAATTACGGCCTCTCAAGTTATAGGTGGTATATTATCAGGAAGCTTAGCTTTATTATCAGATGCATTGCATAATTTTAGCGATGTCCTTTCGCTTGTAGTAAGTTATTTTGCTAACCGGCTTTCTAAAAAAGAAGCATCTACAAACCGTACATTTGGGTATAAACGCGCCGAAATTATTGCAGCATTTACAAATGCTGCGACTTTAATAATAGTAGCTGTTTTACTAATTATAGAAGCTATTAAACGGTTTAGTCATCCGGAAGAAATAACATCAAACCTTGTTATTTGGTTAGCTTCTTTAGGGATTGTAGCCAATGGAATAAGTGTGCTTTTATTAAAAAAAGAAGCTGGAAAAAATATGAATATGAAGTCTGCCTATCTTCATTTACTTACAGATATGTTAGCTTCGGTAGCTGTCTTAATAGGTGGGTTGTTAATGAAATTCTTTGCGGTGTTTTGGGTAGATAGTGTCCTCACACTGGGTATTGCCTTCTATCTTATTTATGTGGGTTACGATTTATTAAAAGAATCACTTAATATATTGATGTTGTTTACACCAACACATATTAATATTGATATGATTGTTGATAAAGTAAATGGTATAAAAGGCGTAAAGCATATGCACCATGTACATGTATGGCAACTGAATGAAGAAGAACTGCATTTAGAAGCACATATAGATTTTGAGGAGGATATCCGGTTATCAGAATTTGATGCTGTCTTAAACGAAATAGAAAAAAAACTATGCAATGAATTTCATATCAATCATATCAATATTCAACCGGAATATAAAAAAGAAGATCCTAAGGATATCATCGTTCAGGATTGAATAATAACCACTAGAATAAATATGTTGTCCATCACCGTAAAAAAAATTAATGAATTAACATTAGAAGAGTTATATGACTTATTACAATTGCGTAGTGAGGTTTTTGTCGTGGAGCAAAATTGTGTGTACCAAGATCTGGACGGGAAAGACAGTAAAGCACTGCATGTACTTGGAAAAAAAGAGAACAAGATAGTAGCTTACACACGTATTTTTAATGTCGGAGACTATTTTGAGGAGGCTAGTATAGGTAGGGTAGTGGTAGATAAAAATAACCGAAAATTTGGTTATGGGCATGATATAATAAAAGCATCTATTACTGCCATTGAAAAGCATTATAGCGAACAAACTATAAAACTATCAGCACAAACATATTTAAAAGAGTTTTATGAATCACATGGATTTTGTAAAACAGGAGAGGAATACTTGGAAGATGGTATTCCACATATTACTATGTTAAGAATAGAATAATGGTTATGGGTTTGTCATATTCCTGAGAGTCTGGGCTGCTCCGGAGTTCAACTGGAAATCAAGGTGGGAAATACAAGAGTCTATTTTTCCTAAAAATTTTTCAATAGCAGCATAGGTATTTCGAAGCTCCATGTAATAGGCTCTTACTGTTTCTTCTGCAGGTTGTAAACCTGTAAAATTGCACCAAACCAAAAAATCGGAAGCGTCTTCATAAATTTCCAATTCTCTTAATACCAAGCATAAACAAAGTAATTGGTTTTGCTCATCAAAATCGTTGTATTCATCATCTGTATATAAAAGAAAAGAATGTCCTTTAACGGTCATACAAATACCAAAAAATGTTTTCTCTTTGTCAAGATAACGACCGTCTTTTTTAATAAGAATGTTATAGCTTTTTAAAAGCTTTTGAAGCTCCTGGATTTCAACATAATCACCTTCTTCCATTCACTTATAATTTGAAAGAAACACCCATTTCAATGTTTACACTGTTATGGCCGTTATTAGGAAATTGAAGATTGGCATTGGAAACATGGCGTAAGCTTCCCCTGATATCAAAAAAGGTGTTTTTTATATTGTACATTAATCCCACGCCAAGAATATCTGAAAAAGCAAACCCTTTTGCCAATCGCTCCGTTTCAGTATCTGAATACATAGGGCCTATACTTACCAGAGCATAGGTGTTTAATTTTTTGTAAATCGGATATTTAAAAACAATACCCACATTGAGCACATATTCATTGATAGTTTTTTCTTTCGTAAAGCGTTCACGTTGCTCTAAATAATCATCTCCTCTACTGGGCTGTACAAAAAACTTATTTAGCAATTGATGTTCGGCAATATAAATTCCGGGCTCAATATTCAACTCAAAAACCCATTTCCTTTTCTCTTTTAACGTGTAGTTTATTTGGGCTTTGTAAAAATTAGTTTTGTAGTTATAGTCCTTTTTATTAAATGGAATGCTTTTCTGTGTTCCAAAACCAGAGTTAAAACCAACCCGGATTTTTTTCTCTTGTGCATTTAAATCAACAAAGAATAAAACACTAAGAAAAACGGATAAAAAATACTGCTTCACTTTTTGAGGCCATTAAAATTGCAAAATCCGGGGCAAGATAAACTATTTTAGCAAGCTTTCATATTTACTTTTGTTATTAAGTATTTTTGATGAGGTGGTTATTGCTTGATCATTTTTCAGATAATAATTATATAACCCTTCTCTGTAAAAGAACCGTTTTACAATCTCTTCTTTTAGGTTTGTTATAACTTCTTCTTTATAAGTTTCTAAAGCAACAGATTTGCTGTTTTCAATATCCGTTAATAATTTTTCATAGTCAGACCTTACGGCTGGGCCATATTCATCAATAGCAGCATCATTAAAAGTTCTTTTTAATGATTTTTCAATAGCTGTTTCATAATTAAAGCCACTAGAGGAAACATATTGTTTAAAGGTGTTATATTCTGTTTGTTCAAAAACAAAATCATTAAGATTATTGATCGTTTTATTATGATAGTAGTTGGTAGCATAATCGAACACAACATTATCTGCAAGAAGCGCTTTTGTAATGGCACTTTCTTTTAATGACGCAATTTCTATGTCAGGAAAAACGCCGCCGCCGTCATATACAGTTCGCCCATTTCTAGTTTTATATGCATTGTATTGGGAAGCATCTACACGGACAGCATTTCCTTTTTCATCGCGGTTCCAATAATCCAATGCTTGTATTGACCTTCCGGAAGGGGTATAATAACGGGAAATGGTCACTTTAAGTTGTGTACCATAGGCTAATTTTAATGGGCGTTGTACCAAACCTTTTCCAAAGCTGCGCGCTCCAACAATAATAGCCCGGTCTAAATCTTGTAATGCTCCTGAAACAATTTCACTTGCTGAAGCACTGCCGCCGTCAACCAATACAATCAAGGGTATTTCTGTATCAAGGGGGTCATCTTTCGTTTTGTATTCCCGATTAAATTTTTTCACCTTGGATTTTGTAGTAACGATTAATTCCCCTTTTGGAACAAAAAGATTGGTTACTCCAATTGCTTCGGAGAGTAATCCCCCCGGATTTCCACGAAGGTCCAGAACCAAGTTTTCTATTCCTTCATCTTTAAGAGCTTCAATTGCTTTTTTTGTTTGTGAAGTGGCTTTACGGTTGAACCGCGATAAAACAACATACCCTGTTTTTTCATTTACTTTTGCATAAAAAGGCACGGCATCTACCTCAATATCTTCTCGTTTGAGTGTTGTAGTATTTTCTTTTCCTAATCGTTTATACGTAAGGGTAACAGTACTGTTTACGGCCCCTTTTAAAAGATCACTAGCATCATCCTTAAAATCAGCAACGAGGACATCTCCTATTTTAGTAATTTCATCTCCTGCTTTCAACCCTGCTTTATCAGCAGGAAAGTCTTTATATGGTTCAACAATCAATAACTTATCATCATAACTTCTTACCAAAGCACCTATTCCAGAATATTCCCCTTCATTACGTATTTTATAATCTTCAACATCTTGCTCATTTAAAAAACGTGTATATGGATCCAAATCATCAAGCATGCTTTTAATGGCCGTGTCCATTAGTTCTGCCGGATTGGTTTCGTCTACATAATTCATGTTCAATTCCTTAAACAGGGTAGTAAAGATTTCTATTTGCTTAGCAATTTCAAAGAAGTCACTTTTAAAACTTGTGCCTACAAAGAAAACAGTAAGCGTAACAAAAACAACAACAACCTGTTTTTTCATACTTGTTATCCGTTTCATTTTACTTTCTTTTTAAAGTATTTTCGTTTAATGATATATCCAAGAATTACTATAATTAAAACAAAAGGCCATATGTTTAATATTCCCAAAAAGAAGAAAGACAATCCGTTAAAACCAGATTTTATAGCATTCCACATCTTTGTTCCATAAGAAACAGTAATACCGGTTTCTGCAGTTAGTTTATAAAACTCAATAGTAATAGTACTTAAAGAAACTTGGTTTTCTAAATATTTTAAACGTCCTTCTCTTGCCTCTATTTCTTCTCGTATAACGGAGAGTTCTTTTTCTATTTCTAGGATTTCTTTTACGTTCTTTGCTTTAGATAGCAATTCCAGATAACGTTGCTCTAGGCCCCGCTTCGTTTTTAACCGGGCCTCCAAGTCGATGAACTCTTCTGTAACATCTCTGGAAGAAATTCTTTTGGTATCAAAAAAGGAAACATCTTTTCCGATAGAATCAATAAAAGCTTCAAAGTTTTCAGTAGGAATCCTTATGACGATTCTTCTATTAAACTCATTATATCCTTTTCCTGATTCATCATTCTGGATATAGCCATTGTATTTTTTTATATAATCGGCAATGGTTCCATATGTTTTTTCTATGTTGCTCGTTTGAAAACGCAAGTAACTTTCTTTAATAATTTTTTGTTCCCTTACAGAAGTTTTCTGAGATGCAATATTAGCTGTTTCAAAAGTGACATCTGCTTGAGGAGGAGGGGCAGGCAACAATGAAACATATTTTTCTTCATTGGCATTACCAGAACAAGCAAGGATTAAGAGTGACGAAATAAATAAGCTATACATTTTCATGTGATTTATTTTTGTGGGTTTCTGTAAGAACCCTTTTCAAAAGCCGTTCCATTTTTTCTTTTATCAGGTTAAAATCAGGAATATCTTTACCAAGATACAAAAACATAAAAGCATGTGGTGTTGGCAAATTGTTAAAAACTAGCACTTTTTGTAATCGGTATGCTTCTCGCATCAATCTTTTTATACGATTTCTATCCACTGCTTTTTTGAAAGCTTTTTTAGGAACAGAAAACCCGGCCTGTATAAACACTTCTTCAGTTGATGTAGAGGGAAGATACAACAGCTTTAACGGAAAATCAGAAACAGCTTTTCCTTCTTCAAACAATTTTTTTATTAATAGTTGACTTTTTAACTTTTCTTTTTTGGGAAATGAATACTTCATGAAACAGTTGACTAACATGTAAAAATAGTAAAAACCCCTTCCATAAAAGGGAAATGACATTTATCATTTTTATGCCGCCCACCAAAAAGTATCTTGTACAAGCAAAAGTGAATACAAAAGTAACGTTTAAGGTATGGGAGAATTAAAAGTTATAAAACCAGCTACTGCAAGAGAAAAAGCAGTCTATATTAAACAGCTCATAAGGGATATAGAAGCACTTGAACTGCTAATAGATAATGAATTAATAGAAAAAGACCCCATTCGCATAGGGGCTGAGCAGGAGTTTTGTTTGATAGATGAAAACGCGCAACCTTGTCCGGAGGCAATGGGAATAATGCAAGGACTGAATGATCCACATTTTACCAATGAGATTGCTCTATACAATTTGGAAGCAAACTTAGACCCGATACCATTGACGGGAAGTTGTTTTTCACAGATGCACAAGCAATTAGTGGGCCTTTTGCAAAAAGCTGACGATGAAGCAAAAAAAATAAACACCCGGATCCTGCTAACAGGGATCCTTCCCACGATAACCAGCAAGCATTTAGAATTGCCATATATGACACCAAAAGAACGGTATTCTATATTAAATGAAGCAATAAAAGAAATTCGGGGAGATGAATTTGAGCTGCACATAAAAGGAGTAGACGAAATAAACCTAAAGCACAACTCCATTCTTTTTGAAGGGTGTAACACTAGTTTCCAGATGCATTTGCAAATTAACCCGGATGATTTTGTCGACAGCTATAATTGGGCGCAAGCGATCTCGGGACCGGTGCTTGCAGCGTGTACAAATGCCCCTTTGCTATTAGGGAAAGAATTATGGAGTGAAACGCGCATAGCATTATTTACCCAAAGCGTAGACACACGTTCCAGTTCTTTTTTATTAAATGAAAAAGAAGCACGGGTTGGATTTGGGAATGATTGGGAAAAAGGATCTGCAGCAACTATTTTTAAAGATAGTATTGTTCGCTTTCGAAGCTTAGTGTCTGCCACATTTGAAGAAGATAGCATGGCTATAGTCAAAAGAGGGGAAGCCCCTAAATTGAAAGCACTAAACCTGCACAATGGAACGGTCTATAAATGGAACCGCCCCTGCTATGGAGTGGGAAATGGAAAAGCACATTTACGAATAGAAAACAGGTATATTCCTTCCGGACCTTCAACAACAGACGAAATAGCAAACATGGTATTTTGGGTGGGCATCATGAGAGGAAGGCCTCAGAAGTATAAAAACATTCATGAGCAAATGGATTTTAAAGACGCTAAGTCCAATTTCTTTAATGCAGCGCGCTATGGTATGGCAACTCGTTTTTATTGGGACGGAGAGTTAATTTCTAGTGAAAAACTTATTCTAGATGAATTATTACCAATGGCCTATAGGGGACTATACAGCATGAAAGTGAACCCTAAAGATGTGGAACACTATCTCACAATTATAGAAAATAGGGTGAAAAACCTATCAGGTTCTCGATGGATGGTAGAAAGCTTCCGGAACTTAAAAAAGCATAACAAAACCCCAGAAGCGCTGCGAATATTAACGGAAGAAATTTATAGAAATCAAGAAAAAGCCTATCCAATAGCGACCTGGCAAGTAATAGAAAGCACATATCATAATACCAAGAAGAAAAACAAAACAGTCAGAGAACAGATGAACACATATATTTATAATGTTCATGAAAAAGACAGTGTTCGGTTAGTACTCAATACAATGAAATGGAAAAACATTCATCATGTCCCGGTAGTAAACAATAAAATGGAATTAAAAGGATTATTAACATGGACAGACGTGAAAAGCTTTTTAAATGACGATGAAAAACTAGACGCTGCTGTTGAAACCATTATGAAAAAAACAATTATTACCATTGCTCCGGATGACCCAATACTAAAAGCCTCAAAGCTGATGAAAGAAAACAATATTAATTCATTGCCGGTATTAAAAAATCAAAAAATAATAGGCATTATTACATCAAAAGACATTTCTGTATGAACAAAGCATACAGTAAAGCACTAGAGACAACAACTAAGATAGAAAGACTTCTCTGGAAAATAGACAACAGTCACAATGCCCCTGTTATAATTTTTATTGGAGGCATTCACGGAAATGAACCTGCTGGGGTTTTTGCACTGCAAAATGCCAAAGAAAAATTGAAACCCCAAACAGAAAAAATAAAAGGAGCAGTCTATGCTTTTTCTGGGAACCTAAAAGGGTTGTCAAAGAACCAACGTTATGTAGATAAAGACTTAAACCGCCTATGGACAAAAGAAAGCCTCCAAAATATTCTTGCAAAGAAAGAAGAAGAAGAACTTGTCTCTGAAGAAAAGGAACTCATTGAATTATATCATCAAATAAAAAGCATACTGGACACACATACAGGCCCTTTTTATTTTGTAGATTTTCATACTACATCCAGCAAAACACTTCCTTTTATTACGATTAACGACGCACTGATCAACCGTAAGTTTTCCCGTCAAATACCTGTTCCGGTTGTTCTGGGAATTGAGGAATACCTCGAGGGCCCTTTATTAAGCTATATAAACTCATTAGGATATGTATCACTCGGCTTCGAGTCTGGACAGCACGATGAGGTGGCTGCCATAGAAAACAGTGAAGCATTTATTTTTTTGACATTAGTATTTGCAGGCTGCATGAAGGAAGAGGATATCCCAAACATTAAAAAATATTATGAACGGCTTAAAATAGCTTCAGAAGGAAAAGCAGTCCCTTTCGAAGTTATTTATCGGTATTTGATAAAACCACATGAGTTATTTAAAATGAAAGAAGGTTTTAAAAGTTTTCAACCGATAAAAAAAAGGACACTTTTGGCCATAAGCAATAATGAACCAGTACAAGCTAAGCAAAAAGGAGAATTGTTTATGCCTTTGTATCAGCAAAAAGGAAAAGATGGGTTTTTTATTATTAAACGCATCCCTTCCTTTTTTCTGTGGTTATCAGCATTATTACGGGACATAAAAGCGGACTATATACTGGCACTACTTCCCGGTATTTCATGGGAATCACCTAAAAGAGAAGCCTTAATTGTGAACATAAAAATAGCCCGGTTTTTAACCAAGCAAATATTCCATCTTTTAGGATACCGGAACAAACAAATAAACGACACTTATGTTCGAATGAACAATAGGGAGCGGGTTGCTAAAAAGAAAATGTACCATCAAACAAGCTGGTTTAAGAAAAGCTAATCGCCGTCTTTTAAAATATTAAAAATAGTTCGTTCAGAGATAAAAAGACGTTCTTTAAGCTCCGCGATAATAACTTTCATTTGTTTATCAGAATGTTTGGCCACATAGGCCTTGACAAACGCATTTCGTTTTTCGATCAATTGAGACTTCCTCCGCATATTGTTTTCTTTATGAAAGTATATACAGTTACAAGAGGGCTGTAAAAATGATTGTATATGTATTTATAAAGACACTTTTTTTAATTCAAAAACATCTTTTCTCCTATCTTTTAAGTTTCTAACGCTTCCAAACTCATGTAGTTCTCTAAGAAGGCCAATATCAACATCTGCAATCAATATCATCTCCGTATTGGGAGTAGCTTCAGCTTTTATTCCATTAGTTGGAAAAGCAAAATCACATGGGGTAAAAACCATTGATTGTGCAAATTGAATATCCATATTATGGACATTGGGCAAATTACCAACACTTCCCGCAATTGCTACGTAACACTCATTTTCTATAGCTCTCGCTTGAGCACAATTTCGAACCCTTGAATACCCATTTTGAGTATCGGTAAGGAAGGGAACAAACAAAATGTCCATTCCTTCATCCGCAAGAATCCTACTTAATTCAGGAAACTCAGAATCATAACAAATTAAAATCCCAACTTTTCCACAATCAGTGTCAAAAACCTTCAATTCATTTCCACCCTGCATTCCCCAAACTTTTTCCTCATCAGGGGTAACGTGTATTTTTTCATACATTTCAATAGCTCCGTCTCTTTTGCATAAATAACCAACATTATATAGCTTCCCATTTTTTATTTTTGGCATACTTCCTGCTATTAAATTGATATTATATGAAATGGACAAACTCGAAAGTCTTTGCACAATTTCATCCGTAAACCCTGCCAATTCCCTTATTGCTTCTGGCTCGCTCAAATGGTTATATTGAGCCATTAAAGGGGCATTGAAAAACTCGGGAAAAAGAGCAAAATCAGATCTGTACCCAGAAACAGCATCAACAAAATACTCTACTTGTTGCAATAGGTCTTCGACATTTTTATACGACCTCATTTGCCATTGTATTAAACCTATTCGCACTACTTTTTTTTCTGTAGCAGCCTTTTTAATAGGCTTTTCATAATAAATATTATTCCACTCTAATAGAACAGCAAATTCTTTTGAAGCATTATCACCCTCTAAATATCCTTTTAAAATCCGAGCAAGATGAAAATCATTGGAGATTTGAAAGTTCAAAACAGGATCATGGATTTCTTTTCTGCTAACCTTTTCTATATATTCTTTTGGGCTTAACTCTTTAGAGTATTTGTGGTAGTTAGGAATCCTGCCACCAAAAATAATCCCTTTTAAATTTAATTTTTCACAAAGCTCTTTTCTGTAATCATATAATCTTCTGCCAAGCCGCAAACCTCGGTATTCAGGCTTGATAAAGATGTCTATACCATATAAAATATCCCCATTCTCTGTGTGCGAATCAAAAGTATAATCAGCAGTTATTTCTCGATATGTATGATTTTCATCAAACTTATCATAATCAACAATTATGGATAATGCACATCCTGCTATTTGTCCATTGATCTTAATAACAACTTGCCCTTTAGGAAACTTTTCTATTAAAGACTTAATATGATGCTCTTTCCAATATGCATCAGGCATAGAAGAATATGCAGAGACCATAACCCCTTTTATTTCTTTGTAATCTTCGAACTGAAGATGTTGTAACTCAATTTTATCAATTTCGCTGTGCTTCATATCATTTCTTAAATAGCAACAAATCTTTTAACAAAAGTGTCTATAAAAATGTTTGAGATAACCGTATTTTTTAATCAAAAGAAACGCTATTATTGTTTGGATTTACATCTGCCATCAATTTTGAAGGGTCAATTTCAATAGATTTTATACTGCTTTTAGGCTTAGGGACAGTAAAACTGTATGTAGGAAATGCCCATGGCCAGTCTTCCAATACCGTTCTTTTTAGTGTTTCCGAATACTCTTTTTGCCCATACATCATTCTAAGGGGCGCATAAAAAAGCTCTTTTGAACCATCTGTATAAGTAACCACAATATCCATAGGCATAGGCATCAAACCAATTCTTTCTAAAGTGACTTTTGTAGTGTTATTTTCTTCTGTTACTTCTTTAACTCCATAATCGATGGTATTAGTTGTTTTTACCCAATCTGTTAAGTACCAATCTAAATGAACGCCCGAAACTTTTTCAGCAGTGCGTTTTATATCATTAGGTGTTGGATGCTTAAATTTAAAATCTTCATAATATTTTTTGATAGTTTTCTTTAACGCATCTTCTCCGATAACATATCCGAGCTGTGATAAGAAAATTTCTCCTTTACTATATGCAGAGATTCCATATACCTGATTATACGCATAACGGTCGGCATGGGTTGTTTGTGGCTGTTCCTTTCCAGAGGCTACCATATACTTATAACCCCGGTAGGCACCTTCAAAAGGGTTTTCTTTATTTTGATCCATGATTTCGTTCATACACAACGCCGAGATGTACGAAGTAAACCCTTCATCCATCCATTCGTGTTTAGATTCATTGGTAGCAAGCACATGTTGAAACCACGAATGTGCCATTTCATGAACAGTAACTCCTACCAAACTTCCAAAAGAGCGTTTTCCGGTAATAAGTGTACACATCGCATATTCCATACCGCCATCTCCTCCCTGTATTACAGAATACTGTTCATAAGGGTAAGAGCCAATATGTTCGTTAAAAAACTCGAGGGTTTCCACGGCTTTAGGTTGTAATTTTTTCCAATTGTCGATAATCTCCGGGTCATTTTTATATAAAAAATGCATTACAGGCCCATCTTTAACCTGAACTTTGTCATGAAGGTATTCAGGATCTGCTGCCCATGTAAAGTCATGCACATTAGGCGCAATAAAATGCCATGTTAGTTTTTTCCCCCTCACTTTTTTCATGGGTTTTGCAGGGTCTTCATAGCCATGGCCTACTTCTTGAGGGTTTTGCAGGTAGCCACTGCCCCCTAGCACATAGTCTTTATCAATAGTGATTTTTACGTCAAAATTTCCCCAAACACCATGAAATTCTCTTCCGATGTATGGATTGGCATGCCAACCTTCAAAATCATACTCCACCATTTTCGGGAACCATTGTGTCATGGAAAGTGCTACACCTTCGGCATTATTCCTTCCGGAACGGCGTATCTGAACAGGGACTTGCCCATCAAACTTCATGGTCAGTGTTGTTTTAGCTCCCGGCTGAAGCGGTTTTGCCAATAACACTTCCAAAATAGTCCCTTTTGTTTTGTAGAGAACAGGTTTTCCGTTTTGGGCTAATGAAGTAACGTTGATATATCCGATTTCTTCAGGTGACAGTTTAGAAATACGACTTTCATATACCGGGTTTGATTGTGTACCTACATTGGTTGCCATACGGCCATCAGGATCCGGGATATTTTGAAGGCGAACATCCATCTCACTTCCCGGCTGAAAAGCATTAAAAAATAAGTGATAATATACTTTTTGAAGGACGTCAGGAGAATTATTGGTGTAAACAAGTTCTTGAGCTCCTGTATATTGGTAGTTTTCAACATTCATATCAACCTCCAGTTTGTAATCTACGTGTTGCTGCCAATAGCCTTTTTCCGGATTCGTTGCAGGATTAGCTTCCGGCTTAGGAGCATTGTTTGCACAAGCATAAAGTCCTAGGCCCAAGAAGATAAATAAAATATTAAACTTTTTCATTGTTATCATTTTATGTAGGCAATTATATATGGGTTATAAATTTATTTTTCCTCTGGAAACCTGATCTGCCATAATAATGGCGTTGTAGGCATTAACCATTTTACCAGACTTTGATAATTCACTAAAAGGAAATGCTTTTTCAGGATCACCCCCGATAAGAACAGTTAGCCTAGAGGGTAAACCAGACTTCATCAAAATATTTTTTACCTGAGCGGCAGATAATTTAGGATAGTAGGAACGTATTAATGCTGCAACTCCTGTTACTGCCGGGGCAGCCATCGACGTTCCTTGACTGAAGTCATAGGTGTTATTGGGCATAGTAGACCATATTTTTACACCTGGAGCAAAAACATCTACATTGTTTTTTCCATAATTTGAAAAATTAGCAACCAACTCACCATCATAGGTATAATTCAATGCTCCAATAGTGATAAAGTTGTTTGCGATTTCTTTTCCATCAGTAACATCATTTGGAAAAACCTCTATTTCATCAATGTTTTTAGCATCATTCCCCGCGGCATTTACAATGAGCACATCTTTAGATGCAGCATATTGAATAGCGTCCCAAACCCATTCTGTGTGTGGAGAATAATCTTTACCAAAACTGGTGTTGATAATTTGTGCACCATTATCAACAGCATAACGAATAGCTAGCGCAACATCTTTATCATATTCATCACCATTTGGAACAGCTCGTAAAATCATCAATTCTACATTATTTGCAACTCCGTTCATTCCTATTCCGTTATTTCGTTGCGCTGCTACAATCCCGGCAACATGTGTTCCATGATCTACATGTTTTTTATCTGGCCCAATAACATTGTTATTCCCATATTTTCGGTTACTAAAATCATCAGGATTATCGCCAACAAGTTTTCGGCCATTAAAATCAAGATTTAAATAATAGTTAACTTTATCCTGGAGGCTTTCCCCATATTCTTTTAATTCTTCATGGTCAATTTCATTGGAATCCAAAAACAGAAGAAGCCCTTTTGATTGTACAATACGCTCGTCTGTGGAAGAAATGTTTTGCAGGTCTTCAATAGTGTAAGAATCTTTCCCCAAATGCTCTTTTATTGCCGCTTCGGCATAGGGAATAAATGTTAAAATTTGATCTACTTGCTGCTTTTCTGCAAGGGTTTTATCGTATTCATCATCAAAGGTGTCTTTCGCATTTTTATATACAACAGAACCATCATCACCTTTTTTTATAATTCGCACATATTCCAAGTTTTCATAAACAGCATCTCCTAAGAAATTCCAACCATGAACATCATCAATATATCCGTTTTTGTCATCATCGATCCCATTTTCGGGTTTTTCATCCTTGTTGACCCATAAAACATTTTTAAGGTCTTCATGCTCAATGTCTGTTCCGGAGTCAATAATGGCCACAACAATCTTTTTGCCTTTTCGAAGATTGAGGAGTTCACTATATGCCTTTTCAACACTCATTCCGGGAACAGTATCTGTAACCAAATCAGTATGAAACCAGTTTTTTAATACAGTTTCTTCCAGTTCAACCACTTTTGGAGGAATGGTTTCAATATTTGTTATGGGAGTCGAAAGAATAGCAGTACTACCACAAGCATAAACTATTAATCCGACAAAGAATAACCAAAGAATATGAATAATACGTTTCACAATAAAAAATTTAATTAAACACCTCATCAAAAGAAAAAATTTCTTTTAACCGAATACCTTTCTCTGTTTTTTGTAATGTACAAAGTTGATTATAAGCATCATGCTCTAAAAATAAATAATAATTATTTGCTACGGCATTTTCTAAAAAGCGGGCCTTTTCGTCCAATGTCAATAATGGACGCGTATCGTACCCCATTACATATGGCAAAGGGATGTGTCCCACTGTAGGCAATAGATCGGCCATAAAAACAACTGTTTTTCCCTTATAATTAATATGCGGGATCATTTGTTTGTCCGTATGTCCATTCACAAAAAGAATACCAAACCCTAAATCGGAGTTATCCAAAAAGTCATTTTCAGGGACGGGAACATGGGTTAACTGTCCACTTTCTTCCAAAGGAAGGATGTTTTCTTGTAAAAAAGAAGCTTTTTCGCGCGCATTAGGCTTTGTTGCCCATTCCCAATGCTCTTTATTTGTCCAGAAACGTGCATTTTTAAATGCGGGCTCATAGCCTGTTCGGTTTTTATTCCACTGGACACTGCCGCCACAGTGGTCAAAATGCAGATGGGTCATAAAAACGTCTGTAATATCGTCTCTGTGAAAACCATGTTTTTTTAATGATTTGTCAATGTTGTTATTTCCCCAGGGATAATAATAACCGAAAAACTTCTCGCTTTGTTTGTCACCCATGCCGGTGTCTATAAGAATTAATCGACCACTATCTTCTACAAGCAAACATCTTGCAGCAAGATCGATCATGTTATTCCCATCTGCAGGGTTCGTCTTGTTCCACAAAGATTTTGGAACTACGCCAAACATAGCGCCACCATCTAATTTAAAGTTTCCAGCTTCTATGGGATATAATTTCATATAGGGTCATGAAAAGCATGCAAATTAAGAAAAGCCTCTAAATTATGAGAATAAGTGTTAGTTTAATTAGCTGTTTTTTAACATTTTCATATTTTTATGGGCGTAACGAGTTAAAGTAAAACAACAAAAATGTTAGAATTAGCAGGAATTATTATTTTGGGAATACTTGCCCAGTGGGTTGCATGGCGGTTGAAGCTTCCTGCTATCTTGCCCCTTATTTTGATCGGTATAGCAGTAGGGCCATTGTCTACATTGTTTACACAAGACCACGAAAAACTATTGGAGCCCGTATGGAACGGAGAAAAAGGATTGTTCCCCGGAGAGGCACTTTTCAACTTCGTTTCCTTGGCAATTAGCATCATCCTTTTTGAGGGAGGGTTAACCTTGAAACGGAATGAAGTATTAAATGTTGGGCCTGCCATTATCAAATTAATAACAATAGGATCAATTATTACCTTTTTTGGAGGAGGATTTGTAGCACATTATCTTTTTGGACTAAGTTGGCCGATATCATTTTTGTTTTCTTCCTTGATTATTGTAACCGGACCAACAGTAATAACACCGATCCTAAGAAATATTCCTTTAAAAAAAGATGTCTCTACAGTATTAAAATGGGAAGGAATATTAATTGATCCCATAGGGGCAGTTGTAGCGGTTTTAGTTTTTGAATTTATCTCTATTGAAAAAGGACAGGGTTATACACAACAGGCATTAATGGAGTTTGGAAAAACAGTTATTGTTGGTTTTTCTATAGGTTTTTCTTTTGCGTACGCACTGTATTTTGCTATAAAAAAGAATGCAGTTCCGCATTTTTTAAAAAATGTAGTAGTATTATCTATTGTATTGGGAGTTTTTGTGCTATCAGAACAGTTTGCACACGAATCGGGGTTGCTTTCTGTAGTGGTTATGGGCATGGTACTTGGAAATATAGACCTTCCGAACTTGAAAGAATTATTATATTTTAAAGAATCACTAAGCGTATTACTGATTTCTATTTTATTTATTCTATTGGCTGCTAATATAAACATGGAAGATTTGTATCTAATATACAACTGGAACACTTTGATCCTTTTCGCTTGTGTGGTTTTTATACTTAGACCATTAGGAGTTTTATTGAGTACGCACAAATCCGGATTAAAGTTAAATGAACGTCTTTTTGTGAGTTGGGTAGGACCAAGAGGGATTGTTGCCGCAGGGATTGCATCACTTTTTGGAACTCGGTTAGCAATTGAAGGAGAGCCCGGGGCAGAGTATATAACCCCATTGGTCTTTATGATAGTTTTGGGAACAGTATTGCTTAATGCAACTACAGCAAGGGTTTTTGCGCAACTATCAGGGGTGTTCTTAAAAAAATCAACAGGAATTCTTATTATAGGCGCATCACAAGTGTCAAGATTGATTGCTAAATACCTCCAACGAAACGGGAGGCACGTTGTCTTGATAGACAGTAATAAAGAAAATGTAGAAAAAGCAAAAGCAACAGGACTTGATGCTGAAGAAGCCAATATTTTTTCAGAAGACCTCACAGATAATGTGGAGTTTAGCGATATTGGGTACTTAATAGCCATGACAGCCAGCGAAGAAGTAAACAAACATGCCATAATCCGTTTCAGAAAGCACCTCGGGGAAAACGGATCATTTAGGTTGATTACCCCTGAAGAGATGAAGAACCCGGAGCAGGCATCCTCAGAAGTTTTATTTTCAAAGAAAGACGATTATATAAATTTGAGCGAAGTGGCTAGGGACTATCCTAAAATAAATGAATTAAAACTCAAATCAAAAGAACATTTTTTAGAAGAAATAGAAGCCCTGAACCATGAAAAAGATGCCATTCCGGTTTTTATAAAGGATCATACCGGAGAACTGCATATTATTGCTGCTTATAACGACAAAATGGAAATAAAAGAAGGAGATTTATTAGTTTATTTGGGAAAACCTAGAGAGTTAATTTAAAAATTGAAACAAGACAACATTAAAAGAATAGAATATGAAAAACACAATTGCCGCTATTTTATTAGTAATTATAGGAATTGTAATGGTGTATATAAGTGTAAAAGCAAAAATACTGCCTCCCGGACTTACCGGGCTAGGTTTTTTTGTGATTGCATATACGTTAATTGGTAAATCTAAGCAATAACCAGTCTAATCGTTAAGCTTAAGCACTGCCATAAACGCCTGTTGAGGGATTTCTACATTCCCTACTTGGCGCATTCGCTTTTTACCTTTTTTCTGCTTTTCAAGTAATTTTCGCTTTCGGGAAATATCGCCGCCGTAGCATTTGGCAGTTACGTCTTTACGAAGTGCTTTTATGGTTTCGCGGGAAATAATTTTTGCCCCGATTGCTGCTTGGATAGGGATGTCGAATTGCTGCCTCGGAATCAATTCCCGAAGTTTTTCGCACATTTTTTTCCCAATATTGTAGGCATTGTCAGTATGGATTAATGCAGAAAGCGCATCTACAGAGCTTCCATTAATCAGCACATCTACTTTTACCAATTTAGACTCACGCATTCCAATAGGGGCATAATCAAAAGAAGCATACCCACGGGAAACGGTTTTGAGCCGGTCATAAAAGTCAAATACAATTTCTGCCAAAGGCATATCAAAATTAAGTTCTACCCGCTCAGTAGTAAGATAGGTCTGATTGGTAATTTGCCCCCTTTTTTCAATGCAAAGGGACATTACCGGCCCTACATAGGCCGCTTTTGTAATAATGCTTGCTTTTATATAAGGCTCTTCTACCCGGTCTAATTTAGAAGGATCCGGAAGGTCTGAAGGGTTGTTAACGATAATTAACTGATCAGGTTCTTTTTTGGTATAGGCATGATAACTTACGTTTGGAACAGTTGTGATGACAGTCATGTCAAATTCCCGTTCTAAACGCTCTTGGATAATTTCTAGATGGAGCATTCCCAAAAACCCACAGCGAAAACCAAACCCTAATGCAGCAGAGCTTTCCGGCGTAAAAACCAAAGACGCATCGTTTAATTGCAGCTTCTCCATAGAAGCCCTTAGCTCTTCATAGTCTTCAGTATCAACAGGATAAATGCCGGCAAAAACCATTGGTTTTACATTCTCGAAACCGTCAATGGGCTTATTTGTAGAGTTTGCAGCATCGGTTATTGTATCACCCACTTTTACTTCCCGGGCATCTTTAATACCGGTAATTAAATAACCCACATCCCCGGTTTTTATCACGGGTTTTGGGTGCTGTGTGAGTTTTAATGTACCCACCTCATCAGCATCGTATGTTTTTTTTGTAGCAAAAAATTTAATTTTTTGCCCTTTTCGGATTTCACCGTCCACCACCCTAAAATATGTCTCAACACCTCTGAACGGATTATAAACAGAATCAAAAATTAACGCTTGTAAAGGAGCATTAGGATCTCCTTTCGGTGGAGGGATACGCTCTATAATCGCATTTAAAATTTCTTCAATGCCGGTTCCTGTTTTTGCACTGGCTGGGATTACTTCAGAAGCATCACACCCCAAAAGGTCCACAATATCGTCAGTCACCTCTTCTGGGTTCGCACTGGGAAGGTCAATTTTATTTAATACCGGGATAATCTCTAAATCATTTTCCAAAGCCAGGTATAAATTGGAGATTGTTTGGGCCTGAATGCTCTGTGCTGCATCAACAATCAATAATGCTCCTTCACAAGCAGCAATAGAGCGCGAAACTTCATATGAAAAATCTACATGCCCCGGAGTGTCTATTAAATTAAGGGTATATGTTTCACCTTTATAAACATACTCCATTTGTATGGCATGTGATTTTATGGTAATTCCCCGTTCCCGCTCCAAGTCCATATTGTCCAGTAGCTGATCTTGCCGTTCCCGTTCTGTAACCGATCCTGTGAAATCCAGCAACCGATCGGCCAAAGTACTTTTTCCGTGATCAATATGGGCAATAATGCAAAAGTTTCTGATGTGCTTCATAATGGCGAATCCTTATCCGGATAATTATTTTGCAAATATAAATGAATACTGGCCTGCATACGCATAAAAATTTCTATATTCGGGAATCCTAACCATAATTATGAAAATACTATTTTTGTAAGTAAGCTCCTAAAAAAGCAAAATCTTTTTCTTTTTTAATTTAAAAAACGTATTCTTGTGTAGAGAATAGTTTATATTTTGATGGATTATAGATGTTTTTAGCTATAAAAAATACAACTCTCCTGTTTTTCTTATGCACACCCCTTATGGCTGCTTGGTCACAAAGCGTAAAAATACAGGGCACCATTATTGATAATGAGAACCAACCGGTTAGTTATGCAAATATTTTATTGTTAAAAGAACAAGATTCTACATTAATAAGTGGAACATCTTCTGATGAAAAAGGAGAGTTTACCATAAAAGCAAACCGGGGGACATATCTTATTAAAATATCGTACATAGGGTATAAAGACACGTATAAAAAACTGGAAGCCGATGCGGATGTCTCAGTAGGCATTATTGTACTTGATGAAAGTGTGGAAACCCTAAAAGATGTAACAGTTACCGCAAAAAACCCGATAGTAGACCGAAAAATAGACCGTATTGTATTTAATGTTGCTAACACGTCGCTTACTGAAGGCAATATATGGGAAATATTAAAAAGAACACCAGGGATTATTATCATTAATGACCAAATTACGCTAAAAGGGTCCGGAGCTATTCAGGTGATGATTAATGATAGAAAAGTGTCATTGCCATATGATGATATTGTATCGCTCCTTCAGGGGACCAATGCAGGAAGCGTACAATCGGTAGAACTGATAACCAACCCATCAGCCAAATATGATGCTGAAGGAGGGGCGATATTGAATATAAAATTGAACAAAAATCTCAGTATTGGTTATAATGGGAATGTTTCATTTAATTATAACCAAGGTGTTTTTCCAAAACTTTCTGGAGGAACAAGCCATTTTATAAAGGGAGAAAAACTATCTTTTTCAATCAGCTATAATTATGATAACCGAAAAAGTTTTAGAAAAAATAATTGGTTAATTAATTATTTGGACAACACTTCTGTAACATCTATTTGGGAATCGGACACCAAAAGAACGACAGATTTGGAAAGTCATGCAGCAAGTGTATTTTTTGACTATCAAATAGACGCTAAAAACATACTTAGCTTAGCTGTAATAAGTGCTTACCGCCCTACATTTGAAAGGCTAAATGATTCTGAAACAGCAGTTTTTAATCCTGTTCGGGAATTAGACTCCATATTTACAACATTAAACACTATTGAAAGAGATAACCTGAACACTTCTTTATACTTGGATTATGCACATAATCTTAACGAAAAAGGGGAGAAGTTATCATTTAATGGACACTATACGTATTATGATTATGATGATGCTCAGAATTTGGATACTGACTTTTTCCAACCGGACGGAGGCAAAAGTGGAGACAATGATTTTTCTGTCAAAACAAAACAAAAGATAAACCTATACAGCGCCCAAGTAGATTATTTTTTACCGATTACTGGGAACGAATCATTAGAAGCAGGAGGTAAATATGCTGCTATCGATGCTGAAAATACAATTAACCAATCAGGGTTTAATGTATCTCAACCGGGAATAGACCCCACAGAAAATGACAATTTTTTATACGATGAACAAATTTATGCCGCTTACGTAAGCTATGAAAAACAATGGAAAAAATGGGGAATAAAAATAGGGTTGCGAAACGAGTACACTGAAACAAAAGGAATCTCCCAAACGAATGGTCAGGTAAACAGAAACAATTATTTAGAGTGGTTTCCAACGTTTTATGTTAACCATACACTTAATGAAAATCATGAAATTAGCATTAATTATGGGCGACGTATTACCCGCCCCCGTTATGCAAGCATTAACCCCTTTCAATACTTCATCACTAATAACAGCATAGGGCAAGGAGACCCTAATTTATTACCATCGTTCAAAGACTTGGTAACCCTATCTTATACACTTGCGCAAGCGTATACTTTTGAGGTTTATTACCGTTTTGAGGATAATCCGGAGCGTCAACTGGCATTTCAGGATAATGATACCAACATTATTAGGTATATAAACACAAACATCGACAGAGAAGAATCGTATGGACTGGATTTTTATACTTATAAACCTATAACTGACCGGTGGACAGTAAACGTGTTGGGTTCATATTTCTATAGTGCGGAGCGCTTTAATGCAATAGAGACCAGCAATGAATTGGTTGACAATGGCCTTTGGACACTTTACGCTTCGGTAGATAACTATTTTACATTGTTAAAAGACCGGAGTTTGACGGCTGATGTTACATTTGTTTATGTTTCAAAAGTAATCTTTGGAAATGCACAACAAGAAGATTATAGCCAACTAGGCGTTTCATTGAGAAAAAAAATATTTAACAATAAAGGGACAGTAACTGTTGGAGTCCGGGATATTTTTAACGATGGAAACTTTACAACCCGCACCCAATATTTAGATCAAAATAGTATTTTAAGACAAAGAGATGAAAACCGTCTATTTACTTTTGGCTTTCGGTATCGTTTTGGGAATCAAAAACTTCGTGACAATAAAAAGACAAAAGACCAAGAGGAGCGAGAACGCCTGAATTAGAATACATTACATTTTTTATTACGACCACCATCCACACAAAATCACATATCTTTGTAGACTGATAAAGAAGGATAAAAAACCAATGGTAAAAATTGGAGATATAGAAGTAGGAACATTTCCATTATTGCTCGCACCTATGGAAGATGTGAGCGACCCCCCTTTTCGTAAGCTATGCAAAGAGCAAGGGGCTGATGTGGTCTATACGGAGTTTATTTCTAGTGAAGGGTTAATCCGGGACGCGGCTAAAAGTGTTCAAAAATTAGACATTTATGAAAAAGAACGTCCGGTAGGGATTCAGATTTTTGGTGCTGAAATGGACTCCATGCTACAGGCCATTGATATTGTTGCAGCTTCTGAACCAGATATTATTGATATAAACTTTGGTTGCCCAGTAAAAAAAGTGGTTTGTAAAAATGCCGGAGCAGGAATTTTAAGAGATATTCCCTTGATGGTGAAGCTGACGGAAGCCATGGTAAAGCGGACTGATTTACCGGTTACCGTAAAAACGCGCCTGGGATGGGACTCAAATACTATACAGATTGTTGAAGTAGCAGAACGGCTTCAGGATGTGGGTATTAAAGCCATTTCCATACATGGTCGTACCCGAGTGCAAATGTATAAAGGCGAAGCAGATTGGAAGCCTATTACTGAAGTGAAAAACAATCCTCGGATGCATATTCCTGTTTTTGGAAATGGCGATGTGAGTACTCCTGAGAAGGCGATGGAAATGCGTGACCAGTATGGCTTGGATGGTGCTATGATTGGAAGGGCAAGCATTGGCTACCCGTGGTTTTTTAAAGAAGTGAAACATTTTTTTAAGACAGGGGAACACTTGCCACCACCAACGCTCGAGGAACGGGTGATGGCAGCTAAGCGGCATCTTGAAATGGCAATTGATTGGAAAGGTGAAAAATTGGGTGTTTTTGAAACACGAAGACACTATACCAATTATTTTAAAGGAATTCCCCATTTTAAAGAGTACCGTTTAAAAATGGTGACAAGTGATGATGCAAAAGATGTTTTTGCTGTTTTTGATGAGGTATTAGAAAAGTTTAGCAATTATCAATTTGTATAGTCAAAAACTATGTTATTAATTTCTTCGAGATCCTTCCGGAGGAAATTTTAGAGGCAATAAACCCTAATAAAATGATAGTGCCTAAAACAAGCAGAATATTTCTGAGCTGAATCTCCATAGGGTATGCCAAGGAAGGGGTTATTTTTACGAACTCAAACACAATTTGTGCCCAAGCAATGACAATCCCGATAAAAACACCTACAAACCCTCCAACCATTACTAACAGCATTCCCTGAATAAAAAAGACACGTTTCAATTTAACTACTGAAGCTCCCATGCTGTATAGCGTCTTTAAATTTTCTTTCTTGTCTAGGATCATCATAATAATGGCTCCGGCTACATTAAACAAGGCAATAATCAATACCAGCGTAAAAATCAGGTAAATAGCAAGATTTTCAGTATTCAGCATTTTGTATAACGCATCATTGAGCTGTATGCGGTTCTTTATAATTACAGGAGTTCCGATAGCATTTTCAATCACAGCCCTGATAGTTGCTTCATCAATATCCGGTTTCAGTTTTAGGTTAATTGCGGTTACCTCTTCCGTTTCTTTTCTGAGCAGTTCTTGAACTGTTGACAATGGCGCAAACACATATTTTTTGTCTACATCTTCATTGAGTGAATATACCCCAACAGCATTGACCAATAATTGATTATAAGGTCTCGTTTGTGTATTAAAACTACCTTTCCCCGGCTTTGGGACAATGATGGAAAGCGGGTTTAAATAATCATTTACGCCAATACCTAAAAGGTTTGAAACACCAAGCCCTACAACCACCTCATCTGATTGGTTGAACCAGTTCCCGAAAAACAGCAAACTGTCCATTTGAGTGATGGCACGGTATTTTGTGTCAACCCCTTTGACATAGGCTACATGATTTTTTTGTTTGTAACTCAGAAAAACACGCTCCTCTAATTCTTTAGAGTATGCAACAATGCCGGGAATGTTTTTAAGCTTTTCTTCTTGACCGTCATCTACAACAAAAAACTTTCCCGTAGCAGGGATTACTTTCATATCAGGATCAAAAGAATTGGTGAACGACAAGCTAAATGTTTTTAACCCGGCAAAACCGGAAAGAACAATAAATAAAGATGCCGCACCAATTACCACAACCAAAAAAGTAATACCATTAATGATATTGACAGCATTTTGGCTGCTTTTAGAGATAAGATAGCGTTTGGCAATGTAGAGCGGGAAATACACCTATTACGTTTTTTTCCGTTTATCTAATAGATCAGGATTTGCGATCGGGTTTTCAGTACCCTTTAATGACTTTTCAATAGTATTAATGTATTCAAGAGAGTCGTCAATATAAAAAATCAAATCAGGCATTTTCCTGAACTGATTTCGGGTTCTTTGAGCAAGTTCATGTTTTATCAATGCTTTATTGGCTTTTATGCCCTCCAGTAACGTAGCCCCTTCATTAGTTGGAAAAATACTCAAATAAACTTTAGCAATAGAAAGATCAGAGGTTACAGAAACTTTGGTTACAGAAATTAAAACCCCACTGAGCCCGCCATCTTTTAGTGCACGAGTAAGCACATCCGCAATATCTTGCTGAATGACCCGCGCTATTTTTTGCTGTCTGTTCGTTTCCATACTACAAAAATACGACAATAAAGGTTATAGAAATAATATCTTATTTTTGGGTGGGTGAAAAATAAAAAGACATATATGTATGAAAAAAATAGAACATTTAGGAATAGCCGTAAAAAACATCAATGAATCTAATAAGTTATTTGAAAAACTGTTGGGGACAGCTTTTTATAAAATAGAAGAAGTAGAGAGCGAAGGTGTAAAAACCTCCTTTTTTAAGATAGGGGAAAGTAAAATAGAGCTCTTAGAAGCTACACGAACAGACAGCCCCATTGCAAAATTCATTGAAAAAAAAGGTGAAGGTATTCATCACATAGCATTTGAAGTAGCAAACATAGAAGAAGAAATAGCCCGTTTACAAAAAGAAGGCTTTATGGTTTTGAACGAAATCCCTAAGATAGGGGCAGACAATAAAAAAGTGGCTTTTTTACACCCAAAATCAACAGGAGGCACACTCATAGAGCTGTGCCAGGAACTGCAGTAAGTGTTTAAAATGTTTGGAGTGTATAAAAATATGTAGTAATATTGCAGCCAGTTTCAGGACCCATAGCTCAGCTGGTTAGAGCACCTGACTCATAATCAGGGGGTCGAAGGTTCGAGCCCTTCTGGGTCCACTTAAAACACTCCTAATGATCCCGATTTTGTCGGGACTTTTAATTTTTATGGAAATCATAAAGGGCGAGATTTTGGAGAATACATTACTTAAAGCTTATCGTTAGTTAATACGTTGCTTTTAAAAAGAAGAACTACTATTTTTCACCTCCGAAGCCCATATAGCGTCGCCACATATTTCCCAATCACATCAAACTCTAAGTTTACAACGGCTCCAACAGTATAGTTTTTAAAAGCGGTGTTTTCATAGGTATAAGGAATAATAGCAACGCTAAATCGGTTTTTTTTAGCGTTTACCACCGTTAAACTAACCCCATCAACGGTAATGGAACCTTTTTCAATAGTAATATTGCCTTTTTCAGCCTCATATTCAAAAGTAAAAAGCCAACTTCCATTTTTTTCCTCAATATGTGTGCATACTGCCGTTTGGTCTACATGTCCTTGCACCAAGTGGCCATCTAGTCGGTCGCCCAACTTCATGGCTCGCTCTAAATTTACAGTATCACCAACTTTCAAATGCCCCAAATTTGATTTTTCAAGTGTTTCTTTAATGGCGGTCACGCAATAACTATCACCTCTAAAACCAACTACCGTAAGACAAACACCATTATGCGCTACACTCTGGTCAATTTTCAACTCGTTGGAAAGCGAACTTTTTATATAAACATGCAGGTTTTCCTGTTCCTTTTTCAAATCAGTAACCACACCAAGCGTTTCAATAATCCCTGTGAACATCCGTAAGTATTAATTAGTTAATTGCAATCAAAGTTAGAAATAAAAGAAGGCAGACAAAAGCAACCTAAATATCTCAATAGAGACATTGTAACAAATTTAATCATTTGTAAAGATAGTTTTCCTAATCTTGTTCTCTGTTAGGAGTAACAATTTCAGCTTTTGGGAGGATTAATTGATAATCATAACTTTCTATCAACCATTTTAGCCTGTGAAAATCACCAGTATTAGGTAATAAAATAATATTATTCTCAATATCTTTTCTTATAGATTTTAAATCTATAATAGCCCATTTATTTTCCTTAGAAAACTGTGTAAACAAAGCTAACCGCTTGTAATATGTTCGATCAAACACATTAATAATTTTACCACTACTTGTTTTAAATGTTGGCGTCCAAGTATTCAGGCTATTACTTATTGTGCCATTCTTCTTTGCTAACTCTTCTGTTAAGTGACCAATATCATAGGCAGTATTTGAAATAGTTTTTGAAGCATGTGCACTTCCAATTTTTATAAACACTTTTGGGAGTTCTTCATTTTTTTTGAGCCTGTCCTTATAATTATTCAAAAAATTATTACGAATATAACTTACCCTATCAACATGTGAACTTCTCCAGCTTATGTATATATCCCAACTCGATTTTAAATCATTAATGATTTTTTGAGCCCTTGTATCTTGTTCATCAAAACTATTAAAGAATGCTTTTACATTATCATCATCTCTTATTTTTGAAAGCGCATCATTATCCTCTTCAGCAAGTTCTCCTTTAGCTCTTGCTAATAACCATTTATAAATACTTTTATCCGCAAGCGTTTTTAATAACTTAATCTCGTTATAATTAGGCTTGTTTTTGGCTTCTTTAAGGAGCTCGTCTGTAAAAAACATGATAGAATAGTAAAATTCTTGATCGAGGCCCCATAGTTCCATATTGTATTTCCTAGCTTCCTTTAGAAACTCTGCATCTTCCACACCGGCAAAAAACACTATAGGATCTGATGAAGAGTTATTATTAGATTTAAATTCTGATTTAGTATATTTAGTATTAAAATCATATAAATTTTTAACGGTACTTTGATAAGGCGTAGAAAGCTCTGTTAATTTATCTGCCGAGTTAGGACCAATCTCTAATGCAAAGTATTTATAATTTGCATCGTATAAGAAAGGCATAATGGCAGTTGTGAACTTAGAAACTTGTTTTGCGTTATGAATTTCACCTAACGTAACAAATTGAGACTCATTAATTAAAGACTTAATTGTATTTAACCCCTCCCCTTGAATTTGATTATTATTGATTGTAAAATATGCTGTTTTTGATGCTACATAAGCAGAATCGATTAATGATACAGCAACCACATTTTTTGTAGTATTAATTTTTTCTTTGCAAGAAAAAATTATAGCTAATAGTAGTACGATAGTAATTAATTTTTTCATAATGAAATTGAAATGGTTTAAACTTAGAGATAAGAAAAAAAAAGAAATGTTACAGTAGCATTATTTTTTGTTAATGTTTTTATATGTAAAATGCTCAAAACGCTATCATTTAGAAATATATATTATAATAACCCTCGTAAACATCCGTAAGTATTAATTAGTTAATTTTGCAATCAAAGATATAAATAAAAGGATATAAATGAAAGGCGAAGAAAAGATAAAAGTAGGCATCTCTATAGGAGACCTAAACGGCATAGGCTGCGAAGTGGTATTAAAAACATTTGAAGATTCACGAATGCTTGATTTTTGCACGCCGGTTATTTTTGCTTCCACAAAAACGGTTTCCGAACAAAGGAAACAGCTCCATATAGACCTTAACTATAATGGAATAAGCAATGCATCACAGGCAATCTATGGTAAAATAAACATTGTCAATGTGTGGAAGGACACTCCTGAAATAACCTATGGAGCAGCAACAGAAGAAGGGGGCAAATATGCATTGTTGTCTCTAAAAGCGGCCGTAAAAGCATTAAAAAATGATGAGGTGGATGTATTGGTAACAGCACCAATTAATAAAACCAATATTCAATCTGAGGAATTTACCTTTCCGGGGCATACTGATTATTTGGCCAAAGAACTCGAGGAAGAGGCCTTAATGTTTATGGTTACAGAAAAATTAAAAGTCGGTTTATTAACTGACCATGTTCCGGTAAAAGAAGTAACCCAGCAAATTACCCCGGAGTTGATAGAAAAAAAAGTAAATAAAATATATGAATCCTTGGTAAAGGATTTCAGGATTCGTAAACCGAAAATAGCCATTCTAGGAGTAAACCCACATAGTGGCGACAATGGAATTATAGGAAAAGAGGATGAAGAAGTTGTAAAGCCCACGATAAAAAAACTCTCAGAAAAAGGAAAACTGATTTACGGGCCGTATTCTGCCGATAGTTTTTTTGCTTCCGAAACGTATTTGAAATTTGATGCGGTGTTGGCAGCCTATCACGATCAAGGGCTGATCCCTTTTAAAACACTGTCTTTTGGTAATGGAGTAAATTATACAGCTGGATTGAACAAGGTAAGAACATCTCCAGACCATGGTACAGCCTATGAAATTGCAGGAAAAGGACAAGCAAACCATGAATCCTTTAAAGAAGCTGTTTTTATGGCAATTAAGATCTATAAAAACAGAAAGGAATACCAACAATTGAGCGCAAACCCCCTAAAAAGACAAAAAGCAAAAACATAACCAAAAAAATTACATAAGAAAAAGCACATTAATTATAAATTTTTATCTTTGCAGGCTCTAAACGGACTGTTAAGATGAAGAAGTTAAAGGAGTTTGATATTCCTTTTGTGGGACTGAAACAAGGAAAACATCGGTTTGAGTACCAAATAGATAAAACGTTCTTTGAAGCTTTTGATTATGAAGAGTTTAATGAAGCATGTATAAATGTTGCGGTTATACTGGACAAAAAAATCAATTTATTAGAATTGACCTTTGAAGCAAAAGGAACCGTAAACGTCTTTTGTGACACATCAAATGAACCGTATGACCAATCCGTGAAAGGAACACTGGAAATAGTAGTGAAGTTTGGAGAAGCATATAACGACGAAAACGAAGAAATACTTATTATTCCACACGGAGAACATAAAATAAATATAGCACAATACATTTATGAAATGATTGTTCTAGCAATTCCGGTAAAAAAAATACATCCGGGAATAAAAGATGGGAGTATCTCTTCAGACATATTGAAAAAGCTTGAAGAATTGCAACCCAAAGAAACAAAAAAAGACAAAGAAGAAACAGATCCTCGTTGGGATACATTAAAAAAACTATTATAAAAAAGATTTAACAATGGCACATCCAAAGCGAAAAGTATCAAAGACCAGAAGAGATAAAAGAAGAACACATTATAAAGCAACTTCCCCTCAATTGGCTACAGACCCAACCACAGGAGAACTACACTTATACCATCGTGCACATTGGCACGAAGGGAAATTGTATTACAAAGGCCAAGTTTTAATTGACAACACAGCAGAAGAAGTAGCGTAAGTAACGCTTATTAAAAAGAATGCTCTCACCATAGTGAGAGTTTTTATTTTTAACACCAAAAACAAGCTGTTTTGTATCAAAATCAATTAAAAATTAGTATTTTCATCCAGTTTTTAGGTGGTTTTATACTTTTTAAAGTAAAAAAACAAACAACACAATGAGTAAAAAAACAGCAGCAATCACAGCTGTAGGTGCTTATGTGCCAGACTTTGTTCTCTCAAACAAAGTCTTGGAAACTATGGTAGATACCAATGATGAATGGATTACAACTCGGACGGGGATTAAAGAAAGACGTATTTTAAAAGAAGAAGGAAAAGGTACATCATATCTCGCTATTAAAGCTGCAGAAAACCTTATCAAAAAGAAAAACCTCAACCCAAAAGAAATAGACATGGTTATATTGGCGAGTGCCACGCCGGATATGCCTGTTGCAATCACAGCAGCATATGTAGCATCAGAAATAGGTGCTGTAAATGCTTTTTCATACGACCTTCAGGCGGCATGTTCCAGTTTTTTATATGGAATGTCAACAGCGACAAGCTACATAGAATCGGGGAGGTATAAAAAAATACTACTTATAGGGGCAGATAAAATGTCTTCTATCATAGACTATACAGACCGGACCACTTGTATTATTTTTGGAGATGGGGCCGGAGCTGTATTATTTGAACCGAATGAAGAAGGCTTAGGGTTTCAAGATGAATACTTACGGACAGATGGTGTAGGGAGAGAATTTCTTAAAATAGAAGCAGGAGGGTCTATTTTACCTCCTTCAGAGGAAACCGTAAAGAACAAACAACACTATGTATATCAAGATGGGAAAACGGTTTTTAAGTTTGCCGTTTCCAACATGGCTGATGTAGCAGAAAGAATAATGCAGCGTAATAACCTGACCAAAGAAGATGTTAATTGGCTTGTGCCCCATCAGGCAAATAAAAGAATTATAAACGCAACAGCACAAAGAATGGGCATAGAGGGTTCAAAAGTAATGGTGAACATTGAAAAATATGGGAACACTACCTCTGCGACATTGCCTTTACTGTTACATGATTATGAAAAACAATTAAAAAAAGGGGATAACCTTATTTTTGCTGCTTTTGGAGGAGGGTTCACTTGGGGGGCCATTTATCTAAAGTGGGCGTATGATTCATAAAAACTAACAACTAATACTTTTAATATGGATTTAAAAGAGATTCAAAACCTGATTAAGTTTGTAGCCAAATCTGGAGCAAGCGAGGTGAAACTTGAAATGGAGGATGTAAAAATCACCATTAAAACAGGAACGGAAGGTGCAAAAACAGAGGCCACATATGTTCAGCAAATACCAGTATCTGCACCAGTTGCTCAAGCACCGGGTCTTACAGCAGATTCAGCTCCGAACACTTCTACTCCGGCAGCTAAAGAAGAAGCAACAT
Organism: Leptobacterium meishanense; assembly: GCF_037645805.1. NCBI lineage: Bacteria > Pseudomonadati > Bacteroidota > Flavobacteriia > Flavobacteriales > Flavobacteriaceae > Leptobacterium > Leptobacterium meishanense. The sequence goes on from NZ_JBBEXE010000005.1 coordinate 325,084, forward strand.
CAGATGATGATAAATATATCACAGTAAAATCACCAATCATAGGTACATTCTACAGAAAACCATCACCGGACAAACCGGTCTTTGTTGAGGTAGGCAGTAATGTTGCCCAGGGAGATGTACTTTGTGTTATTGAAGCAATGAAACTTTTCAATGAAATAGAATCCGAAGTATCAGGGAAAATTGTAAAAGTATTAGTTGACGATGCATCTCCTGTAGAGTTTGACCAGCCATTATTTTTAGTTGACCCATCATAGAAATTTTGAACGAATAACAATTCTTCAAAATAATAATTCAGGACTCAAAATTTCATAAGATGTTCAAGAAAATATTAATTGCAAATAGAGGGGAAATAGCACTTCGGGTAATAAGGACCTGCAGGGAAATGGGAATTAAGACAGTTGCGGTATACTCTACTGCAGATGCAGAAAGCTTGCATGTACGGTTTGCAGACGAAGCGGTGTGCATAGGCCCGCCACCAAGCAAGGATTCATATCTTAAAATTCCAAACATTATTGCGGCAGCAGAAATTACCAATGCAGATGGCATACACCCGGGTTATGGGTTTCTATCAGAAAACGCAAAATTCTCCAAAATATGTGCAGAGCACAATATAAAATTTATAGGCGCTTCTGCAGAAATGATTGACAAAATGGGGGATAAAGCTACTGCCAAGTCAACTATGAAAGCCGCAGGCGTACCTACCATTCCAGGATCAGAAGGCATATTGGAGTCCTATGAGGAAGCTGAAAAACTGGCTAAAGAAATAGGCTATCCGGTAATGCTGAAAGCCACAGCAGGAGGCGGAGGAAAAGGAATGCGTGCCGTTTGGAAAAAAGAAGACTTAAAAAAAGCATGGGACTCTGCCCGGCAAGAAGCAGGTGCGGCCTTTGGTAACGATGGCATGTATATGGAAAAACTGATTGAAGAGCCCCGCCATATAGAAATTCAGGTAATTGGAGATCAGTATGGGAAAGCATGTCACTTATCAGAAAGGGATTGTTCCGTACAAAGAAGGCATCAAAAATTGACAGAAGAGACCCCTTCACCATTTATGACTGATGAGCTTCGGGAACAAATGGGAAATGCTGCAGTAAAGGCCTCGGAATACATCAAATATGAAGGAGCAGGCACCGTAGAATTTTTAGTGGACAAGCACCGGAATTTCTACTTTATGGAGATGAACACCCGTATTCAAGTGGAACACCCCATAACAGAACAAGTAATTGATTATGATTTGATCCGTGAACAAATTTTAGTGGCAGCGGGAGTACCGATTTCCGGGAAAAATTATGTGCCGAAACTACATTCCATAGAGTGCAGGATCAATGCAGAAGACCCATACAATGATTTTCGCCCTTCTCCGGGAAGGATAACAACATTACACGCACCGGGAGGCCATGGCATTCGCTTAGATACTCATGTTTATAGTGGATATACCATACCGCCCAACTACGATTCTATGATTGCAAAGTTGATTACTACTGCGCAAACCAGAGAAGAAGCGATCAATAAAATGAAAAGAGCATTGGACGAATTCGTTATAGAAGGGATTAAAACAACGATCCCGTTCCATAGGCAGTTAATGGATCACCCAGACTACATAGCAGGTAACTATACTACTAAATTTATGGAAACCTTTAAAATGAAACCTGTTGAAGAATAAAAAGAAAAATCCCCCGATCCGGGGGATTTTTATTATAGTAAAATAGTTTTTATGAACACACATCTGAGCTATTGGGAACTGAAAGAATGGCTTACCAACATTGATTTTACTGTGGTAGGAAGTGGTATTGTAGGATTGAATTGTGCATTATCATTAAAAGAGAAATACCCCCAAAGCAATATTATAATTCTTGAAAAAGGAGTTTTACCCTCTGGGGCAAGCACTAAAAATGCCGGGTTTGCCTGTTTTGGAAGCATTTCGGAGCTTTTGGATGACTTGAAAGCCCATTCAGAAGAAGAAATCTTTCAGTTAGCAGGAAAGAGATGGGAAGGTTTACAAAGATTAAGAAGGCAAATAGGAGATATAACACTGGCATATCAACAACATGGAGGATATGAATTGTTTTTAAAAAATGATGAGGCATTAATAGAAAACTGCTTTGAGCGCATAAACTATTTCAATGAGCTTTTACAACCGATCTTCAAGAAAGAAGTGTTTATTACGTCCAAGAATAGATTTTCTTTTAACAATGTTTATAATAACTATATCTTAAATCGTTTTGAAGGACAACTGGACACCGGAAAAATGATGAAGGCATTGCTTCAAAAAGCAATAGAGAAAAAGATTAAAATATTGAATGGCATAACGGTTAACTCTTTTTCTGAGGACTTAAATAGTGTAAAAGTCCAAACAAATCATTTTGACTTTTCAAGCCGGAAACTTTTCATTGCCACCAATGGTTTTGCATCTCAATTAGGAATAAATGACGTTTCACCAGCAAGAGCACAAGTCCTCATTACAAAACCAATAGAAAAGCTACAAATTAAAGGCACTTTTCATTTAGACAAAGGCTATTATTATTTTAGAAATATTGACAACAGGATTTTATTGGGAGGAGGAAGAAACCTTGCCCTTAAAGAAGAGACCACAACGACATTTGGTCAAACAAGCTTAATTCAGGACAAGTTGGAAGCACTTCTGAAAACAGCTATCCTACCAAAAACCTCCTTTGAAATTGAACATCGCTGGAGTGGTATTATGGGAATAGGCAGTCAAAAGAAGCCTATTGTAAAAACAATTTCAAACAATGTTTTCTGTGGCGTTAGGCTAGGGGGAATGGGGGTGGCAATTGGCGCACAAACAGGAGCTGAATTGGCCGAATTGGCAAACGCATAAAGCTTTTTAGTTTTCAATAGAGTCGCTTTTAAATATAGAGCGTCTAATTCCTGAGATTTAGACGCTCTACAACTTTATAGGCTTTTTTATGATGTAACCTTAGTCTTTAAATTCTTTCAGCACAGCTTTATTAGGCAGTTCATCATATCCCATATTAAAGAATGTAAAACCAAAAATATCAGCGTATTGCTCAATGGTTTTACTTACAGGGGTTCCGGCTCCGTGTCCGGCGTTTGTTTCAATCCGTATCAAGACCGGTGTTTTCCCGGCATGTTTATCTTGTAATTCTGCAGCAAATTTAAAACTATGCGCAGGGACTACGCGGTCATCGTGGTCACCGGTAGTTATTAGAGTTGCCGGGTACATGGTTCCTTCTGTAACACTATGAAGAGGGGAATAGCCTTTTAAATAGGCAAACATTTCTTTATTATCTTCAGCTGTACCGTAATCGTAGGCCCAACCTGCACCGGCTGTAAAAGTGTGGTAACGCAGCATATCAAGGACGCCTACTGCAGGGAGTGCCACTTTCATTAAATCCGGGCGTTGTGTCATGGTAGCGCCTACCAATAAACCTCCGTTAGAACCTCCTCGAATGGCTAAATATTCAGGGGAAGTATAGTTTTCGGCAATTAAATATTCAGCAGCGGCAATAAAATCATCAAACACGTTTTGCTTTTGCATTTTAGTGCCGGCAATATGCCAAGCTTTTCCATATTCACCACCACCTCTTAAATTGGGCACTGCATACACTCCGCCCTGCTCTAACCATACGGCCATTAGGGTACTGAAAGAAGGGGTCAAACTAATATTAAATCCACCATAACCATATAACATGGTTGGATTTTTCCCGTTGAGCTTCAACCCTTTTTTATAAGTGATGATCATGGGCACTTTGGTGCTGTCTTTAGAAGTATAAAACACTTGCTTAGACTCATAAGCATCACTGTCGAAATCAATATTCGGGCTCCAATAAGTGTCTGATTTCCCCGTTTCAGGATTGTATTTATAAATATTTCCCGGGGTATTATAATTAGCAAAAGAATAGTAAAGCACAGTAGCTTCTTTTTTGCCATTAAAGCTTCCGACACTTCCCACACCAGGGAGCACTACTTCTCTGACTTGCTTTCCATCATAGTCATATTGGAATACCTTGGAAACAGCATCGATCATGTACTCAGCGAAGAAATACCCTCCTCCTGTAGAGACACTAAGCACATTTTCAGTTTCAGGGATAAAATCCACCCAGTTTTCAGGAGCAGGATTAGAAGCATCCACGGTTACGATCTTTTTATTAGGAGCATTTAAGTTTGTTACTAAATATAGTTTAGATCCCATATTTTCAATAACACCGGTATCACTGTCATAATGCATCAATATAGGAACCAACGAAGAAGAAGGCTCTGTCAAATCTTTAATATAAAGCCTGTTTCCTGAAGTTGACACAGATCCACTAACTATCAGATAGCGATCATCTTCAGTGACATAGCCACCCACATAACGGTGTTTTTCTGCTTCTGTACCCCCAAAAATCAATTCATCCTCTTTCTGTGTAGTTCCAAGCTTATGATAGTATAATTTATGTTGGTCTGTTTTTGCAGACAGTTCACTCCCTTCAGGCTTGTCATAGCTTGAATAATAAAAACCATCATCTCCCTTCCAGGAAAGCCCGCTAAATTTTACATCAACAATAGTGTCTTCAATAATTTCACGGCTTTCAGCATCCATTACAATGACTTTTCTCCAGTCGCTTCCCCCTTCAGAAATCGAATAAGCAGCAAGTTTTCCACTTTTAGAGAAACTTAACCCTGCTAATGATGTGGTTGCATCCTCAGAAAAAGTATTGGGGTCTAAAAATACTTCGGGCTCTTCATCCCCTTTTTGCCGATATACAACATATTGATTTTGTAACCCATTGTTTTTATAGAAATAGGTATAATTGCCCTCTTTAAAAGGAGCAGTGATTTTTTCGTAGTTCCATAGTTTTTCCAAACGCTGTTTTAAATCATCTCTGAAAGGAATGTTTTCCAAATAACCAAAAGTCACATTGTTTTGGCGTTTCACCCAGTCTTCTGTTTCTTCAGAGCGGTCATCTTCTAACCAGCGGTAAGGGTCTTTCACTTCGGTACCGAAATAATTGGTTATCGTGTCTACTTTTTTAGTTTCCGGGTATTCCACAGCAATAATATTTTCTTCATTTGCCTTTTTACAAGCAAAAAAGGATACAATAGCTAAAGAAAGAACATAAATTTTTTTCATAATAATAAAATGAATAATTAATTAATAGTCAAACATAAAATAAAAAGACTCTTGTTTTATTTTTCAAGAGTCTTTTAACAGTATTTAACATTATTTTGAAAATATCGTTATTTAAAAAAGTGATTTATACGAATCCCAATATTTTAACATCAAATAAGCATTTAGGACAAACACTAAAGCAGCAGGGCCAATGTTTGCAGGATCTAATAATGCATGAAAAAGGATGATGTTTACAGAAATCGGAGCTAGGATAACCAAAGCAAATGGAACAGCTTTGTTGATTAGCAACAACAATCCGGCTAAAATTTCTACGATGGCAACAAGCGTCATCATATAACCAGTAGCGACGAGCGCGCCCATGAAACTTCCGGCAGCATCAGGCAATTCCATAGGGGGCATAAAGTTGGCAAATTTGTTTGCTCCAAAAACGACTAAAGCTAGCCCTAGTAGAAGCCTTAAGACTAAGGTGATTTTTGAACTCATAATGTTGGTTTTTATGGGTTAATTTTTTAATAAAACTTAAAAAAGTTTATAGCTAAAGATATGAATAAAAATGAAAAAAGTTTAAAACGTCTCTATAATAAACTTACAAAAGTATTTTTAAAAAGAGTTGATAATGGTAATTCCTGCTTGTAAATAAGTAGGGTTAAGCGTGAAAAAAGAAGTAGCTTTAGGCAAAGCTATTTGGTTGCTAATAAGCATTTCAGGGTTTAGTTTTCCTTGCAGGATCATCTCTAGCATAGGAGCATAGGCAAAAGCCTGCATGCCGTGGCTTCCTATAATTTCTAGCTCATTCGCAATAAGCAAATGCATCGGAACAGGGGGATTCATATCATCACCGGAAAGTAACCCTACCTGGATATGCTTTCCCCTTTTTCGAAGACTTTGAATAGCATTGATACAGGTAGTTTTACTACCTAATGCATCAACAGCGACGTGTGTGCCTCCTTTGGTCAACTCTTTTACAGTTTTGGGGACATCAGGGTCTTTTTTGGCATTTAATCCAATGTGCGCCCCTGTTTTTTTAGCAAAAGCCAGTTTTTCATCATCAATATCTACGGCAATCACTTGTGCACCTAGGGCATTTGCAATCATAATGGCAGAAAGGCCAACCCCCCCACAGCCATAGACAACCACCCAATCGCCTCCTTTTACTTGTCCTTGGTGCACAATAGCCCTGAAGGAAGTAATAAACCGGCAACCTAGACTTGCGGCAGTTTCATAACTCATGCTTTCGGGAAGGGACACCAAATTTAAATCGGCATGATGTATAGAAACATACTCTGCAAAAGTTCCCCAATGGGTAAACCCCGGCTGGGTTTGTACATCACATACCTGTTGATTCCCTTCATTGCATTGTAAACAACTTCCACAACCACACACAAAAGGAGCGGTTACCCGATCGCCTTTTTTCCATTTGGTTACATTTTTTCCGATAGCAACCACCTCTCCAGCCATTTCATGCCCCGGAATATGGGGAAATGTTTTGATATCAGCATCATGCCCCATCCAACCGTGCCAGTCGCTACGGCACAATCCGGATGCTTTTACCTGAATAATAACCCCATGGTCTTTTGGCGTAGGGTCTTCTACGTTTGTTATGGAAACAGGGGTCTGAAATGCTTCGTAGGTGAGGGCTTTCATAGGCGTAAAGGGGAATTATTTAACAGTTATCGAACTATAAGAGGCAATAAACTCAGCAATTTGCACTGCATTGGTAGCGGCTCCTTTTCGGAGGTTATCGGCCACAATCCACATGTTCAATGTATTGGGCTGGGAATGATCCCTGCGCAATCGGCCTACAAAAACATCATCCTTTCCTTCTGCATAGATAGGCATGGGGTAGGTATTTACATCCGGATTGTCCTGAAGGGTTACTCCAGAGGTATTGTTCAATAGTGAACGGACTTCATTAAGGTCAAAATCATTTTCAAACTCCACATTTACTGATTCGCTATGGCCACCCACGACTGGAATACGGATAGCTGTTGCCGTTACACTAATGGTAGTGTCATTAAGTATTTTTTGTGTTTCCCTAACGAGTTTCATCTCTTCTTTGGTATAACCGTTCTCTTCAAAAACATCACATTGCGGAATAGCATTCCGGTGGATAGGGTATGGATAGGCCATTTCCCCTTTCTCTCCGGCATATTCGTTCTCCAGTTGTTTAACTGCTTTTATTCCAGTTCCAGTAATGGATTGATAGGTAGAAACGACTATTCTTTTTATTTTGTATCTTGAATGGAGTGGCGCCAGTGCCATTACCATTTGGATGGTGGAACAATTAGGGTTGGCAATGATCCGGTCTTCAGGCGTAACGGAGCCGGCATTAATTTCCGGGACGATCAGTTTTTTAGTGGGGTCCATTCGCCAGGCAGAAGAATTGTCAATAACAACAGTACCCACTTCTGCAAATTTTGGCGCCCATTCTAACGAAGTGCTTCCTCCAGCAGAAAACAAGGCTATATCTGGCTTGGTAGTAACTGCATCTTCTAAACTAATAACCGTATAGTTTTTCCCTTTAAACGTGACTTTTTTTCCTATTGATCTTTCGGAGGCAACGGGAATTAATTCAGAGACAGGGAAATTACGTTCTGCCAGTACTTTTAGCATCACTTCACCTACCATCCCGGTGACCCCTACAACAGCAACTTTCATTGTAATAATAGTTTAATAAAGCAAAAATAATTATTAATTGATGTTGTGCAATGTTTAGTATAGAATATTATGAAAATACAACAAAAAGTTATAATTGTCACAAAAAGAACTGTCTTTTACGAATTATATATATTCAACTAGTTAGGCGTAACTAACTAAATTAAATAAGCCAATAAGTGGGGATATTACAGTAAAACATCTTTTTAAAACCTACTTTCCTATTCGCCCTGTCCCAATGAAAAACCACGTTTTCCATCAAACTCATAAAGGTTTTCAGTTTTAATTACATCAAACCCTAAATGATTTAGTTTGGACAAGAGGGCAATTATTTGTTCATAATCAATGCCGAAATACTTTGAATCATTAGTTTCCGTTTTGGTGTCTACTCCAACAAACCTGCAACGCCAGTGGTCTGTACAGTAAGTTTCTTCTATTCCTTCGGGATACACCTTGACCCCACGGTTCGTAATCATTTTCAATTTCAGCTTGTACACATCTAGTTTTGAAAGTGCCTCTCCTAACTCATTAGGGTTGTTCCCTTGCCAATCCAAAAAAGTATCTATTCCTACCAATTCTTTTTGTTCCTGTTTGCGAACATATTCAGGTATTTGTATTATGCCATTTGCTTGCTCTAAAACACTTTTTGCTAAATTTTTTGGAATCTGTTCCAGATTAGAGATTACCCGATCTGCAAATTCTTGAGTTCCTACTTTCTTTATACTTATCCCTTTTTGATAGATATCTGCTGTATGATAACCCTGTTCTAGGGTAGTTAACCAAGCATTTTTAATTTTATCACCAATGCCGGTTTGTCCAATGTGGGCTAGCATGGCTACTGCAGCATTAATAAGGCCTGATGGATTAGCGATTCCCTTACCTGCTATATCCGGAGCTGAGCCATGAATAGCTTCAAACATAGCTACATTTTTCCCAATATTAGCTGAACCACACATCCCTACTGAACCGGCAATCTCTGCAGCAATATCTGATATAATATCTCCATAGAGATTTGCTGTAACAATGACATCGTAATTTTGTGGTCGGGCAGCCAAATGTGCAGAACCAATATCAATTATCTGTGTTTCGCTTTTAATATCAGGATATTCTGCTGCAATTTCATCAAAAACTTTATGAAATAACCCATCGGTTATTTTCATGATGTTATCTTTAACCATACACGTAACTTTTTTACGCCCATAAGCTTTTGCATATTCAAATGCATAGCGGACAATACGTTCACATCCGGGACGGGTAATAAGTTTTAGGCATTGATATACGTCTTGTGTTTGCCTGTGTTCAATTCCTGCATATAAATCTTCTTCATTTTCACGAATGATCACCACATCCATATTAGGAAAATTGCTAGTTATATAAGGAGATAATGCCTCAACAGGCCGAACATTAGCAAAAAGACCCAATGATTTTCTCAAGGTTACATTTAGGCTTTTGTAGCCTTTGCCTTGTGGCGTAGTAATAGGGGCTTTGAAAATAATTTTATTTTTATTGATGGCATCCCAAGCACCGGACTCTATACCTGATGTGTTTCCGGATAAATACATTTTCTCACCCAATTCAATAAATTCAGGTTTAATATTAGCTCCTGCAGCCTCTAAAATGCGTAAGGTGGCTTCCATAATTTCAGGCCCAATACCATCTCCACTGGCCACGGCAATTTTAACGGGTTTATTAATTTTCTTTAGTGACTGCTCGCTTATTTCTAATGTATTCATGTTTTTTTAGTTTAAATATTTCAATTGCAAATATGGAAAGATTAATTCATTTATTTTTATTTATATATTTTATGGATTATATAAACTATAAATTATGAATAAATATTACAAAACTTGAAAAATCAGTAAAACTACTTGAGTATAAAACATATAAATTTTCATTCATTATAGCTATTTAAGCTAAAATAGTACTAATACTGTGTATAAGAAATAATGGAAAAAGACTCTTGAGACGTAAAAAGGGTAAATCAAATAATTTGAAAGCTTAATATATTAAATCTGTAGTAGTGGATATGTAAAATCATTGTAATTATTAAAAAAACCACTCCCAAGGAGCGGTTTAGTTACACAAATTGAATATGCAGTGCAGCGGCACCTTATTTTTTATCCTTTAGCAAATCACGTATTTGAGTAAGTAGTTCTTCTTGTGTAGGCCCTTTTGGTTTAGCGGGGGCTTCTTCTTTCTTCTTTTGTGTTTTTTCGTAAGCTTTTAACACCATAAATATACAGAAACCGATAATAACAAAATCGAGAATTGTTTGTGTAAAACTGCCATAGTTAATGGTTACGGCAGGAATAACTTCTCCGGCGGCATTTGTAGTGGCTTCTTTAATTTCCAGCTTTAGCTCAGTAAAGTTGACTCCTCCCAAAAGCATCCCAATAGGAGGCATTAATACATCATTGGTAAAAGAAGAAACAATTTTGCCAAAGGCGCCGCCTACAATAACAGCAGTTGCCAAATTTATGATATCGCCCTTAAATAGAAAGGCCTTAAAATCTTTAAAAAATCCCATTTTTATGTTTTTTTGATGTGTTAGTTATAGACCAATTTAGTTAAAAAAATAAAAGAAAAAGGGGCTTAATTTATTTTTTCGATGAAAACTTTGACAAAAAAATGTATTTAGAAAAGCTTAAATAGGGATTTAGATATCTTAATTACCTAATGATAAATTTATAAGTCTTTCTCTATATTATCCTTATATAATGTTGGGGATAATTTTTTTGATTTTTGCTTTGAAAGGTACTTTCTAAGCACTCCTCCCTTAACCTTATTTATATCAAATTCAATAATGAACGCTTCTTGGTCTATAGCATCAATTGTACGGTACGTTTTTTTAGAATCGATTCGATTGATAATCAAGTGAATAATTTCAATATTATCTTTTCGTCCTTGGCTACCATATCCTTTTGCCCCATTGTAAATAGTCATTCCTTGTCCGACCTTTTCAATCAGTTCGAGCTGTAGTTCTTCAGATTTAGAGGAGATGATCATCAATCCAAGATAATCTTCAAACCCTTCCAAGATGAGGTCTATGGTTTTTGCTGTAACTAGATAGGCGAGTACTGAATACATAGCAACCTCTAAGGAGAATAGTATGCCTGTAAGTATAAACAATACACTATTGAAAGTGAGTATAATTACTCCAATTGAAAGTCCGGTTTTGTCATTAACATAAACTCCAAGTATCTCTGAACCATCCAAGACAGCTCCATTTTTGATGGCCAACCCAATACCGGCACCCAAAAACAAGCCACCGAAAATAGAAATCAGCAATTTATCGTTCGTAACAGATTCAAAATTTTCGAAGTGTATAATTAATGCCAAAATAAGGATGGAAACTATCGATTTAATAAGAATCCTTTTGCTAACAGTGAACCAGCCTAGTACAAAGAAGGGGATACTCAATAATGGAAGAGTTAGAGATATATCCCAAGAAATTAAATTACTGAGTAAAATAGCGACCCCTGTAACTCCACCATCCAAAAAACCATTGGGTAGCAGAAATACTTTTAAACCAACACTTGCCAAAAATATACCGAGAGCAATTTGAATGATTTCTATGAGAGATTTAACTATATTTTTCATATAACCAATTTTTGGTGAATTATTAAAAAAGACAAAAAATAAATTACATTCAAAAATGGCCCTTGTTTATGGCTTGGTAAGGCATGGTCTGGTATGAAAACCATTATTATTACGCTTCATAAACTATAGCTATAGCTGATGGTTGTATTTTTAGCTTATTCCCGAATGTAATTTAGCAAAAAAATGATATTCATGACAGGAAATGCACAAAGCTCTTTTGGTAATGAATATTGGAGAAATATTATGCAACTCAATTTTGTACACTCTTTAGAACCATTACTGTCAATGTTCTTGTAGAATTGCTATGATAGCCCTATTCTTTAGGCTGTCTTTTTTAGTTTTAGTAACAGGCATTGTCTAAAAAAAGCAAGCATCCTGACCGGATTATGGCCAGGATGGTTTATAAGGTTTTTACTAT